>JACPRK010000035.1 GCA_016190005.1 Candidatus Wallbacteria bacterium | reverse complement strand
GAGCCGAGGCAGGGCGGGCGGGTCGGAGGAGGGTAGAGGAGTTAATGTATACTCATGTCGATCCGATGGCTCTGCCCGATCTCCATCCCAGCCCTTCCGAGGTCTTCTGGACCTGGGTGAGGCGGATCTTTGCGTTCGTAGTGCTGCTTGCGCTGGAGCTGGCGGTCTTCACGGGTGTGCTCGTTCGACCGCCTGCCTGGGTTGGATTCGGGCTTTGTCCGTTCCTGGCGCTGGCGACGTGGCAGGTGTCGAGTAGGGTCATGACTGGAGAGTACTTTTCACTCTCTTTCGACCCGATGGTGCGGACTCCGAGACAGCTTGCAGACGTGCTTTTCTCGGTGGGTTTCACGATCAACCTGCTGTGGTTTCTCTACCATCTGTATGTCTGGTTTCCGCCGGAGGGCCGATGAAGCGAGTGGCTAGTGTGACGCTTCGCGAAGAGCGCGGGCGTGTGGAGGTCTGCGAGACCGTCGACGGAGCCACGCGCGGGTTGCCGTGGATCCGTTTCCGGCGCGGGGACGGCCCGCGGCTGGTGGTGACCTCGGCCGTGCACGGCAACGAGGTGACGGGGATCCGGGCCTTGCAGCTCTTCTACGACGAGCTGCGGGCGAGGTCCTTCCACGGGACGGTGACGTGCCTGCCGATGCTCAATCCATCCGGCTGCGAGTCGAACCGGAGGGAGGTATCGGAGACATCGGAGGATTTGAATCGTTTCTTTCCGGGGAGGTCGGATGGCGGGTTCGCGGAGCGGATGGCGAGCGCCGGTTACCAGGCGATCCTGGGCGAGTCGCCGCACTGCCATGTAGACCTACACGCGGATTCGAGCGAGAGCATCGCGTACGTGATCCTGGACCGATACCTGAACGCGGAGTCGGCACAGCTTCTGCCGCGGGTGGAATCCCTGTCGGCCGCGTTCGACGCGATCCGGCTGTACGACTGGCCGCTGGATCAGTATCGCAGTAACCGGCTGGACGCCAGCCTCTCGGGAAGCGTACTGAACCAGGGCAAGGTACCGTCGTTCACGGTGGAGCTCGGGACGTTGCGCTACGCCGACGAGGCGAAGGCGGTGCTTGCGTGCCGGGGCCTGCTGGGCGTGATGGCGCGGCTGGGGATGATGGAGCCGGGGGCAACGGGCGGTCCCGAGGCCGCCGCGGTCAGGGTGGAGCTGCGCCGGTGCACGCCGTTGAGGGCGGAGCGGGCAGGCTTCGGAAGGTTTCTGGTCCGCGCAGGGCAGCGGGTGGAAGCAGGCATGGTTATCTGCGAGCTGTCGGACGTGTTTCGAACGCGTGTGGAGGAGCTCAAGTCGCCGGTGTCCGGCGTAGTCCTCTCGATCCCGGATCGGTACTGGTTCAGTCCTGGGATGGGGTTGCTGACGATGGCCGTGCGGGACGAATGACCTCCAGCCCGGTGGCGATCGAATCGATCGCTGCGCACGTCGAGGCGCGCCGGGAAGCTGCCCGGTCGGCGATAGGGGTGGGCGATGCGTCGGGAGGCTGCGAGATCTATCGAGAAACGATCGACGAGCTCCTTCGGCATCGGAATGCCTACGTCGATTTCCACCGGGGAGTGGGCAGTGTGGTCGGGGGAGTGACCGGTCTGGTGCTGGCGTTGCTGATACCCGGCGGGCATACGGTCGGGGTTGTGGCCGCGTTCTTCGGGTGGGGCTACTTCGGAGAGCGGGTCGGCCGGTACGCGGGTGAGAAGCTGTCGGAGCACGACTATCTGAAGGCGCTGGTGGAGCTGCATCGGGGGCTGGTGGAGGCAGAGCGCACGCTCAACCCGCAGAAGCCGCCGTTGCACTACTGGAAATCGCTGGTTGTGCTGGAGACACCGTTCGCGATTTTCGCGCCGGTGCTGGAGGGGCAAGGGCTGGGGGCGAGCTGGGCGGGTCTGAAGAGCGCCCTGGGCTTCGATCCATTCGAGCTTGCGCTCCAGAGCGCGACTCCGGAGTTTGCGTCCTGGGAGACGCTGCGAGACCTGGCCCGCGCGCTCTGCGCGGCCGAGCCGCTGCCCGCCGAAGCGGAGGGCGTGGCGCGAGCTCTGTACGGCCGGGTCAAGAGCGACCGTCACGTGGATCATCTCATGGGCCGGGTTTACCACGCGTGGCGATCCAAGGGCGTGGACGTGTTGGTGTTCCAGCACCGGGAGAGATTCTCGGAGGACCTGAGCGAGCTCTTTGGTCGGGACTTCGCTGCGCATCCGGAGGCGAGGTCGTCGATCGAGAATCTGTCGTCTCTCCTGGCGCGGAGATCCGTGCTCTCGCCCGAGGCGGCCGAGGTGTACCTGGCCAAGAGCCGGATCGATCCTCACGACCTTCAGGCGCTTGCTAGCGCTGTGAGGTCGCTCGGCGACCTGGGCTCGCAGCAGGAGCTGCTGGTGCGAGTACTGCAGAGGTGGAGGGAGGTGGCGCTGCCGGAATCGGACCGGACCCGCGTGCTGAAGGCACGGGCTCTGGAGCTGGCGCGATCGCGAGACGAGAGCCTTGCTGCCCAGGAGCTCTACCGGCGGCTGCTGGCGGTGGAGCATGTCGAGGAGGTGGCGTTTCTGCTCGGACGGGCCGTGCTCGAGGCGGGAGAGCTGGCGGCGATGACGCGGCCCGTGGCCTCGACGGTCTACGAGCGCCGGGGCGAGCTGAGCGCGCAGCAGCGCGCCAGACTCATGCGGTTCTTCGAGTCAGAGGCCTCGATGAATCCGGTGGATGCATCCAGTCATTTATGTTCGGCACAGCTCATGATGGAGGGCGGGGCCTGGAAGGGGGCCGCCACGTTGCTCGAGGGGTTCCAGGCGCGCGCCAGGGAACCGGCCGAGCGCATGGCGACGCTAGAGCAGCTGGCGCGCGCCCACCGGGCGGGCGGGCAGCTGGCCCGCGCGTTCGAGTACTACAAGGGCGTGTGCCTGGTGCGGCCAACTCGGGCGCTGCTGGACGAAATCTTCGGCTTCTACGAAGAACTGCGCGAAACGCGGGAGCGGCCGTCGCTGGCCCGCGAGCTGTTGCTCCTGGTGAAGACCGTGGAGCCGGGCTGGGTCTCGCCGCATGGAGCGAGCATCGACGCCCTGCTGGCGGACTACGCCTCGGTGTTCGACCACTACGCGCCGGAGTCGCTTCAGAAGGTCGGCGGTGGTGGCATGGCAGAAGTGTTCCGAGGCGTTCACAAGGTCTCAGGCGAGTCGCACATCATCAAGAAGCTGCGAACCGACTTCGGCACTTCCGAGGAGATGGAGCGCTTTGCCGAGCTCTTCAGCGGCGAGATCCGGGCGATCAAGCGCATCAACCGGTCGGACCACCCGGGTGCTTCGCACGTGATCACGCTGCACCACGAGAGTGCGGAGGAGAGCCACTACTGCTACAGCATGGAGGCGCTCGACGAGGTCCTGGCCGAGCGGCTGGCGCGCGCCGGTCCGTACGGAGAGGAGGAGGCGCTCGCCCTGCTGGGCCAGCTCGCGTCCGGATTGTCTGCGGCCCACGCGACGGGAGTAGTGCACCGTGACCTGAACCCCAGGAACATCGGCTTTCGCGGAGAGGTGGCGAAGATCTTCGACTTCGGCACGGCGCACATCCTCCGGACGACGCTCCACATCACGCGAACACCCAGGAATCCCGACTACATCCTGGGGACGCCGTGCTACATGTCGCCGGAGCAATCGGTGGGAGACCCCTTCGACGAGCGGACCGACCTGTTCAGCCTGGGGTGTGTGGCCTACGAGCTACTGACGGGGGAGCTTGCGTTTCCCGGGCAGGTGGGCTCGCTGGTGCTATTGCACGACAGCGGATGCGCCGGCCGGCTCTCAGAGAGGCTGGGCCGAAAGGCGTCGAAGGCGACGACGCGGGTCCTGATGCGAGCGCTGGCAGCGCGCCGGGAGGACCGGTGGCCGAGCGCGCGCGAGCTGGCCGAGGCCTTGACGCGGAGGCGGTAGCTGCCGGGCGGAAGGGAGCAGGCGTGGGTCTGATAGACTGCACGGCATGTCGGTCGACTTCCGGCGTCTGAAAACGGTTTCGCTGCGGCAGCGCAAGCACCTGGTCAAGGTGGAGGCGTTTGGGCGGCCGGCCCCCGGCACGCAGCTTTCGGCGTGGATCGACAGCCTGCCGGACCTGCTTGCGGGGAAGCAATTGAAGACGCTGATCGCGGCCCTGCGTCTTGCGAAGACCCAGGGACGGTCGATCATCTGGAGCCTCGGAGCGCACGTACTGAAGTGTGGTCTGGCGCCGTACCTGACCGGGTTGATGGAGAAGCGGTACGTCTCTCACCTGGCGTTGAACGGCGCCGGCATCGTGCACGACTTCGAGATAGCCTACTGCGGCGAGACTTCCGAAGACGTCGCGGAGGCGCTGGAGGACGGTAGCTTCGGGACGGCCGAAGAGACGGGCCGGTTCCTGGGAGACGTGCTGACCGACGACTACGGCAGAAGCCTGGGGCTGGGGCTGGGCTCACTGCTGGGCCGGCGAATCAGCCAGAGCGAGATGCCGCAGCGGGCGCACTCGGTGCTGGGCAGGGCCTGGGAGCTGAAGGTTCCGGCGACGGTGCATGCAGCGCTGGGCGCCGATGTCGTGCACATCCATCCCGCGGTCGATTGGGAGAAGCTGGGCGGACTCTTGCGGAGGGACTTCGAGACGTTTGCCGCGGCGCTGCCGGGGTTGTCGGATGGCGGCATTTATCTGAACGTGGGCTCGGCCGTCCTGATGCCGGAAGTTTTCCTGAAGGCGCTGTCCTTGGTGAGGAACGTCGGGAAGCGGGTAGAGGCTTTCACGGCCGTCAACCTGGACATGATTCAGCATTACAGGCCCCGGGTGAACGTACTGGAGCGGCCCGGAGGAAAGGCGATCCAGCTCACGGGCCATCACGAGATTCTCATTCCGCTCATAGCCGGGGCCTTGCTGGAGTGAATGTCGATGGAGCGATCGAAGCTGCTTGGCAGGCTGGCAGAACTGGGACGTCCGCGCATCTTGGTCATCGGTGACGTGATCCTGGACAAGTACCTCTTCGGAAACGTGGAGAGGTTGAGTCCGGAGGCGCCGGTTCCGGTGCTGGACGTGGTTCGGGAGAGCTACATCCTGGGGGGAGCGGCCAACGTCGCCAGCAATCTGCTGGCGCTGGAGGCCGAAGTGCACCTTTGCGGGCTGGCCGGAGAGGACGCGGACCAGGAGCGGCTTGTGGGGCTGCTCGCGGAGAGAGGCCTCGGCGGGGCGGGGATCTTCCGGGACCCGGCCCGGCCGACGACCGTGAAGACGAGAGTGATCGGCCAGTCGCAGCAGATCGTGCGGCTGGACCGTGAGTCGCGCCAGGACTCGTCCGAGCAGATGCACGAGCGTCTCTGCGCGTACGTCGACTCGATCGCGGAAAGCGTCGACGGGCTGATCGTGAGCGACTACGGAAAGGGTGTCATCACGCCGCGGCTTCTGGAGCACCTCCGAGGGTTGAGGCGCCGCCGGGGTGTTCCGGTTGTGGTGGACCCGAAGGACATCCACTTTCAGCACTATCGAAGTTTCAGTTTGATCACGCCGAACACGGCGGAGGCGAGTCTGGGGGCGGGGTTCAAGATCAAGGACGAGAGGACGCTGCTGGAAGCGGGACGCAAGTTGCGAGACGAGCTGGACCTGGAGGCGATCTTGATCACGCGCGGTGCGCAGGGCATGTCGCTGTTCAAACGGGACGGGTCGATGCTGCACATTCCGACGATGGCGCGGGACGTCTTCGACGTGACCGGCGCGGGTGACACGGTGTCGAGTGTGATGGGACTTGCTGTGGCCAGCGGACTGGGTCTGGAGGATTCCGCGTACCTGGCCAACTTCGCGGCGAGCGTGGTGGTGCGGCTGTTCGGGACCGCCACGGTGAACCGGGCGGAGATTCGGCGGGCGATCGAACAACACGACGGAGCCGGCCTGTGAGGACGGTCAGGACGGATTGCCGGCACTACCTGGGCGATCGTCCCTGTGCGCCCCACAAGCACTTCGGAGCCGTCTGCGACGCGTGCGAGTACTACCGGCCCCGGGGCCGACGCATACTGATCGTGAAGCTGGACGCGATGGGGGACGTGCTGCGCACGACCTGTATCCTCGAGCCGCTGACCCGCGCCGAGACCGAAGGCGGTGTGCCGCCGCACATCACCTGGGTGGCCGGAAAGGATTCATTGCCGCTATTGAGTCGGAATCCGTACGTTGCGCGGGTTGTCGGGATGGGGTACGAAGCCCTGGCGCTGGCGCAGTCGGAGCGGTTCGACCTGGTGATTTGCCTGGATGCCTCGGCGGAAGCCGCGAGGCTGGCCACATTGGCGTTCACGAGCTCGGCGGGGAACGGGGCACCGGCGCGCGCGGTGGGATTTCAGCTTCGAGACGGGGTTGTGCTCCCGGTGGACGAGAAGGCCCGCACGTGGTGGCAGATGGGGCTCTGGGACGATCTGAAGCGGGAGAACACGAGGAGTTACCAGTCTCACATGATGGAAATGTTGGGGCTGGAGGGGGATTCCGGAGAGTACGTTCTGCCGCTGGAGGTCGAAGAGCTCGAGGATGCGCGGCGGGTGTTGCGGTCGGCCGGGTTGTCGGTCGAGGAGCGGTTCCTTGCGCTGAACGTTGGTGGTGGTGGGCGCTGGGAGTTCAAGCGATGGTCCGAGCCGCACCTTGCGTCGTTCATGCCGATGGTGGCAGAGCAGCTGGGGTTGCAGGTGGCACTCTTCGGCGGCGAGCTCGAGATGCCGCTGATCGGGCGGCTGATGGAACGGGCGCCCCGGGGGACGTTCTTCCCGGGGGTGCATCCGGTCCGGAGGTTTGCAGGCATGCTGGCGGCGGCGGCCGTAGTGGTAACGAGCGATTCGCTGGCGATGCACTTGGCGCTTGCTACGAAGCGTCCGACAGTTGTGCTGTTCGGGCCGACCTCGGTGGCGGAGATCGAGGTCTTTGGGCGTGGAGAGAAGCTGGCGCCCGAGATGGACTGTCTGTGCTGCTACCTGCCTCGGTGCGAAAGGCGACCGTATTGTCAGGAGTTGATCGAGCCCGCGACCGTGCTGGACGCGGTTCGGCGGCTGCTTGCCAGGGGGGGCGAGAGCCGGCTGCCGGCAGGGTCGTGAGGGGTTCCCGAAGCCGCCGGTGTCTGCGAAAGGTGCTGCGTATGCGGTAGAGTTTCGCGGGGGGAGGGGAGCTGGAAGGAGGACGCGGATGGTAGTGAGAGCGGCGGTGCTGATGACGTGTCTGATGGTCATGCGGGCGGGAGTCGCGTGGGGTGAGCACGGGAGCGCGGGCCAGAGTTCGCAGATGTGGCAGGAGATGAAGGCGCTGGAGCAAGAGTTGCATGCGCGCAAGCAGGCGTTGCACCAGGAGTTCGAGCAGAAGAAGCAGGCGCTGATGCAGGAGTTCCAGGAGCGGCGGTTGGCGATCAAGGCGAAGTACGGGATGGGACAGGGGGGACCGTGGAGCGGACAGGGCAAAGGCGGCGAGATGCCCCAGAAGCAGTGGCAGGGGGGGCAGTGGGGTGGCCAGCAGCCTCAGAAGGTGTCCCCCCGCTCCGGTCAGCCATACACACCCGGGCAAATCTGGCCGCCGAAGTAGCGGAGAGCTGGGCCGGCCGTTTCAGGCCCTGGCGATGAGGCACATCCTGAAGGGGGGACGGGTGTGGACTTCGGCGCCCGGCAACCCGGCCATCCGAGCTAGTTCGGCGACTTCGCGGGGAGTGTAGGCGCGGAGCACGGAGAGGGGACCGTCATGCTTGGCCTCGAAGCTCTCGAAGAAGATGCGGGAGACCAGCCGGGTGGCGTACCAGGCGACGCGAGACCGGCGAAGGTCGTTGACGACCAGGGCGATGGAGGCCCTGGCGTGGGCAGCTTGCAGGAAGCGCACGGCGTCGGGCGGATCGAAGTGATGCAGAGCCAGCGAGGAGAGGACGAAGTCATAGCGCTGAGGCAGCGCTCCGAGGTCGAGCGCGTCGCCTTGCAGGACGCGCACGGAGGGCTCGTCGGCAGCGAGGGAGCGGGCCAGGTCGACGACTTCATGGCGCAGGTCGATAGCGTCGACCTGGAGCGCCAGGCCGCGCCGGCGTGCCCACTGCGAAAGCGCGACCGGGACATCGGCCCCGCCGGTGCCGATGTCGAGTACTCGAAAGCTCCGTTGACTCGACGATCCGACGAGGCGCTCGAGTGCCCAGGCGGCGACAGCCCAGCCGCCCGCGAACCTGTTGACCAGCGCCAGGTCGCGCAGGTTCGCCAGCAGGGCGTCACGTGGAGGCAGCGGTCCGTCCAGCAGCTCGAGCTGGCGGGTCTGTGGTGGAACCAGGAAGCGGTCGAGCCAATTCGAGGGGTGGGCGAAGCGGGATGTTGGATTGGCGGCCGAGAGCGTAGAATGAGGAGGATTGCGCGGGCCGGATGGCACGGGCAAGGAAGTTGTTGAGGGAGCTGTCATGGCGCGGCTAGATTCTCGAAATCTGAAGGGTCTGATTGTTGCGGTGCTGGCGGCGTGGTTTCTGTGGGAGACGCCGCTGGTGTACCCGGTCCGGTTGTTCTCGACGATGTGTCACGAGTCGGGGCACGCGCTGGCGGCGCTTGCCACCGGGGGCAGGGTTGGCAGTATCCAGGTTGCGCCAAACACAGCTGGACTGACGACGACAGCGGGCGGCTTTCCGCTGGCGGTGGTGAGCGGCGGGTACCTCGGGAGCGTCTTCTTCGGGTGCGGCATCATCATGCTGGCGTCGGATCGACGATTCTCTCGATATGTGCTGGAGTCGCTTGGGGCGCTGTTCCTCGTGCTGACGGTGTGCTATGCGCGGGATTCGTTCACGGCGCTGTATGGGCTGGCGACCGGGATTGCGCTCTGGAAGATCGGAAGGACGGCGAGCGCGGAAACCGAATTCTACATCGCCCAGACGCTGGGAGTACTGACGGCCAGCATGGCGCTGATGGATATCCGTACGTTACTGCCAGGTGCGGGGATTCTGGTGGGCGTCGGAGGCGCGCCGGGTGTCACGGACGCCCAGCAGCTCGCGCGCATGACGCACATTCCGGCGACGTTCTGGGCCTTGCTGTGGGCTGCGATTTCGCTCGGGGCGGTCTTCTGGGTGCTGCGGCGAAGCCTGGACCGTCGCGCCGGGTCGATGGAGATCTGAGTTTGCCCTGGGGGATGGATGGGGGCGCGTCTTTTGTGGCTCAAGGCCTGCGTGCCATCCGGGACTTCTTGGCGTCGTCCTTGGGGGCGCACGCTTGCTCGAAGGTCTTGCGGTCGTAGGCGTACTCGACGGCGAGGTCGTAGGCGATCTCGCCCAGCTTGACGTTCTCGATGAGCTGATCGTCGAACGTCTGCATGCCGACTTCGCGGTTGAGTTGCATCATGCTAAAGAGCTGCTCGGCCTTTCCTTCCCGGATGAGGTTCTGGACGGCGGGAGTCTTGAGAAGCACCTCGTGAACGGCAACCCGGCCGGGGCGGGTGGCCCTGGGAAGAAGCCGCTGGGCGATGATGGCCTGGACGGAGTTTGCGAGCTGCGAGCGGATCTGAGGCTGCTGGTGGGGCGGGAAGACGTCGATGATGCGGTCGATGGTCTGGGCGGCGTTGGTGGTGTGGAGAGTGGCGAGGACGAGGTGGCCGGTCTCGCTAGCGGTGATGGCGAGCGAGATGGTCTCGAGGTCTCGCATCTCGCCTACGAGGATGATGTCGGGGTCCTCGCGCAGGGCGCTGCGGAGGGCGCTGGCAAATGATCGAGTGTGCTGGCTGACCTCGCGTTGGCTGACGAGGCACTTCTTGTGCTCGTGGACGAACTCGATGGGGTCCTCGATGGTGATGATGTGGTCGTGGCGTTCCGCGTTCATGAAGTCGACCATCGCAGCCAGGGTGGTGGACTTGCCGCTGCCGGTCGGGCCCGTGACGAGAACCAGACCTTGCTTCATGCGGCAGAGGTCCTTGAAGACTTGGGGTAGGCGCAGGTCGTCCACCGTGGCGATGCGCACAGGAATCAACCGGAAAACTCCGTTGAGTCCTTGACGTTCGCGGAAGAGGTTGACGCGGAATCGTGCCATCTCGGGGATCTCGTAGCTGAAGTCGACCGTCCAATCCTCCTCCAGGCGCTGGCGCTGGGGGGCGGTGAGGAAGCTGGAGAGCAGGTCTTCCGCGAGCTTGGCCGTGAGAATCGGCTCGCCGGGAATCGGCTGCAGGTCACCGTGGATGCGCACGGAGGGTGGCGCTCCCACGTTCATGTGGAGGTCGCTTCCTCCTGCGTCGTAGAGATGGTGCAGAAGCCGGTCCAGGCCGCTGATGACGCCTTCTTCCTCGACCAGCATCTGGCCTGTGGCCTCGGCTGCGGCCGCAGCGGCCATCTGTTCCGGAGAGCGCTTGCGGGCCGGCTCGAAGTTCATCACGGCCTTGCGGACCTCCGGAGGGGGGCTCGCCATCAGTGTGGATAGGGCCTGTTCGTCGAGCTCTCCTACGAAGAGGAAGACCTTCTTGCGCAGCTCGGGTGAGCCGTCGATGACCATGGCGACGAGTTCCTTGAGGCCGGCGCCGGGCATCTGTTCGAGGACCTTGCGGCTCCAGTAGAAGAAATTGTCGTTCTCCTCGGCGAGCTTGGGGAGCAGCCGGCGCACGGCGCTGGCGCCCCGGCGCGCGAGGATCTCGGCGGCGCGGTTGCGGATCTGCCACTCCGGGTCGTCGAGCCGTTCGACGGTGGCGGCCGTGATCGCCTCGGCCTTGACGTCCTTGGCGGCCTCGATGGCGTGCATGCGGGTGATGCGATCCTGGCTGGAGAGGCAAAAACCGAGCTGGACGGCGGCGGGGTTGCCGATCCTGGCGAGGGTCTTGATGCACCAGTACTTGACGTCGTCGCTGTCGCTGTTGATGCCGGCCGAGAGCTGGGAGAGCGGGTAGTCGCCCATGGCGGCGAGCTGTTCGCTGGCGTACTCGCGGATACCCCAGGAGGGATCGCGGAAGCAGTTGACGAGGAGCGACACGGCTTCGGGTTCGCGGACCTCGCCCAGGGCCGTAATGCCGTAGTACTTGAGGTCCTCGCGGCCGCTGCCGAGGAGGCTGGTGTAGGTCTCCATGCGGCCCTTGCCGGCGACCTGTGCGAGGACCTTGATGGACCAGAACTTGACGTCGTGGCTGCCGTCTCGGAAGGCGCTCTTGAGGAAGCCTTCAATCCTTTCGCCGCGTTTGAGGAGGCGTTCGGCGGCCTGCTTGCGGACGATCCAGGAGGCGTCGTTCAAGCAGGCGATGAGGAGCGGTACGGCGACGTCGTCGGGGAAGTCGTCCATCGCCGAGATGGCGGAGTAGCGGAGACGGTTGTCCGGGTTTCCCAGGAACGCCTTGACGGGTTCGATGGCCGAGGCGCCCATCAGCTTGGAGAGGATCTTGAGGGCCCAGTACGTGATGTTCTCGTTTTTGAGCATCAACGCGTCCTGGAGCTTCTTGACGACGGGCAGCTTGCCGGCGTGGAGCTCGAGGACCCGGGCGGCCTCGCAGCGGATCTTCCAGGCCTCGTCGTCGAGGCGCTCGATGAGGGCGGGGACGATGGCGGGATCGGCGACGTCGCCGAGCGCGGTGACAGCGAAAAGGCGGCGCGTGCGATCCGGTCCCTTGGACAGGTCGACGAGGCCGGGGATGGCCAGTCCGCCGATCTTGCCGAGCGTTCTGATTGCCCAGTAGACCTCGTCCTCGTTGGTGCTGTCGAGCGAGCGGCTGACGGGCGTGCGGGCGGCGTCGCCGAAGACGGATAGCGCCTCATGGGCGGCCTTGCGCACCGGCCACATCTTGTGGCGGAACGCGCGGATGAGGAGTGAGTAGGCCTCGTCCCCGGGCACGGAATTGAGGTCGCGGAAGGCCTCTCGCACGCGGTCGACGTTGTTGAGGAGCAGGGCCTTGTTGGCCCGCTTGATCGGGTCCTCGCCCCGCAAGTCAGGCAGGTTCAATCGTCCTCACTTCGAAAGGCCCTTGAGGTAGACGGACAGGGCGACCATGTACTTGTCGTCGAGCGGGAGCACACGACCTTTCATGTTGTTCTCGAGGCACCACTGGACGGCTTGTTCGAAGGTGACGACCTTTCCCAGCTCCGGGCGGAACTTGGGGTAGTCGCCCCACTTGCCGGCGAGTGCGCCGTCGGCGTGGCAGGTTGCGCAGCTTTTTCCGATGCTGGAGAGCTTGGGGCTGACGAGCGAGAAGACCTTCTTGCCGCTTGCGCCGTAACGGGCGAGCTCCTTGGAGGGATCGCCGGAGGGGCCGCTGTCGGAGCCGGGCCCCCCGGATTGGGCCGAGGCTCCGGCGGGATCCGACGGGGCTTGCGCGGTTGTGACGGGGGGCGTCGGGCCGGTGACGATGCTGGCGGCGCCCTCCACGGCCGGGGAGTCGTCGACGGGCGCGGGGCTGCTGTAACTGCCCGAATCGCCGCCGGTCGACGAGGAGGAACCGTCGGGTGACGGCCCCGAGGAGGAGTCTCCGCTTCCGCCACCGCCGTCGGATGAGCCCTCGGAAGACGAGGCGGTGCCGGACGTGGCGCCTGAGCCGCCTTCGGAGCCGGCTTCACCGGTCGTCTCTCCAGAACCCTCGGCGCTTCCCTCCTCGCCCTCCTTCTTTTCTTCTTTCTTCTCCTCTTCCTTAGGGAACTTGTGGCCGTCGCGGGCGAACTTGGCGCCGACGCCGTTGAGGTCACTGGAGCCGCCCTCGGGGGACGTATGGCACTGGAAGCACTTTGGGCCGTACCCGGGGTTGGCTGCCGCGAACGGCGAAGCGACGAGGGCGACGAACAGAACGGCAAGGCCGATTGGGGCAAGTTTGATGCGCATGGCGACCCTACTTCTCACCGCGCCTGGCGGCGCGGGCACACTCGAGGACAGTCTAGCCCAAGGCGTCACCGCATGGCAAACGCCCCTGGAGAACCCTCGGAGGGGGGGCGTGGGTTACGATGGCAGCCACCATGTGGAGTCGGCGCTGGTTCGCGATGTTCCTTGCGGTCTGCGGGAGCGGTTTGCCTGCGATGGCCTGGGGCCCGTTCACGCATGTCGCAATCGGCCGGGCCGTGCTGGGGTTAGCGCGGGTGCAGCCGGACTCGCCGCTGGCATTTCTGCAGCGCGAGCCGGAGCGGTCGATTTTCCTGGCGGCGTCGATGGGGCCGGACATGACGTTTTCCGTGACGAGCTTCGGCAAGACGGACCGGACGCTCGATCTGCAGCTTCACGACCCGCACCTGGGGCGGGCGCTATTAAACCAGGCTGGCGAGAGTGGGGACCGGCGGCGGATGGCCTTTGCGCTGGGCTGGATGTCTCACGTGGAGGCAGACCGGCTGATGTGCAGCAAGGGCAGCGTGATTTATAAAAACGTGTTCGAGCTGAAGCACGAGACGCTGGAGAAGCTGGCCGGCGATGTTCCCGGGATTCTCAAGGTGGCGATCGATGCTATCCGGGCCAAGACCGATCCGTGGCTTCTCACGACACTACCCCGGGTCGACACCGAACGGCTCGCTTGGGGATTGAAGAGGATGCTGGGCAAGCAGCTGAAGCAGAGCCAGGCCGAGGTTGCGACGGTGCTCTCAGGTCATGCCGAGACGTTTGCGGATTCCATTTCCACGCTGCGGGAGATCTGCCGGACCCTGGGTGCGAATCGCTCCGCCTTTCCGAAGCTGGAGGCCGAGCTGACCGAATCTGTGGCCGGGGGAGCGGCGAGGCCGATCCCGGGGATGGGGGCCTTGGAGAGGGTCGTGCACCAACATCTGGAGCAGGCCCTTCCCGAGGAGATCGAGTTGGACACCGGAGCGCCTTCGGCCCTGGACGCGAGACGTTCGAAGGGGCTTTTGGCCCGGCTGACCGCGGGGCTGACGCGTCGGAGCCGCACCCTGCTGGCCGGCGACGGTCTTATGGCGCGGGTCACGAGAAGCGTCCTGGATACGACGGTGGATGCGATGAACTCCGTCGGCATCGGAAAGGAGCGAACGCGGCGTGCGCGGGTGTTGGCGACGTTTCTGGGGGAGATGCTGGCCGACAGGCATGATTGGCAGCAGGTGAAGGCCGCGGTGCGGGCCGTCGCGGAGGAGACTCGCGAGCCGGGCAACCCCGAGGAGCGTTACCCGGGGACGGAAGACGACCCGATCGAGGGCCCTCCATGATTGAAAAGTCGATTGCGAAAAGATGCGGCTTTCCAGTTTCCGGCGTCGCTGCCCTGTGCGAATGATCGGCTGACAGTCCTTGTGGGGGCGTGATATACTCCGCGTTCTCCGCATCGCGGAGCGAGGAGGTAGGGAGATGCTCAGACCGGTCGCCGTTTCGACGTTGCTGACCGTGCTCGTGTCTTCGGCGGCCGTGCAGGGCGGCTTTGGCCACCACGAGGGACATCGGGTCTTTTACCAGGACCGGTTCGACGAAAACGCTGCCCAAAAGGCGGCCGGAGTCACCGTCGACCCGGAGACGCAGGAGCTGGTGTTGGAGGAGGGTACCGGTCATCCCTATGTTCGTACGGGGATTTTTCTCTCGGTTCCTGCGAGGGCTGCGCGCTCATTCTCGGCGGCGTTTCCGTCCTGGCGTGCGTCAGTTCCGCAGGGGACCTCCGTCGAGCTGGCGTTCCGTTTTGCGCCTGAGGCAGACGGGCCCTGGAGCCGGTGGCAGCCGGTCGAGTGTGAGGCGGACATGCAGCTGGGCGGGACCTACCGGTACATCCAGTTCCGGGCGTTCTTGACGTCCGACGATGGCAGTCACACTCCGAGGATCGGGGCCGTGTCGCTGCATTTCGGACTGGGGAAGTCCGAATCCGAAATCGAACCGGGCGTCGAGGCCGATCTGCCGCGACCGGAGCTGGTGACTCGGGCCCAGTGGGGTGCCCGGCAGGCGCGAGACCCATACACGGCGCACAGCCCGAACCGGCTGGTGGTGCACCACTCGTCTTCGCCGAATGCGGCGGCATATCGAGGGGCATCTACCATTCGGGGCATCCAGAACTACCACATGGACGCACCCAGCCATAACTGGATCGACATTGGATACCATTTCCTGATTGGCCCTGACGGGATGATCTTCGAGGGGCGACCCGAGACCGTGTCGGGCGCGCACGTCATTCCCAATCCCAACAAGATTGGAATCTGCGTCATAGGAAACTTCGAGCCGCCGTCGGAGGATCAGCCTTCGGGCGTCCAGTACGAGCGACTTGTCGACTTGCTGGCGCACCTGGCGGGCAAGTACGGCATCTCGCCGGCGGGCATCGGCGGTCACCGCGACTACATGTCCACGGATTGCCCCGGTCAGAGCCTGTACGGGCGGCTGGGCGAGATTCGCGCCGAAGTCGGACGGAGGATTGAGAGCGCGTCGTCGGGGCGATAGAGATCGTCAGGCGGTGGAGCGGGCCTCGACGGGGCCGGGGTGCGATCTCGGCCCGGCCTCGTGGCAACTTACCCGCAATCTGCGGGGTGTAGCCCGCGGCGCCGATAGTGCCGGAAAGCGAGCGCCGTCATGGTCGGCCATGAGGGCGCCTGCGACGGGCGGCTACTTTCGCTCGAAGAGCTCCTTGGCGATGATGACGCGCTGGATCTGGCTGGTTCCCTCGTAGATCTGGATGACCTTTGCGTCGCGCATCAGCTTCTCGACGGGGTATTCCTTCGAGAAGCCGAAACCGCCGTGCACCTGTACGGCGTCGGTGGAGACGCGCATCGCGGTATCGGCTGCGAAGGCCTTGGCGAACGCGGCGTGGAGGGTGTTGCGCTTGCCCTGGTCGAGGAGCCATGCGGCCTGCCAGACGAGGAGGCGGGCGGCTTCCACGTCCTTGGCCATGTCGGCGATCATGAAGGCGACGGCCTGGTGCTGGTAGATGGGGGCGCCGAAAGTGGAGCGCTCGCGGGCGTACTTGATGGAGTGCTCCATTGCGGTGCGTGCCAGTCCCACGGCCATCGAGCCGACGGCGGGGCGGCTGTAGTCGAAGGCGGTCATGGCGATCTTGAATCCGTCGCCTTCCTTCCCGAGGAGGTTCTTCTTGGGCACCTTGACTTCGTTGAAGATGACCGACCGGGTGTCGGAGGCGCGCTGGCCCATGTTGTTTTCCTTCTTGCCGACCGTGATGCCGGGGGAGTCCGCCTCGACGACGAAGCCCGACATGCCGCGATGCTTTTTCTCGGGATCGGTGTAGGCGAGGACGAAGAACCAGTTTGCCTTGGAGGCTCCGGTGATCCACATCTTCTCGCCATTGAGGATGTACTCGTCGCCGACGAGCTTTGCGGTGGTGCGGATGCCGGCCACATCGCTGCCCGCGGCGGGCTCGGTGACGGCGTAGGCGGCGAAGAGGTACTCGCGCGTCATTCGAGACAGGAAGCGCTTCTTCTGGTCGTCGCTGCCGAAGAGGATGACGGGAGCCTCGGCAAGGTTGTTGACGAGCATGGGAGTTGCCATGCCCGTGCAGCCGGCACCGACCTCCTCGGAGATGAGGCACTCCTCGAAGCTGCCCAGTCCGGCGCCGTCGTACTGGGCCGGGATGTGGCAGTTCATCAGGCCTAGATCCCAGGCCTTGTTGAGGATCTCGGTCGGGAACTCGCCGGTTTCGTCATGGTGCTTGGCCTTGGGGATGATCTCCTTCTGGGTGAAATCCCGGACCAGCTTCTGGAGTTCTTGTTGCTCCTCGGTGAGATTGAAATCGACCATGGCTCTGTGCTCCCATCAGCCTACTGTTCGAGTGACAGCTTGCAGATTGGACTGCCTGGAGCGGGGTGTCAAGTCTCGACGCAGTGCGTCGTGAAGATCCGACGGGTTGGGCGTGATGACGGTCACGCGATCGGATTGCCCGGGGTCATGACGCGTGGTATACTCTGGCGCGCCGCGAATCGGGGAGCGGCCGGAGCGGGAGCGACGTGAGTCTCGGGAACATGGAAAATCTTCAGGAGGAGCGGGTCGTCATGCTCGTCCGGGAAATCCTGCAGGCCGAGGAGTACGCGCACGTATGCAAATGCTCGCACTGCTTCGTCGACATCACGGCGATCGCGTTGAACAGCTTGCCGCCGGAGTACGTGGCGGACAAGTTCTACAAATTCCCGGAGGGACCGGATGTCGTGAGGTCCAAGCAGGAGGCGGCGACGTCGGCGATCCGAGCCGCGATAGCGAAGGTAACGGTGCATCCGCATCATGAGTGATGGTGTCCGATCGACCGAAAGTTGTTGGGGTCATCGAGGTAGCTCTGATATCATCGCTACGGTTCACGCGGAGAAGCTGCAACAAATGGAAGTACGCCCCAGTAGACGAAACCGGATGCCACCAAGCCGGGGCATCCTCAACATCACCGTTCCCCAAAGGAGGGACTCGATGAGAAGGATTATCGGTCTGATGGCCATCCTGGCCTTTGCTCTCACGTTGTCGCCGGCGCTTGTTATGGCCGAGCACGACCACTCTGCTTCGAATGCTCTCGGCGAGGCCGCCTCCCAGGAGGGGCGCGAGTTCGTCCAGGGCGCGAAGAAGATTGCGGTTCCGTTCATCGTCGTCGGCAAGACCGTCGTCGACGGCGTTTCGTTCGTGGTCTTCAAGACGGCCGAAGGGCTCGTCTGGATCGCCGAGGAGACGGTTGTTGGTCTGCAGTACGTCGTCAAGGGCGCGAAGTTCGTCGTCATCAAGACCGCCCAGGGCGTCCGCTGGGTCGCCGTCCAGGCGATCAAGGCCGGCGAGATCATCTTCGACGCGGTCGTTGACCTGGCCGAGCTCGTGATCGAGGACGTCGTTTACGTTCTGGTCAAGCTCGAAGAGGGCGTTGCGTTCGTTGCCCGCCAGGCCATCAAGGCCGGCAAGATCGTCCTGAAGGGCGTCGAGTACGTCATCCAGGAGACGGCCGAAGGCATCATCTGGGTCAGCAAGGCCACCTGGAACGCCATCAAGGCCGGCGCCAGCTGGACCCGGGACAAGGTGATCGCGGCCAACATCCGGCAGCGCCTCTCGGGCGCCCTGCTTGCGGGCGGCGCAAGCCAGGACACGTTGAACTACTTCAACTCGCTGAACACCAACGCCGGTGCCAGCGCAGGCACCCGCAGGCTCGCCGGCGCCGCGCTGGCCGCTTGCCAGGCTTTCAATGCCGCTTACGCCAAGTAAGAGCGCAGGCCTGACGTAGTCCAAGAGGTCAACATCGAAGGCCCACCGCGATTTCGCGGTGGGCCTTCTTCACGTGTGCTGGACTGCTGCCGGTTCAGAAGCGGCCGCAGCCGCAGCTGCCGGGGCCGCAGTGGCCGCCTGAGCCTGGGGACTTCGAGGGCTCGGCGGTGGAGCTTGTCGAGCCGCTCGTGCCCTTGCTCGAGCTTGCCCTGGAGAACAGGCTGAGGAGCTTGCGGGTGTCGGTGCTCGCGCAGCTAGGGCAGGGCGGGAGCGTGTCGGCCTGAGCGATTGGGACCAGCAGCTCGAAAGGCGTATGGCAGGATTCGCAGGAGTACTCGTAGATCGGCATGCTACCTCCGGAAGCGGCGGGAGAGCGTGCAGGTGTCCCGCCTCCAAGTGTGACGTTACAGCAGGGCTCCCAAATGTGTCACCGGACACGAAGATTCCAGTCGAGGGCCGGCGGCCCTCACGCCGCGAAGCGAGCACGCTGGGAGTAGACGAAGTAGAGCAGCAGTCCGTCCACGGCCGCGAAGGTGCCATATCGGGCTGAGACCCCGTGGGACCAGCCGAGCAAGAGCCAGAGCAGATCGAGCGCCAGCCCCACCCATGAAGCGGAGACGAAGATAGTCCAAGCGAGCCCAGAGCGTACAAGCAGTCCAGCGCCGACCAGGGCGAGCGCCGCTCCGAAAGCGAGGGTGACCACCCTGGCGACGGGGGCGGTCACGACGAAGAGCCCCAGGATGTACGAGCTGGCCTCGAAGCCCATGGTCGCGCCGCAAACCGCGAGCGCGAGTCCCGACGCGAGGTAGGCGATCGCCAGGAGGTTGAGGAGCAAGGCTTGTTGCGCGGAGGGTGGGCTCATGTTACCGAAGGGAGGTCGGTCGGGGCGGCACGTCCCTTGAAGACGCGGACGGCCCGATGTGAGATGCGGGTGGTGATCTCGTAGTTGATGGTTCCGCAGAGGTCGGCAAGTTCCTCGGCGGAGATGGCGTCGCCTTGGTCTCGACCGACGAGGGTGACCGTGGCGCCCCGCGGCAGTTTGGGGTCATCGCGTCCGACGTCCACCATGATGTGGTCCATCGTGACGCGGCCGATGACGGGATATCTGACGCCGCCGATGAGCACCTGGGCCTTGCTGCCCAGAGAACGGGGGTAGCCGTCTGCGTAGCCCACGGAGACGGTGGCCACGAAGCGGGGTTCCTCGAGCCGATGGCTTCTGCCGTAGCTGATGAAGCTGCCGGCGGGTAGCCGTTTCACCAGGACGACGCGGCTCCTGAAGGCGAGCGCGGGAATGAGGTGGATGTGGCCGTAGGCGCCTGGGGAAGGATACAGGCCGTAGAGGGCCAGGCCCGGCCGGACGGCGTCGAGTGTGAGGTCCGGGTGGTGGAGAATGCCGGCGCTGTTGGAGTAGTGCCGGAAGGGGATGAAGACTCCCCTCTGGCGGAGGCTGTCTGAGACCTGCTGGAACCTGCGGGCCTGCATTCGGGTGAAGGTCCGATCGTCTTCGTCGGCGGTGGAGAAGTGGGTGTAGATGCCCTGGACGCTGAGGCCGGAAAGGAAGGCGATGTCCTCGACGACGGCGGCCGCGTTCCTCCAGTCGATGCCGAGTCGGCCCATGCCGGTGTCGACCTCGACGTGGACCGGGACGCACAGGCCTCGTGCGCGCGCGGCCTGGGCCAGTGCCGCGGCCAGCGAGAGGTCGGCGACGGCAGGGGTCATGCGCTGGGCGAGCAGCTCGGGGATATCCTCTTCGCCGAAGCTCCCCAGGACCAAGATGGGTGCCTTGATTCCGGCGCGGCGGAGCTCGCTCCCCTCGGCGGGAAAGGCAACACCCAGGTGGGAGGCGCCGGCCTGGAGGACGGCGTTGGCAACCTCGACGGCGCCGTGGCCGTAGGCGTTTCCCTTGACCATGGCGATGAAGTCGGTGCCGGGCGAGAGAGCGGCACGGATAGAGCGGACGTTGGAGCGAATGGCCTCCAGATCGACCTCTACCCAGGCGTGCATGGCGGTGGTGGGGCGCTGTCGAGCGCGCGGGAAGACTACTTGGCGATTTCGATGGCGCGGGTCTCCCGGATGACGGTGACCTTGACGGTTCCGGGGTACTCGACGGTGGCCTGGAGCTTTCTGGCGATGTCGCTGGCCAGCCGCTGGTTCATGGCGTCGCTGACCTCGTCGGGGCGGACCAGCACGCGAACTTCCCGGCCTGACTGCAGGATGAAGGCCGTGCTGACTCCCGTGAACTCGCGGACGCAGGCCTCGAGGTCACCGAGCCGGCGCACGAAGGTGGCCAGTTCTCCCTTTCGGGCGCCGGGCCTGGCAGTGGAGATCCGGTTGGCGAGCTGGACGATGGCTGCCTCGACGGTTGAGGAGAGCGGATCGTCGTGGTGGACGGCGATGATGGAGGGGATGGGCTCACGTTCGCCCAGCTTCCGGGCGAGCTCTGCGCCCAGCGCGGCGTGGGCGGCGGTGTCCTCGGCCTCGGAGAGCTTGCCGATGTCGTGGAGCAGGCCGGCCCGCTTGCAGAGGGCGACATCCGCACCGATCTCCGCGGCGATCACGCCGGAGAGCTCGGCGACCTCCATCGAGTGCTCCAGGAGGTTCTGGCCGGAAGTGACCTTGTACCGGAGTTTGCCGATCTCCACGACGAGCTTGTCGTTCAAGCCGTGGACGCCGCACTTCAGAGCGGCCTGCTCTCCGCCTTCTCGGATCGTGTCCTGCAGCTCCTTCTGGGCCTGCTCGAGAGCCTGCTCGATCTTGGTGGGGTGGATGCGGCCGTCGGCCACGAGCTTCTCCATCGCTGCGCGGGCGATCTCGCGCTTCATGGGGTTGTAGGCGCTGAGGACGACGATACCCGGGCTGTCGTCGACGATGACGTCGACGCCAGCCAGGTGCTCGAAGGCGCGAATGTTGCGGCCCTCGCGGCCGATGATGCGGCCCTTCATTTCGTCGTGGGGCAGGCGCACGACGCTGACAAGGGGATCGAGCGACATGTCGACGCTGCACCGGGCCATTGCGTCGGTGAGGATGCGCATGGCGCGCTGCTGGGCCGTTTCCTGGAAGCGGGTCTCGAACTCCCGGAAGCGCATGGCGAGCTCCTTCTCGCACTCGGTTCGCATACGTTCCAGCAGCTCGTTGCGGGCCTGCTCGGCGCTGTAGGAGCCGATTTGCTCGAGGAGGCCCTTCTGGCCTTCCAGGACGGTCTTGAGCTCCAGCTCCCGAGCCTCGTTGACGCGCAGGACGTCGCGCAGCCGGGTTTCCTTCTTCGTGATGTCCGCGAGCTTCTGGTTGATCCGGGTCTCCTTGGAGACCAGCCGCTCCTCGAGCCCCTCGACGTCGCGGCGGCGACTCTTCATCTCGCGCTCGAACTCGCGTCTGGCGGCCTGGGCTTCGTCCTTGGCCTTGAGCTGGCTGTCCTGCTTGACGGTCTTGGCGTCCTGCCGCGCGGTCTCCCGGATTTCGTCGGCTTGCTGGCGCGCGGCGGAGAGAGTGGACGCGATCAGGTAGCGTCCGAGAATCTTTACTGTGACAGCCCCGAGGAGGAAACCGAAAGCCAAGGCGATGAGGAGGTCCGGTGTCAGCACGTGGGAGCCTCCGTCGGACGCTCGGTCAGAGCAGACGACGAAACGCCAGGGTGTCGGGACGCCGCCAACACGCTCCAGGCGTTTCCGGACGTACCGGCTATTTGGAGATCAGAACGGGCGCTTTTGGACGAAGCCATCCTCTACCGCTCCTGGACTGCGTTTGCCGCAGAATCCGGAGTACGTCGGGTGAGGGAGGCTCTCGATGGGCGCGCGAAGCCTCTCAGAAATCCGCCGGTGACGGTGGCAGCTCGCCACCGCCCGATGGGATTCCCGTGGGGGCCTTGTAGTCTCTCTCGATCAGATCCTTGGATGCCATCCAGGTCAAGACGAATGAAGTGAGCATGAAGGCAATGGCCGCCCCCGTCGTCACCTTGGCAACGAATCCCGTGGCACCGCGCTTTCCGAAGATGGCGCTGGAGGCGCCGCCCCCGAAGGCGCCAGAAAGCCCTTCGCCCTGATCGGCCTGGAGCAGGACGATGACGATCATCGCGATGCAGAAGATGTAATGGAGAGAAAGAACAAACGCGTGCACCGAGCTACCTCCGATTGGAGCAAAACTGAGTGGGACATCAATACCACGCTTGCGAGGCGCAAGTCAAGGAGCGGAGCCTACTGGGAGTGGAGCGTTGTCGGTCGCGAGCCGGCGCCGGGTTGGGTCCGCTTGATTTCGCTTGCAGACGCCGGTATGCTGAACCTGCGGGTTGCCGCGTGGTCCTCCCGACTTCATGGTGAGAAGACGCGCCTCTTCTATGACAACCAAGCTCGAAAGCAGGCCTTTCCCGGGTCTCGGAGATGCTCCGATATGCCGCATGTCCAAAAGCCGAAGCCGAAAATACCTACCAAGAAGAATCCTGGAAGCAGCAAGGCAGACACCCGGCTGACGCCGGCGCGCAAGCCGACGCCCTCGACCGCCGCCAACAAGAAAGTCCCAGGTGCGCCCAAGAGCAAGGCGGGCGCGCACGTTAGCCGCTCAAAGGCCGAGAAGTCGGTACTGAAGCTGGCCAAGGTGCGCTCGGTCGGTCCTGTCAAGCGAACAGCCCCGCACCCGCCGGGCCGGCCAGCCGTCTCCAAGAAGGCCTCTTCGGCTGCAGCCCCGAAGGCGAAGCCGGCGCGGTCCGAGCGGCCGAGCCCCAAGAAAGCCGGCAAGGCGAGCGTAGAAGCGATGAAGCCATCGCCGAAGGCCGCCGCTCCGGATTCCAGACCCTCGGGGGAGGGCCGCTCCAGGCCATCCGGCGCCGCAGCGGCGAAGCCGGTGAAGCGGACCTCGCCTTCGATCGTCAGCATTCGTACACACTCGGAGGATACGCCTTTGCCGGAAAGTGAACCGTCGACGATTCGCGTGTTGAACAAGTCCGTCGTTCAAACCACTACGCTCGAGGAACCCGAAGTCGAGGTGGACGACATCGGAGAGGACGAGGTCATCCGCTCGCTCGACTCGATGCCCGGAGCCGTCGTAGCTCCCGAGCACGAGGACATCTCCGAAGACGGAGCCACGGGCGCCGTCATAGAGCGGTTGCTCAAGAAGGGTGAGCAGCAGGGATATCTGGCGTTCACCGAGATCAACGAGGACTTGCCGGACAACCTGTCTCCCGAGCAGATGGAGGAGATCGTCGGGACCTTGAACGAGCGCGGCATCAGCGTCGTGGACCGTGAAGAGCAGCCAGTCATCGCCAGTCAGGAACACGACGAGATGGCCGTCGTCGACGAAGCCGCCGACGATGTGCGCTACGACGACTCGCTGAAGGCCTACCTGCAGGAGATCGGCAACGTCCCGCTCCTGACGGCCGAGGAAGAAGTAGAGCTCGCCAAGCGGATCGAGGCCAACGATCGCACTGCTCAGGCGAAGCTCATCGAGGCAAACCTGCGCCTCGTTGTGAGCGTCGCCAAGAAGTACACCCGGCGGGGGCTGAGCTTCCTGGACCTGCTCCAGGAGGGTAACCAGGGCCTCATCCGAGCCGTCGAAAAGTTCCGCTACAACAAGGGATTCAAGTTCAGCACCTACGCCATCTGGTGGATTCGTCAGGCGATCACGCGAGCCATAGCTGACCAGGCGCGCACGATTCGAGTTCCCGTTCACATGAACGAGACGATTGCCAAGGTGAAAAAGACGGCGCGCATCCTGACCCAGCAGCTGGGCCGGGAGCCGTCGCACGAAGAGATCTCCCGAGAGCTAGGGTTGACCGTCGAGAAGATCAAGGACGCCTATCGCTCGGCGACTCACCCGATCTCTTTGGCTACGCCGCTGGGCAGCGATTCGTCCGACAGCAGCCTGGGCGACTTCGTGAAGGACCAGAACGCCATTGCCCCGCACGAGGCGACCAACCGCAACATCCTCAAGGAGCAAATCGGAGAAGTGCTGGAGAGTCTGTCTGATCGAGAAAACGAGGTCATTCGATACCGGTTCGGGCTCGACAACGGCTGGCCGATGACGCTCGAACAGGTGGGTCATCGCTTCGGAGTGACCCGTGAGCGCATTCGTCAGATCGAGGCGAAGGCGCTCCGGCGGTTGCGCCATCCGAGCCGGAGCAAGAAGCTCCGGGAGTTCTATCTGGAATGAGAGGTGAGGTTTCGATGGCTGGCATCGAGCAGGAGCAAGAGCTTCTGATGATGAAGCTCATCATGATGTTGACGGAGAACGCCTGGGTGCTTCTGGGCAAGCGCACGAATCCCGTGACCGGCAAGGAGGAGATCGACCTCGCGGGGGCGCGTTACTTCATCGACACCTTGGGAGCGCTCAAGGACAGGACCGAGGGCCGCCTGACTTCGCGCGAGGCGACGCTGCTGGAGACGGAGCTCACGAACTTGCGCCTCAACTACGTCGAGGGGCTGAAGACTGCAGGGAAGGATTCAACCGTCGGCGCCGCTGAGCAAAAGGACTCGGAAGCCGAGGCTGTTCCCCCAAAGGAGTAAGGTCCAAATCGACCGCCCGGGGAACGCTGTTCTTCGGACCGGCGCGCCTGCAGGGCTGGGTGCCGGCCTCGCAAGGCACGGCGGTCATGCGCTGGCGCACTTGAAAGTGAGAAAGGCCAGCACTTCGGTCCGTTCCCGCTTATTGAGGCGGCCGAACTGCAGCAGAAGTGCGCGCTCCTGCGGGCTCAACAGCGAATCACGCTGCTGGCGGACGATGCCGCGATTCAGCGACTGTTGGAAGGCTCGCCACTCTTCCGCGTCGAGCTTGGAGAGCGCGTGGGCCTCGTGCAACAGGTGCTCGGGAGCATCGAGCGCCTTGGCCAGCTTCTCCCTGAAGCCTTTGGAGCGGGGAAGCGCCGTTCCGAGCTCGATCTTGCTGACGTAGTTCTGCGAGACGGAGAGCCGTTCGGCAAGGTCTACTTGCTTCCAGCCCTTCTTTTCCCGCAGGGCCTTCACCAACTCCTTGAGAAGCAAGGGTCGTCCTCCTGACAGCCGGGAATGACCCGGTGCGACCGTTGACGGAAGCCGCCGACTGCAACCTTGCGGTAGGCCGGCTCTACCGAAGCCCGTCTTGGGCCGCCCGCCCGAGCCTGACTTCGAGGGTCGCCGGGGATACCAGACGGGCCCATTTTACCTCCTCGCGGGCCGCCGGACAAGACAAAATGGTGATTGTGGTCACTTCGGTGGGGCCCGTCGCCCGCGGTATACTGGTTGCGTGATAACAGAGAACGATTCGACGGGGGCAATCTCTCCGGCGACCATCCTGGTGGTAGACGACGACACGGACGTCGTGTTCCTGATACGAACCTATCTCGAGCGGGTTCCGGGCATCCGTGTTCTTCAAGCGAACAACGGCCATGACGCGCTGCGTCTTGCCGAGGAAGAGCATCCGGACGTCATTCTGCTGGACGTGATGATGCCCGACCTGGACGGGCTGGCGGTCTGCGGCATGTTGCAGGGCAACTCGGAAACGTCCGGGATTCCCGTGATCATGCTCACGGCGCGCAGCGACGTGAACACGGCGGTCGAGAGCTTCCGGCGGGGCGCCGTGAACTACATCATCAAACCGATCGACCCGTCCCGGCTGATGGCGAAGATCCAGGAGACCATCTCCCGGCTCGGCTCGCGCGACGCCACGTGAGCGGAAGGCTCGCGCGCGGGCGCGCGGGCGAGGCCTGCGTCGAGAAAGGGCACGTCGCTGCAGTGCCGCCCACGCGTCCCTTCCCCTCGCCCTTTCTGGTCGTGGGCACTGCGTTGCTGGACGTTCGGGCCAGGACGAACGCGCGTACGCCTGGCGCCCGGTGTCGGGACGGGGGAGTGACCCTCTGTGCGGGCGGCAGCGGCCGCAACATCGCTGAGAACCTGGCGCGCCTGGGAGCCCAGGTGGCTCTGCTGACTGTCGTGGGAGACGACCTGGCCGGGAGCATCCTGGTGAGCGCGACCAGCGCCGCCGGGGTGGACGTGTCTGGAGTGGTCGTCCGTGAAGGGCTCTCCAGCGGGTTTTTCGTGGCCCTCACGGGACAGGGCGGGCAGGTCCGCGAGGCCGTCGTGGACACGAGGGCGCGTGGAGCGCTCGACGCCGCGTGCGTTCGAGAGCGCGCTGCCGGAGCGATTGCCGGGGCGGGAACCGTTGTCGCAGAGCTGGCGCTGATGCCCGAGACTCTCGCGGCGGTGAGGGACGAAGCCGCCCGCACCGGGGCGTGGATCTGCTTCGAGGCAGCCGCCTGCGCGCGGCGCAAGGATCGACTGAGCCAGGTGGCAGGAGCACACCTGGTGAAGGGCAACTCGTGGGAGCTTTGCGGGCTGACTAACGCTGTGGGCACGGGAGAAGCCCGTACGTTCGACGCGCTGGCCCGGCTCCTGGACCGAGGAGCGCGGGCCGCACTTATCACGCTCGGGGCCGCGGGGGCCCTCCTCGCCGCCGGAGGCCGGCGGTGGAGGTTGCGCCACGCTCCTCAGGTGGCCGTCGACGCGGCGGGGGCGGGAGACGCCTTTCTGGCAGGTTTCCTGGACGCCAGCTCCCGCGGAGTTTGCTGGGCCGACGCGCTCCGGGCGGCGGGCGCGGCCGGCCGGATCGCCCTGGGGACCACGCAGAGCTCGCCGCCGGAGCTGAGGCGTGAGGCCGTGGAGAGACTGGTGGGGACGATGACTGTGGAGGAGTGCTGAGCGCATGAGGTCGGAAGCTCTGATTGTCAGCGAGGAGGTCGAAACCGCCCTCTTGGAGCGGCGGCCGGTCGTGGCCCTGGAGTCGGCGTTACTGTCCTTTGGGCTGCCGCCGCCTCTGAACCTGGAGACGTACAACGAGATGGAGCGAGCCGTGCGCAGCGAGGGCGCGGTGCCTGCGGGGACGGCGATCCTGGACGGCAAGCCGCGCTTGGGGCTCGCCAAGCGGGATGTGGAGCGGCTTGCTGCCCAGGCCGGATGCGAGAAGGCTTCGCTGGCGGACCTGGCCTGGATCGCAGCGCGCGGAGCGGCAGGTGCGACAACAGTGGCTGCCACGCTGGCGCTGGCGCACGCGGGCGGCTGCCGGGTCTTTGCGACGGGCGGAATCGGCGGGGTCCATCCCGGCGTGACGGAAGACTTCGACATCTCGGCGGACATCGCCGCACTGGCCCGGTACCCCGTGGCCGTCGTCAGCTCCGGCGCCAAGGCGATCCTGGACGTCCCCAAGACGTTGGAGTTGCTCGAGGCAGCGGGCGTGTGCGTCATCGGGCTCGGGACCGGCGAGTTTCCGCTTTTTTACTCCCGCGACTCCGGCTATCGGGTCCGCCCGGTCGCTTCGATCGAAGAGGCGGCTTCGGTGGCCGCCGAGCAGCGTCGTCTGGGCCTGCCCGGAGCGGTGCTAGTGGGCAACCCGGTATCTGCGGGGGCTGCGCTGGAGCGCTCGGTGGTCTCGGAGTGGATTCATCGAGCGGAGACAGAATCTCGGGCGAGAGGGGTTCGAGGCCGAGAGCGCACTCCCTGGGTGCTTTCGCGGCTGGCCGAGCTGAGCGGAGGAAGGACCGTGGCCGCGAATCGAGCGCTGCTCGTAGGCAATGCCGCGGCTGCCGGAGCGCTCGCGGCGGCGCTCGTCCGGCTGGAACTTGCCGGCTAGCCGAACGTGGCGAACTGTCGAGCGCCCTTTTTGCCGGTCAGCTTGGCCAGAACGAGGCCCAGCCCAACCAGGAGCGGCTCGAGCAGTGCGTGGTCGAAGGGGACCGGCGCCTGGGGCGACTGCTCGCCCAGGTAGATGACGTTCACGGTTCGTCCCTGACTGACTACCGGGATGACGCGCTCGAGGCCGAAGAGCTGCGAGTTGAAGCGGTCGGCGGCTTCGAAGAGATTCGGCTGCTTCCGGATTCTCTCCGAGTCGAGCCACTCCTTGCGGTCGAGGACCCACATCGAGAGCTCCCTGTCCTTGAAGTCGGCCAGGAGCCGGTCGACCTTTTCTTGAGGAGCCAGGAAGCCCCAGACGTTTCGCACCTTGAGCTCGCGGCCCTCGTCAGGCGTCTCCAGGACGAACCCCTGTGCGAAAGCGAGCTTGCCCGCGAAGAGTCGCTCGAGAAACGCGTTGGCGTCGCGCCGGGTTTTCAGGTTGACGAGCTCCAGATACATCTCCTGGGCCATCTCGAAGGTGGCGCGGCGCCGGCCGAGGGTGGCTTCGTCATCCCCGACCTCCTGATCTGCCTTGACCTCCTTGCTCTTGCGGAGGAGATCGACGAGCTTGCTCGCCTCGGAGGAGAGCTTCTGGTGACGCAACCGTTCCTTTTCAAGGGTGCTCCAGAGATTGTCGACCTTGGTCGAGACCAGCAGAACGATGAAGCAGGGCAGGGCGAAGTAGACGGAGGCGACGGAGGTGACGAGCTCGAAGCGCGAGAGCTGTGCGCCCTGGGCCTGCGCTCGCCAGAAGCCGATCTCCTGGATTCCCCAGCCCAGCAGCGCGCACATGACGAGCAGGAGGAAGCGCTGTTCGCGCATGTAGCTGGAGGCGAGCACGATGGCGAGCAGGAGCACCCAGCAGGCTGCCATCCGGAAGCCCTCCTTGCGGATGCCCAGGTAGACCTCCTGGTTGCTGTCCAGGAAGATGAGAGCGACCACGACGTTCAGGAAGAGCAACAAGGCGCACGCGATCAGCAGGAGGTCGAAGAGCTCCCTGGAGACGCCGAGCTTGAGGTTTTGGCTGTTGTGACCCATATCAGGCGGCGAGGACCATTTTGAGCTGCTCGATGGCGCCTGTGGCCATTCCCGTCATGGAGAGGATGAAGTCGGCCTCCTCGCGCTGGAGTTCGCCTGTCTTGGTCTTGCCGATGGCGAAGACGGCGTAGATTTCTGCGTCGACGAGGATGGGGACGAGCAGGGACACGGCGATGTCGGCGTCCAGGACCTCGGGGTGGTCGAAGTAGATATCGCGCTTGGCGTCGAAGACGAGCCTGAAGAGCGGGAGGTTGATGTCGAGACGCTTGTTCTCGAGCTCGGCCTGGGCGGCGTGGACCACGCGCGTGAGCAGGAGCTCCTGGGCGCCCGGATTCCGGATGAAGAGCAGGCACTCCTGGACGCCGAAGACGCGGGTGAAGTTGTAGAAGAGCACATTGAGGATTTCTCTCTGGCTGGAGGACTGCAGCAGCTCGCGGGTGAAAGAGTGGAGGACCGCGGTGCGGGAGCTGAACTTGATGACTTCCTTCTTGTGTTTGTCGTGGTGGTCGACGCGGGCTTCCTTCTGCTGGGAGGCGAGCTGACGCTCCAGCTCCTGTACCTTGGCTTCCATGGTTCGGGCCATCTCTTCGGCTCTGAGGGCTTCGACCTCGAGCATCCAGGGTCGCAGGTTGGGGAGGACTGCCAGCCCCACCATGAACAGCGCCAGGAAGGGGCTTTCGAAGAGGAAGATGGTGAGTGGGGCGGGGCCGGCGGCCCAGCTGACACAGAGCATGAGCACGAGAAGCCCGGCCGCGAGCACGAGTCCCAGCAGGCTCGAGAAAGAGATGGCGAAGAAGAAGACGGCGGCGATCCCGAAGACGAAGCAGAAGGAGTAAAAAGGAGTCAACGGGTCTCCGAAGGTCACGGCGATGACAGTGAGCGCGGCGAGGACGGCCAGGGCCCAGAAGAACTCGGCGTCGGCGAACTCGTTCACGAATCGCCGGACGGCCCCGAGCCGGGCCAGGTCGTCGACGTCGGGAATTTCGAGCTGCGCCATCGGGCTCCTCAGTGCTGTTTGGCCACGCCGGGCCAATCGGCCAGCCATCGCTCCAGGGCTTCCCAGGAGACGTGGTTCTGGCACTCGACCTCGCCCTTGTTCGATAGGTGGTATCGCGGGCGGCGCCCGCCCAGGGGGCAGCGCGTGGCGCGCTCCGGGAGCCCGCCGGACTTGACGAGCATGTCCAGGTCGGGCACCACGCGGGGGTCATCCCAGGCGGAGAAGGCGATGGAGATCTTCTCCTGGCTGGCGAGGCAGCCGTCGAGCTCCTCGTTCTTGCGCCGCGTGAGATAGAAGAGGAGGCAGTCGACGGCCTTGATCTGCCAGGCGGGGGTGTCCGGCTCGATGGTGGAGCTCGCGTCGGGCTCCAGGTCTCTATGAACGCTGCACTGCAGCAGTGCCCGGGTGGCGTGGACTTCGAGCGCATAGAGGCCCTTGGCCGGGCAGACGGGAGGCGCGGCCGACAGGAGGCCCAGGTATTCCTTGGAGAGCGACTGGAGGACCGCCTGGAGTGCGAGCAGGTCCTTGGGATCGCGGGAATTGGTGTACGCGAGGTACGGTTCGGCCCACCGCTCCTTGACGCCCGCCTGCATGAATGCTTCGAGCATAGGGTCGAGGGCGCTCCGCAAGGTCCGCAGCGCCTCGAGGCAGGTCTGGCTCGGGTACTTTGGCTCCGTGAGTTGCTTGAAGTCTAGGAACTTGAGAGGACGCTCGTCGGGCTGGTCGGAGGATTCGCCGGGCGCGGCGGCGCGCCCCGTGGCCTTCCGGAGGGCCCAGGCAGCCTTGTCCTGGGTGAGAAAGAAGTCGGCCTTGCTGGCGCCATCGTCTCGGCTGGCCTCGAAGGTTCCTTTGAGGGCGCGCTCGAGCATGCCTTGGGCCTGCGGGACATTGCCGGCGCCGTAGTAGGCGAACCCGCATGGATAGCTGATGTTGACGTTCGCGGGCTCCTCGTCGGAGAGGGGTCTGAGCAGGCGATACCCGGGCTCGTACTCGCCGAGCTCGACCCGGACCCGGCCGAGGAGGTAGGCAACGTAGGGGTTCTGGGGTTGGTGGTCATACTCGGCCTGTAAGAGCTCGGCCGCCTTGACGCTGGCAAAGCCTTCCCGGGAGACGAGCTCGCGAGCCTTCTCGAAGCCTTCGAAGAGCCGGAGGAACCTGTTGTGAGGCTCTGCGGGGGCAGCGGCGCTACCGTGAGAGGAGCAGGAGACGTCGACGGCGCCCCGGCGCAGGAGCGTATAGCGGCCGGAAGCCGGGCAAGAGGGGACCGAGCTCAGGTGGCCGCTTCTGGCCAGGCCGTAGACGTCGAGGGTGTCGGAGGATTCGCCGGCGGAGAGCGCCGCCTCGGCGGCGCGTTGAATCTTCCCCTGATTGGTCGTGCACTCGCGGAAGAGCTCCTCGGAGTGGAAGAGCTCGCGGTACTCGAAGGCTTTGAGAGGTGCCTCCTGGGGCGGCGCGGTCGCCGACGAGGTGGTCGCGGCTGCCAGCTCGGTCGAGGCGGTCGTGAGCTGGGCGCATGGTCCTCTCGGGTCCCGGAGCATACGGTCGATGCCCGGGAGGTCGAGGGCGAGGAGCTTCTCCATCCTGCGCTCGTCGAGATCGACGAACTCTCCTCGGTAGAGCCGTGAGGAGAGCAGGGCGCGCAGGCAGTCCTTCTTGGGCACGGGGTCGTTTCCGGGTGCGTCGATCACGTTGGTGAGGATGCGCAGGAGCAACTCCGGATGGCGGCTGGCGAAGTCTTGCTCCTTGAACTGTTCTTCGACCGTGCGGGGCAGTTTGAAGCTGCGTCGCGAGAGGATCTCGAGAACCTCGGCCTTCAGCGGCGCGAAGCGATCGACCTGGGGCGGGCGCTGTTGGCCCTGCTGCTGGGTCGAGGCCGAGGCCACCGTTGCGGAGGAGCCAGAAGACCCGGTGGAGCCACTGGACCCGCTGGACCCGGTGGCGCCGCTGGACGCGTAGGCGTCGGCTGCAACCCACCGGATCTTGCGTCCGGTCCGCTCGCCGGTGGCGTCGACGATGACGAGCTCGTCCGGGATTGTGGTCGGGTCCTTCTTGACGACGAGCGTGATCGTGCCTACCCCCGGGTCGAACGCGAACGACTCGGTCGTGTAGCGCTCCGCGCCCAGGGAGAGGCTCTCGACCATGTCGAGGTTGGAGCCGGCCACGATCAGCTCGCACCTCCGAAAATCGCGATCGTGCTTGCCCTCGACCGCATGCGGCAGCGCGATCCGATCCGCGAATCGGAACCCCAGGTCCTCCGGATTCAGGACGAGCTCGGAGAGGCCGGTGGCGTAGAGGCGGGTGAACGTGCTGTTGGCGCTGTCGAGGAAGGTATTCATCGTCTCCGGGATACCCTTCTTGACCAGCGACACACCGACGACGGAACCCCAGTAGGCGAACATCACGAAGGCCGCGGCCAGCCCCATCCCCAGAAACGCGCAGTGCACGCGGTCCAGGTCGAGCTCGAGCTGGATGCGTTCGGGTTCCATCGCTTCAGCTGCGCTCCAGGGTCTCGCCGCACTTCTCGCAGCGCTTCAGCCCGCTCTGGCGATTGGCGTGCCGGCACCTGGGACAGGCCGGCTCCGACGCTGGCTGGCCCGGACGGCCACTGCCCGCGCGGGCCGCAAGCTCGCGGCTGGAGGGATTGGCCGCCGCATCGCGCTGGATGGCCTGCCGGGCAGAGTCGGAGACACGGCTGGCGAGCTCGCGGCTGGAGCCGATGGTGACGTCGGCTGCCGCGGCCGGCTCGGGCTCCTGGAGCGCGGCGAAGTCGGGGGGGAGGGCCAAAGATCGGGAGGTACGGGCGGGCGGTGCACGGACCGCGCCCGGCTTGCTCCCTGGAAGTCCCGGCTCGGCGGCGGGCGACGCCGGGCTCCGTGCCGCGGTCGGGCCGCGTGCAGCGCCTTCGGCGCCGGGTGCCGGCGCTGCGGGCGAGGGCACGGTAACCCGTTCCGGCTTCTGCGTAAGCCCAGCTGCGCGGACGGCGCCCGGCTTGCTCGACCCCGCGGGCGCGGCCGCCGGGGCGAGCGCCGCCAGGTCGTAGGCCGGCAGCGAGATCTCACGCGCCCCGTCCAGGTTGAGGCCGAGGACCTCGTAGATCTCCAGCTGGATCTCCTTGCCCTTCACGTGCTGGCTCGGCAGCTGCCGCACCTTCACAATGTCTCGGACGTCGTCGAACGTTGCGCGCGTCATCAGGATCTGGTTGGCCTCCGACAGGCCCTCCAGGCGGGCACAGGTGTTGACCGCGTCGCCGATGGCCGTGAAGTTCTTGTTTGCCGAGGAGCCGATGCTGCCGACGATGGCCTCGCCGGTGTTGATGGCGATGCCCATGGCGACATCGAGATTCTTTTTCTTCTTCCAGCGGGTCTTGACGCCATCCATGGCCTGCATCATCTCGACGGAGCAAAGAATGGCGTTGCGGGTGTCGTCGGGCTTGGCGAAGGGGGCGCCCCAAAGGGCCATGATCTCGTCGCCGATGTACTTGTCGAGCGTGCCCCCGTACTTGAAGATGAGCGGGGTCAGCGTTTCGAAGAAGTCGTCGAGGAGCTCGACGACCAGGGCTGCGTCGAGCCGCTCCGACAGCGTGGTGAAGCCACGCAGGTCGACGAAGATGATCGTGATGCGCTGGCGCTTGGGGTTCATCACCGAGGGGTCGTTCAGGATCTCCTCGACGATGTTGGCGCTCACCAGCGTCTTGAAGATCTTCATCACTTCGGCGCGCTTCTTTCGCTCCTCGCCGGAGAGAACCTTGGCCTGCTCGAGCTCTTCCTTGGTCTGGAGAAAAGTCTGGGCGTGGGCGAGCGCCATGGCCGCCAGACGGGCGGTAGTGCGCAGGATGGTCTTGTCCTCGTCCGTGAGCTCCTTCTTGGGGCACTCGCTCATGTTCAGCACGCCCAGGACGGTTTCTCCGTCGAGCAGCGGGATCAGGCTGTGGACGGGGCAAGGAGTCTTGGCTTCCAGCTCGCGCAGCGGGGCCTCGCGGTCGATGTCGTTTCGGAAAAGCATGCGGCGGCCGGTGACGCAGGCCTTGAAGAGGGAATCCTTCTCCAGGGAGATGGTCATCTTCGCCTTGTCGGCTGCGATCTCCTCGGAGGGCGCGCCTGCCAAACCGAAAGGGGATTCGGGGGACTTGTCGGCCGAGACGAAGGCGCGGACGGTGTAGAGCAAGTTGCGCTGGGAATCGAGGAAGAGCATCTCCGCGCGCGAGGCGCCGATGCCGCGCTTGAGCAACTGCCAGCAGGCCCTGGCGATGACGGTGTAGTTCGGGGCGGAGTACGAGGTGCCGCGCCCGCGCTCGGGCTCACCGCTTCCGGCGAACTGCATCAGGTTGGCGATGAGCGAGCTGTAGTGGGCGCGTGTCTGGGCGACTTCCTCCTGGGCCCGTTTGACGAAGGCCATCTCGTCGGTCCCGCCCTTGACCGCCACGCGGCCCATCAGCCGGTCGCTCGCCAGCACCTCTTTGCGCAGGGTGCGGAGCTCGAGGTTCTGCTCGGCGATGGTGACGGTGAAGTCGTTGTAGTAGAAGGCGTTGAGGATGCCGACGACCAGAAGTGTGGCGAAGAAGTAGAGAGTTGGCTTGAAGCCCGGGAAGAGGTGAAACACGTGCAGCATCAGGGCGACGCCGAAGACGACCGTCAGGCCGATGAAACTCTCCTTGTAGCGGTGGCGAGTGAAGAGGATGGTGGCGACGAGAAAGAAGATGAAGTAGGCGAAGGCGCCGGGCTCCAGGCGGATGCCCATCGCTTTCTGGCCGACGATGGGCAGGAGCACGGCGATGATCGCCAGCATCGTGAAGAGCGCCAGCTGCACTCCCAGGTTGCGCAGAATGAACCGGGCGGCGGCCTTGAGGGCGGAGTCCTGGAGCCCGTCGACCAGCGGTGACGCCTCGCGTAGCTTACGCAGCTCGGAGGAAAGATCGAGGTTGGACTGGGAGTCGAGCGCGGGTGGCCGCGCCGCCCCCCCCGCTCGCGGAGTGCCCGGGGTCGACGAGGAGGCCGGCTCCTCGGGGCCTCTCAGCTCAGGGAACGGAGAAACCGCCGGCCGTGAGCCCGAGGCCCGCGCCGGGTCCGGCGGGTCTTCCTTCCGGTGTCCGGGCCGCATGAATGGTGAGTCGATCGTATCATGCCGGCCGCTCCCTGAGCTCGGCCACGCGGTTCAGGAGGGTGCGGCAGACCTCGATTTCGGCCACCGGGTGCTCGGTCAGCGAAACTCGGATGGTCTCTCCGATGCCGTCCAGGAGCAGCAGGCCGATGCCGGCGATCGACTTGGTTCGGCCGTCGAGGCCGCTGCCGGCCTCAGTGACGCCGACGTGGAGCGGGTAGTCGCACTGGGTCGCCAGCAGGCGGTAGGCCCTGACGGTGTGGGGGACACTGCTCGACTTTACGCTGATGAGGATGTCGGTAAAGCCTCGGTCTTCGAGGTAGCGGATATGGTTCAGGGCGCTCTCGACGATGGCTTCGGGCGTGGCGCCGCCGTGCTTCTTCTCGATGGCCTTCTCGAGGGAGCCGGAGTTGACGCCGATGCGGATGGGCACGCGGGCCTTGCGCGCTGCGTCGACGACTGTTCGCAGGCGCTCCTCGGAGCCGATGTTGCCTGGGTTGATGCGGATCTTGTGGACGCCGGCCTCGATGGACGCGAGGGCCATCTTGTAGTCGTAGTGGATGTCGGCTATGAGAGGAATCCGGATTTCGCGAAGGATCTCGGGGAGCGCGCTCGCGTCGCGGGCTTCCGGCACGGTGACCCGCACGAGCTCGCAGCCCGCGGCCTCGAGGGCGTGGATCTGCTCCAGGGTGGCCCGGACGTCGTGGGTGAAGCAGCTGGTCATCGACTGCACGCGGACGGGGTTCTCGCCGCCGACGGCGACGGAGCCGATGCGCACGACGCGGGTCAGCCTGCGGGGGGCGATGGCGCTCGGGTTCAAGGGCTTCAGCCGGAGATAGTCTCCCCGCGGTCGCGGGCCATCTGCCGGATCTCGCGGACGAGGGCGTCGACGAACTCGTGCTTCTCGAGCTTGCCGACGACCTGGCCGTTCTTGATGAGGACCCCACCTGAACGCCCGCCGGCGATGCCGATGTCGGCGTGTTTGGACTCGCCGGGTCCGTTGACGACACAGCCCATGATGGCGACGTTGAGCGGGGTGGAGATGTCGCTGGTCTGCTGGCGGACCTGAGCGACGATCTCCTCCAGGGGGATCTCGCAGCGGCCGCAAGTGGGGCAGCTGACGTAGTTGACGCCGAATCTGCGCAGCTCCAGCGCGTTGAGGAGGCTGGTCGCCGCGGCGGCCGAGTGCCTGGGGTCGGGCGATGGAACCAGGAAAGAGTGGACGCGGCCAGATTCCATGAGGCTCGAAAAGACGAGCGTCATGGCGTCCGGGTCGTAGCTGCCCGTCAGGGGGAGCAGCGACAGCGGGTACGGCGTCCGCGTCAGGAGGCGCCGCGCCGCCGCCAGGAGCTGGGGCGCGTCCGAGGCAACGGGCGCGAGGACGGGTCTGACCCCGGGGATGGCTTCCAGGTGTGGAAGGACGCAGCAGGCCAGGTCGGACTCCTCTTCCGGGGCGAGTTGGAGGAGCGCCTCGATGTTACCCAGGCGGTTGAGCGCCCAGCGGGCAAAGGCCGGGAACTGTCCCGGCGCCACTAGGAATCGCCAGAGCGAGGGATCGAGCGTGGCGGTGTCGAGGGTCTCGTCCCATTCCAGGAGGAAGTCCCCCTCGAGGGCACCGCGCTCCGAGGTTGCCGAGAGCTGGCGGGAGTGGACGAGGAAGAGGCCGGCGCCGCGCATCTTGGCAGCGCGGAGGTCGTCCAGGGGTTCGGCGGTCGCGCCGCGGAGGTCGGCTATGGAGATGGGAACGAGGGACACGGTGCGCGGAAGTCCTTTCGTTGTCGAAGCAAGCCGGGAAGGTAGCAGGCCCGGCGCCAGATTGCAACCTGCGGAGACGTCGCGGGAGCGACGCCGGATCATGGTGAACCTCCGATCGCCTCGGCCGTAGTGGGTTCGAGCGGTGCTGGCCCGTGACTGGACCTGAGGATCTGTAGCCGCTTGCGGTGAGGGATCAGTCTCTCGAGTCGAGTGGAGCGCAGGG
>JACPRK010000037.1 GCA_016190005.1 Candidatus Wallbacteria bacterium | reverse complement strand
GTCAGGTGTCAGGCTTCAGGAGTGAGCTGGCCGAGACCCGGGTCGTGCCCCCCTACTGTCTACTGACTACTCCCTCCCCGATTCTCGATTCTCGATTCTCCATTCTCGATTCTCGTTTTTCCCCATGACCCTCGCCTACGGCCACCGCGGCGCGCGCGCACTGGCGCCCGAGAACACACTCGCTGGATTCCGCCTGGCTCTGGAGCTGGGCGTCGACGGCGTCGAGCTGGACGTGCACCTTTCGAAGGATGGACACGTGGTGGTCATCCACGACCCGCAGGTCGGCCGGACGACGAACGGCCGCGGCTGGGTGAAGCACCTGACCCTGGCGGAGCTGCGCACGCTCGAGGCCTCGGCAGAGCACGCCGGCCGCTTCCCCGGGGAGCGCATTCCGACGCTCGAGGAGTCCCTGGAGCTCCTGAAGGGCCGGTGTCGGGCCGCCGTCGAGCTCAAGAAGGAGTCGCCCGCGGCGCTTGCGCCAGCCATCGAGGTCATCCGGAGAGTGGGAATGGAGTCCTCCTGCTCGCTGCTCTCGTTCTCTCCCGGGCTGATCCGGGAGGCCGCCCGGCTGGCGCCTGAGATCGAGCGAGAGCTGATCGTCGTGTTCCCGCTGGGGCAGGTCCTCCGCGCTCGCTCGGCCGGAGCCTCGATGCTCGACGTCCCGGATCTGTTCGTGACGCGCGGCGTCATCGAGCGGGCCCATGCGGCCGGTCTGCGGGTCGGCACCGGCATCACCAACGACCGCCGAAAGATGCAGCGCCTCGTCGAGGCCGGCGTCGACTCTCTCTACACAGACAGGCCGGACTTGTTGGTGCCGTTGGTAAAGGGGCGAGGCTCGAGGCTAGAGGGGTAAGGGGGACCGAAAAGAGGGAGAGATCGTCTATGCTGCACCCTGAGCGTGGCACCCGGCGCTGCGCGAAGTAGTCTGAGGCCATGGACGGGGCCCCCAGCGGACGCCAGCGGCCCCTCCCCCGACGGACCGTGAAGATCTATCCCTTCAATCGAATCTGGGCCAAGCTCAGCCTCCTGCTGGTGCTGATCACGTTTCTGCCCCTATCGATCCTGGGGTACCTGGCGATCACGCTCCAGGACCAGCAGGTCACCTCGCAAGTGCGCGGGATGAACTACGGTTTCTCGCGCCTCATCGCTTTCCAGATCTACTCCACCATGCGAAACGCCCGAGGCGTCTTCGACACGATGACGTTCTCGCGCGATGTGGCGACCATCGACCGCGACCGTATCGAGCCGATCCTGGCCCACTTCGTCCAGAGCAACCCGATCTTCGAGGGCGTCAGCCTCTTCGGGCTCGACAAGTCCCTGGTGGCGCAGGCCGGACGACAGCTTCCGCTCAAGGACGCCACCCGGCTCTTCACCAGCGCGGCGCTCGACCGCTACGGCGGCACCCCGATCGCCAAGGCCGACGACGCGCAGTTCAAGAGCCTGCTGGTCGACGAACGCGGCCTGATCCGAGGCGCCGTCGTGGCCGTCCTGAACCTGCAGCTGCTCGCCAACACTCTCAACGAGATCCTCGGCCTGCTGACTCAGGCCTACGCCAACCTCCACATCTACGTTCTCGACCAGGACTATCACGTCATCGCAGCCACCCAGGACGCCCCCTTCATCGAGGGCAACCTCTTCACCACCTGGTCGGAGGACCCGCAGGTCGTCAACCGGTTCGAGATGTCCCTCAAGGACCTGCCCGGCTACAGCTACGAGACGCCCCCCTGGCGCATCGTCAACATCGCCAAACCCGGCGCCATCGTCACACTGGTGAGGCTGCAGGAGCAGGTGATGCAGGTCGGCCTGCTCACCGGGCTGGTCGCGCTCCTGTTCGGCGTCTTCTTCGGCCGCACGTTCATCACGCGCCCGATCGGCCGCCTGGTCAACACGGCCAACCACATCGCCCAGGGCGACCTCTCCCGCCCGGTCCCGTTCGTCGGCCAGGACGAGGTCGGCGAACTGGCGGACGCCTTCGAGAAGATGCGCGCCAACCTCAAGCGCATGCAGGCGGACCTCAAGGAGAAGTACGACGAAGTCCAGACCCTCTACGGCGTGGCCAAGGACATCAGCCTCACGCTCAACTTCAATGACTTGCTCGACGTCATCCTCGACCGTGCCATGAAGATCGTCATGGCCGAACGCGGCTCGATCATGCTGCTCGACGACGACACGAGCGAGCTCAAGATCGAGGTGGCGCGCGGCGTCAGCTCCGACGTCGTCGCCTCCACCAAGGTGAAGCTGGGCGAGGCCGTCAGCGGGCACGTCCTGCAATCGGGTCGCCCGATGCTGATCGCCGACACCCTGAAGAGCCCCAACTTCTCGAAGCTGAAGGAGGGCAAGATCGCAGCCGGTACGATGCTCTCCGTGCCTCTCATCGCCAAGGACAAGCGGCTGGGAGTCCTCAACGTCAGCAAGGCCACGCCCTACACGCTCGACGAACGCGACCAGGAGCTCTTCATGGGACTGGCCAACCAGGCCGCGGTCGCCATCGAGAATGCCCGCCTCTACACCCTGGCCATCACCGACGAGTTGACGAAGATCTACATCCGCCGGTTCTTCTACCAGCGCCTCTCGGAGGAGCTGCGCCGCGCCAGGCGCTACAAAGGCTCCTGCACCGTCATCATCCTCGATATCGATCACTTCAAGCGTTTCAACGACACCTACGGCCACCCGCAGGGCGACCAGGTCCTCATCCATGTCGCCCGCACTCTCAAGTCGTGCATGCGAAAGGTCGACATCGTGGCGCGCCTGGGCGGCGAGGAGTTCGCCGTCGTCTGCCCCGAGCAGTCCGTCGAGGCGGCGCTGGTCCCGGCCGAGCGCATCCGCAAAGCCGTCGAGGGCTCTGTCCTGGACTTGAACGGCGTCAAGGTTCAGGTCGCCGTCAGCATCGGCCTGGCCGACTTCCCGCACCACTCGGACAACCAGGCCGATCTCATCGACCGGGCCGACCAGGCGCTTTACCATGCCAAGCACACGGGCAGGAACCGCGTCTGCACCTACGACCAGGTGCTGGCCGCCGAGAAGGAGAAGGCAGCAGCCGGCGCCTGAGCAGTTCCGCCCGGGAACCCTCTGCCCCGCCCGCCCCCGTCCATGTCGCCGCTCCGCGCGCTCTCCATCCGCACCCGCCTGATCGCCCTCTTCCTCATCGCCTCCGCGACGGGCGCCCTGCTCCTCTTCCCGCTGCTGGAACCCGGCAGGCGCCCCGAGGCGTGGCTCTGGGCAGCAGGCGCCTGCGCCGTCGGGTTCGTGGCGGCGTCGATGGCGGCCCGCTCCATCCTCGGCCCGCTCCTGGAGCTCAAGGAGAAGCTGGACCGCCTGGCGGCCGGCGAATGGAACCAGGTCCTCAAGGACCGCGCCGGCGACGAGCTCTCTGCCGTTTACGACGCCGTCAACCGTTACGTGCTGATGAGGGACAACGAGGGCCTCGCACGCGCGGCTTCCACCGGAGGCCCCGCTGGCCGGCCACAGACAGCCCCCCACCCGGCTGACCCGGCGGGCGCCGCAGCCGCGCCCGGAGCCGGCAGCGCGGACGCGCCGGACCCCGACCTCCTCGGGCTGCGCCTGCTGCTGACCCAGGCAAGCGCTCTCCAGACCGCCTACGATTTCCCCGAGGCCGCCGGCCGCCTGCTCGCGGCCTGCAACGCCCACCTGAAGCTCGAGTGGTCCTCCCTTTGCCTCCTCGACTCCTCCCGGCAGCACCTCCGCCTCATCGCCTCAGCGGGTCTCTCGGATAGTTTGAGTCATGAACTCGCGCTGGCCGGACCAAGGCCGGTCTCCTTCGCCGCCCGCGAGGGCATCTGCGGCGAGGCCCTCGAGGCTGCCGCCCCCGTCGTCGTCAACAAGGGCGAGCGCGACCCGCGCTTCAAGCAGACCCCGGCCACGCAAGCCCAGGGCAGGAAGATCCGCTCACTGGCCTGCATTCCGATGTCGCTGGAGGGCCAGGTCGAGGGCATCGGCAACTTCTGCAACATCGATTCGCCCGCGGGTTTCGGCCCCCGAGAGCTGGCGTTCCTCCAGGAGGCGATGTCGCTCCTGGCGCAGGTCAACAGGAAGACGCTCGGTCCCGACGAGGCGTTCCGCGAGGCCGTCAGCGGCCTCCACGACTACGAGTACTGGAAGGGCCAGCTCGGGCTCGAGCTGGGGCGCTACCGCCGCAGACCCACCCGGCTCTCGCTGGTCAAGCTCAAGTGCGCCTTCGGCCGCTCCGGCATCCCCGCCGAGGAGATGAACAGCGCCCTCGCCTCGGTAGGCGCCATCTTGAGGGAGACCATGCGCAGCCAGGATGGAGCCACCCGGCGCAAGGACTCCTTCTACGTGTTTCTCCCCGAGACAGACACGCTGGGCGCTCTCTTCTTCGCCGGTCGGGTCAAGGACAAGGTCGACGCGCTCGGCGCCTCGCTCGAGAACCCGGAGCTGCGCTTCGTGGCCGCCATGGGGGTCGCCAGCTGCCCGGAAAACGTCTCGGAGCCCGAGGCCCTGATGGAGGCCTGCGACGAAGCCGTGCGGGAATCACTCCGTATCGGCGACCACCGTCTCGTCTGCTTCCAGGGCAATGCGACCCCGGCGGCCGCAGCACCTCGAGAGGCCAACTGAGAGGTCCGCCGCGATGCCCCTCTGCGACACGCACGCGCACATCAACGGCACGCAGTACGAGGCCGACCGCGACGAGGTCCTGAGCCGCGCCTGGCAGGCCGGGCTCGCCTTCATCATCGACGTCGGGACGGACGCTGCCACCAGCGCCGCGTCGATCGCGCTGGCCAAGTCCACGCCGCGCGTTTTCGCCACCGTCGGCATCCATCCCCACGAGGCCGCCCGCCACACCGACGAGGAGCTCGCCCGGCTGCTGGCGCTGCACCGCAGCCCCAAGGTCGTCGCCCTGGGCGAGATGGGCCTCGACTACTTCTACGATCACTCGCCGCGCCCTCGCCAGCGCCAGGTCTTCTCGATGCAGGTCGAGCTTGCCCTTCGCGAGGAGCGCCCCGTCGTGATTCACTGCCGCGACGCGATGGACGATCTCCTTGGCATTCTCTGCAACGACTTCCCCCGGTTTCCCGCGGGCGTCTTCCACTGCTACGCCGGCGACTACACCCAGGCCGTGGCGATCCTCGACCAGGGGATGAGCCTCTCCTTCGGCGGGCCGCTCACGTTCAAGAAAAACGACGCGCTCCGGGAACTGGTGGGAAGGCTTCCATTGGAGCGCATCCTGCTCGAGACGGACTGCCCCTACCTCACGCCCGTGCCGCACCGCGGAAAGCGAAACGAGCCGGCGCACGTCGCGCTGGTCGCCGCGGAGCTGGCGCGCATCCGGGGCACCACCGTCGAAGAGATCGGCCGGGTCACAACGGCAAACGCCCGCGCGCTCTTCGGCATCCCGGAGGAACCCGCATGAGCCGCCCAGTCGAACATCGCCGCACTCTTCAGTTCGCGCTCTTCCTGGCGCTGGCGGCCGCCGGCGCTCTGCCCGCGGCGGCGGCGCGCGGTGGTGCCGTGCCGGGTTTGGAGCGCGCGATGCGGACGCTGGCTGCCGGTGACTACCATGGCGCCGTGCGGCAGTACGACCAGATCCTCTCCGAGTTCCCGGGAACCACGGAGGCCCGTTTTCAGAAGGGCTACGCGCTCGAGAAGCTGGGCGATTTCCGAGGCGCCATCGCCGAGTACGAGGCGACGCTCAGGCTCGATCCCGGCGAGGTGCGGGCCCTCAACAACCTCGGCTTCCTGCTGGTCGACCGGGCGATCGACCTGCCACGGGGAGAGCGGCTGTTGCGCAAGGCCGTGCAGCTCAACCCCGATTTCTCCGCCGCGCACGACAGCCTTGGCTGGGCGGAGTACCACCGCAAGAATTTCGCACAGGCCGAGACGCTCTTCCGCGCTGCGCTCGAAAAAGACCCGAACAACCTGCCGGCCTACTATCACGCCGGCGTGATGACGCTGAAGCGAGGAGACTACGCGCGCTCGGCGATGTACCTGCGCAAGCTGGTGGAGCGCGACCCGCGTCACGTCAAGGGCCTGATGGGGCTCGGGATGGCCTATGATCGGCTCGGGAACAAGGAGCTGGCGCGCCAGACGCTCTCGCGAGCGCTCAAGCTGGTCGACCGCTCCTCGGCGCCGGGCCAGGAGATCGTGCGGATGCTGAACGAGCTGGGACCCTACTTCCCGGGTCACTCGCTCGATCGCTTCCTCACGGCGGGGCAGCAGAGGACCTCGACCTTGCTCGAATCGCCCGCGCCGGCCGCTGGCCGCGGGGACGGCCTTCGGGGCACGCGCGCCGCCCCGACGCCGATCCGAGAGCATCGCGGCCCGCCCATCGACTTCCGCAAGCAGCCGGGAGAAGCGGACCCGCGGCCGGGCGACAACCGTGAATCCGCGGCCGCCGGCCAGCGCCGGCTGGCGACGGACCTGGTGAGGCGCCACCTGGAGCTGGCGCGACTGTACGCACAGTTCGAGCTCTACAAGGACGCCGCCAGCGAGCTCGAGACGGTCATCAATCTGGAGCCCGCCAGCGACGAGGCGCGGCAGGCCCGCGACCTGCTCCCGCAGATGACTCAGCACGAGGAGATCACGCAGGAGGCGAGGCTGGGCGGGTACCTGCGCATGGGCGAGGCGCTCTTCGGCCGGCAGGCCGACGAGGAGGCAAAGCTCCAGTACCAGAAGGTGCTCCTGACCGACGCGACGCACCCGGTGGCCAACAAGGCGCTGGCCTTTCTCAATGTCCGCAGCGGAGACCTGGAGCGGGCCTTGAGCCACGTCGACAAGGCGCTGGCGCGGGAGCCGCGCTACCTGGAGGCCCTCCTGATCCGGGGTTACATCGAGGCGCGCCGCCGGCAGTTCGACCGCTCGCAGAAGACGTTCGCCCTGGCCTCGTCGCTGGCCGGTACCGACTCCGAGGTGGCCCGCTACGCGGCCGACATGTCGGACCGGATGAAGCGCTTCTCGACGCTGGAGTAGCCCTCGCCCCCCTCCCCCCATTTCCCTGCAGCCCTCGCCCCGGACGCGGGCGGGCTGTAAACTGTGCGGGTCCGGGGACGCGCGCATGACGTGGCGTCCCGGCAGCCATGCCCCTCGAGCTCCACGAAAACAACGGTGTCGCCTACCTGACGTCGCCCCTGCTGGGCGGCGTGCCGGGGATCGAGCACGCCTTTTCCACGCGCAAGGGCGGCATCAGCCCGGCGCCGCACGATACGCTGAACCTGGGCTTCTACAGCCAGGACTGGAACGACAACGTGACGGCCAACTGGGACCGGTTCCTGGCGGCGGCGGGCTGCCAGTGGCACGGCGTCTGGTACCAGAACCAGTGCCACGGCGTGACGGTGCGGGAGGCCCCCGAGGTGAGCGGCTACGCGGTCCTGGGCGAAGGGGACGCGCTCTGGACGCGGGAGGCCGGCGTAGGGCTGGCGATCGTCACGGCGGACTGCGTGCCGGTGCTGGCAGCCACCGCAGACGGCCGGGCGGTCGCGGCCGCGCACGCGGGTTGGCGCGGGATGGCGGCCGGAGTGGTCGAGGCGACTTTGACCGACCTGGCGCGCGGGTCGGGCGCCGGGTCCGGCGAGCTGGTGGTCGCCGCGGGGCCGCACATCCAGCCCTGCTGTTTCGAAGTGAAGGACGACGTGGCGGAGCCGTTCGGAGAGCGCTTCGGTCAGGACGTGGTGCGGCGAGAGGGCGGGCGGACGACGGTGGCGCTGGGGGCCGCGCTGCGCAAGCTACTCGAAAGAGCCGGCGTATCTTCCCGCTCCATCGAGATCTCCTCCGAGTGCACGGCGTGCAACCCGCAGCTCTACTTCAGCTACCGTCGTGACAAGGGTCGTGAGCGCGGGCGGTTGGCCAGCGTCATCGGGCGCGCCGCTGCCGGCGAAGGGAGGAATGGCCGATGAGGCTGGGCGTCAACATCGACCACGTCGCCACCGTCCGCCAGGCCCGGGGCGGCGTGGAGCCTGATCCGCTGGAGGCCGCGCGAATCGTTCGCGCGGCCGGTGCCGACGGCATCACCGTGCACATCCGGATGGATCGGCGACACATCCAGGAGTCTGACATCGCCCGGATTCGTGCGTCGGAGCTGCTGCCGCTCAACATCGAGATGGCGACGACCGACGAGATGCAGGAGATCACCCGGCGGCACCGCCCGCACAAGGTGACGCTGGTCCCCGAGCAGCCCGGCGAGGTCACGACGCTGGGCGGGCTCGATTGCTTCCGCTCCCCGGAGGCGATCCGTCGCTTCGCGGAGCTGGGCCGGGAGCTGGGGATGGACGTGGCCGTCTTCATCGATCCGGACAGCCGCCAGATCGAGCAGGCCGCATCGCTCGGCATCCGGGAGATTGAAATCCACACGGGCGAGTACGCGAAGCATTGGCCCGATGCCGCCCGGGAGCTGGCCGCCATCGAGGAGGCCGCCCGAACGGCCGGACGGCTGGGCATGCGCGTGGCGGCCGGGCACGGGCTGACCGTCGCCAACGTCGGCCCGATCGTGGCCGTACGGCCTGTCGAGGAGCTCAACATCGGCCACCACATCGTCTCCAGGGCCATCTTCGTGGGCCTCCAGGCCGCCATCGGCGAGATGATACAGGCCATGGCCCTGGGCGCCCGGGGAAGCTAGGCGGGCGGGCGGCGAGAGTCGGCAATGGGAATCAACCTGCTGAAGCTCGCGGAAGATCTGACGCACCCGGACGAGGACATCCGGCTGCTGGCGATGCGGACGCTGTGCCGGCTCGACATGGCCTCGACGACGCTGTCGAACCTGCAGCTCTTGCAGCGCATCAAGCAGGATCTCGAGGAACGGATGGCCCACGAATCGGGCGACGCGCAGTTCTTCGCCCAGAAGGCCTACGAGCACCTGAAGCCCAGCTTCGGCCTGGAGGCGCCCGCCACGGCGCCCGCCAAGCCCGCCGCGCCCCCCCGCGAGCCCGCCCGGGAGCGCGAAGCCGCGCCCGGCCCGCCCGCGCCACCCAAGCCGGTGCCGCCGCCCAGCCCGTTGCGGACCCGGGACGCCGAGGCGCTGGTGAAGTCCCTCAAGGCGCTCTGCCAGCAGCCCGACCCTTCCGTCTACGCCGACCTGCTCGACGTCCTGGCACGCGCGACCGATCCACGAGTCATCGGTTACGCTCTGCCGGCGCTGGCCGCCATCGGCAGCGCGACCGACCTGCCGACCGTTCAGGCCTTCTTCACGCACGCGATGCCCGAGATCCGCGCCAACGCGGTCGCCGCCTACAGCCGCCTGGCTCCCGGCGCCGCGCTGCTCCCGGGCCTTGCGCCGATGCTGACCGACCCCGACCCGCGCGTCTCCGCCAACGTGCTGGCGGCCATCGCCAAGGCCGACCGCGAGCAGCTCGTGCGCCTGCTGGAGCAGATGCTCTCCGCCAACCAGCTCCCCCCGCGCATCGCCGCGGTCATGGCGCTGGCAGGACTGAGCGGCGACCAGCCGGTCGAGCTGTTGCGCAAGGCGGCTCGCGACGCGAACGCGCAGGTGCGCGCCAAGGTCGTGCAGGCCCTGGAGTACCAGAGCCACCCACAGGTCCCCGACCTGCTCGCCCGCCTCTCGCAGGACCCCGATCCGGCCATCGCCCAGGCCGCAGCCCGCGCCGCCGCGCGCAGGCGTCCCCCGCAGCCGCCCGCGGCCCGCACGCCGCCCGCCGCTCCCCGAGCCGCGCCTCCCGGCCCCGCCGCCAGCCAGGCCGAGGTCTCGCCGCTGGTCCTCCGGCTGCAGCAGATCGAGACCGAAAGACTGACCGCTGCCAGGCCCGAGGTTCTCGAGGCGCTCGAGGGCGAAAAGGAGCCCATCGTCGTCTCCGCGGCCCTCTCGGCACTCTCGGTCATCGGCACCTCCGAGGAGCTCGGCCTGGTGCGGAGGTTCCTGGGGCACAAGAACGATCGCGTCCGCGCCAACGCAGTGGAAGCCGTCGAGCGCCTGGGCAGCTCCGAGCAGGTCCTCACGCTGCTGGCCCCTCTCGCCAACGACCGAGACAATCGCGTCCGCGGCAACACCCTCAAGGCGCTCGGCCGCTACGACCCGCAAAGCGTGCTGCCGCACGTGGAGTACCTTCTCTCCAGCGCCGACGTCGAGACTCGCACCACCGGGCTCTTCGTCCTCGCGACGCTCGACTCAGTGGATACGACGGAGTTTTTCACTCGCATTGTCGTGGACGACGACGCAGGCCTGCGCAAGCGCGCCGTAGCCGCGCTCGCGGGCCGGCCGGGAACGGAGTCGCTGCTGGAGCGGCTGGCCGGTGATTCGGACAGAGGCGTGGTGGCGGCGGCAAAGGCCGCGCTCAGCGCGAGGATGCCTCTCCCGGCACCGGCTGCTCGCCCGGCGCCCGGACGGGGCGAACGCCTCCCGCCCACTCGCGCCGTCGAGACGCCCGACCTGCCGCCATTGAGGACTGCCGCTCGCGCCGCGACAAGCGGCGACTCCTCGCCCGCCGTGTCCACGGGAGCGCTCGACTTCGGCAAGTTCGACCCCGACCGCGACTCCGCCGAGCCCCCGGCTCCCGGCGCCTTCGGGCGCGAGATGGACGCCGACATGCGCGAAAACGCCCCCTCGCGGTTGATGCTGGCGCCCGAGATGCAGGACGTGCTCGACGGCCTCTACGACCAGCTCGACCGCGAGCTCGAGCAGATGGGCCGCCGCATCTGGAAACTGATCCGCGCCAACCTCATCAACGACGTCAAGCTGGTGGCGAACTCGCGGGCGGTGCAGAAGGCCGAAGGGGTCCTGGAGGCGCACCTGGCCGAAGTGAACCGGATGGGGCTCCTGAAGTCGCTCTTCAGCAAGCGCGAGACCGAGCACAAGCGGGCGCAGATCGACTTCCAGACCGCAGAGGCCTACCGCAAGCTGGGCGAGCTGGCAGTGGAGCAGCTGCAAGCCGGCGGTAAGCGACACGCTGACCTCGCGGAGATGTACGCGAAGGTCGAGGAGATCTTCACCTCGGTCCGCAAGCTCAAGGAGGGCAAGGCGTAGCGCCATGGCCATCAATCTCAAGAAGATCTGCAGGGACGTCGCCCATCAGGACGAGGACATCCAGCTGATGGCGCTCACCACGATCGGACAGCTCTCCCCCACTTCCATCGAGGACCCCAACGACCTGGTCACGCTGCGGGCCGCAGTCCAGGGCGCCACGGGCTCGGCCAACTCCGACATCGCCTTCCTGGCGAAGAAGGCCGCCAACAAGATCGAGGAGCTCTTCGCCCGGATGCCTCAGGGACGGCAGGCGGCGGCGTCAGCCCCCGACCCTTCCGAGCCGCCGAAGGCCGAATGCATGGCCTCCCGCACCGACGTGCTGGCGAGCCTGGCGGTCGAAGAGGAACCGGTCGGGCTGGCGACGCTGCTCTCGCAGCTGGCGCGGGTAGCGCAGCCCGTCGACGTCGAGATGGCCGTCGGTCACCTAGGTCACACCGACGCGCGCGTGCGCGCCAACGCCGTCGAGGTCGTCGAGAAGCTGGGCGACGACAAGCGGGTGACCGAGCTCTTGACGCCGCTCTTGGCCGACGACAACAACCGCGTTCGCGGCAACGTTGCCAAGGCGCTCGGCCGGATCGGCGTCCCCAAGATTGCGCTCTACCTGGAGGAGATGCTCAAGTCGAACAGGGTCTCGATGCGTGAGAGCGCGGTCTATGCGATGTCCCACATCCGGGCGGCGGCGATGGTCGACCTGTTGGTCCGCGCGCTCAGAGACCCCTACGAGGGCATCCGGCTCAGGGCTGTGCGCGGCCTCAAGATGCACAACGACGAGCGCGCCGTGCCCGCCATCCGGCCGCTCTTGAACGACCTCGACATCGACGTCTGCGAGGAGGCGCGCAAGGCGATCCGCGTGATCCGCAAGGATCAGCCGGCCACGATGGCGGGTGAGATGTATGACATCGAGCAGATGGCCGAGCGGGACGCCCAGAAGCGCGCGGCGGCGGCGTTCGCCACGCCGCCGCGAGATCCTTCGGCCATCGACGGCTCCATCGGCCTGACCGCTGGCGTCAGCAAGAAACAGCAGGCCGAGCTGCTGCAGAAACAGGCCGAGAGCCTTCTGGCCCGCAAACCTGCCGCCCCTGCCCTGACCCTGGAGGGCCGCGGTCGTGGAGAACTGGAGGAGATGCTCAAGGCGGAGCTCAAGCGCATCGGTCTGTCCGTGTTCAAGCGCGTACGAGCCAGCGAGCTCACGCACCCCCAGTTGAACCTGCTCTACTACGACATCCTGAAGTACCAGGAGACGCTGAAGCGCCACCAGGAGAAGATCAAGGCGGACGGCAGCGGCGTCGAAAAGGGGTTCTTCGGAAGCTTGAAGGCGAAGCTGGCGGGCGGGCCGGCCCAGGACGATCCCGTCACGAGGCTGGAGCGCCGTATCGACGAGAGCTACATCCAGCTCGGCCGGCGCGCCGTGGAGCAGGTCCGAGCCGGCGGGATCGAGCTGCCGCCGGAGGAAGGGGTGGAGCGCGTGACGGCTCTGGAGGAGAAGATCGCGGAAACGCCCGCGACACCGTAAGATGGAGCCAGCCGCGGGTCCAGAGCTGCGGACCGCGGGGCCTGCTGCAACACGAGGCCGAAGGGGACCGCGCCGCGCGGGCGGCCGGTTTCGAGGAAAGGAGCGCCGGGATGCGGCGAGTCGATATGAATGGAGCGGTGCGTGCGTGGCGGCTGCCGTTGGCCGCGCTGGCGCTGGCCGCAGTGACGGCCGCCGCCGAGCCCTCGCCCGATCCCTTCGCAGGTCTGGAGTCGGCAGCCACGGCCCAGCAAGTCACCGACCTGGTTCGCAAGGGCGACACCTTCGAGCTGATCGCCAAGAGGTGGTACACGGGATATGTCGAGGATGCGGCCGACGGCATCCGCATCTTGCGCAAGGCCAACGCGGTCGACCCGACGAAGCTCCGCGTGGGCCAGAGAGTCGTCATCCCCTTTCCCTTCGAGGGCAAGGGCCGCACGTGGGTTGCCCACGCAAACACCCAGCTCGAGTCGGTCGCGGCCGCCCATTACGGGTACGCTGACTACCCGGCAACGTGGTGGCCCCTCGTCTACAGGGCCAACCGGGAGAAGCTGGTGCCCGGCGGCCGGATGGTCCGGAAGGGAACCAGCCTGGAGATCCCGGCCCTGCCCTCCGACAAGGCAGGCCGGCAGACGCTTGCCCGCCAGCTCCTGACCGACACGATGGCCGACCTTCGGCGGCACCTGGAAGCCGGGGAGCTGACCAACGCCGGCGTCGACCGGTTCCTGCTCCTCCAGGGCGTGCTGCCCCTGCTCAAGAAGGAGGTCGCCGGAACGGACAAGACGTCGCTGGCCGAAGCGACGCGGGAGATCGAACGGCTCTGGCAGGTCCACGGCGCGGCCGTGGCGGTCGACGTCTGCGAAAAGAAACTCTCGGAGGACCCCAAGAAGGACCCGGAAGAGCTGGTCACTCAGGTAACGGCAGTCTCCAAGCAGCTGGAGCAGGCAGTCCCGGCGGCCGCCAGCAACCCTTCGCTCTCGGCGCGGCTCGAGGCCGCGCGTCAAAAGCTGAATCGAATCGTGCGAGGCCGGATGACCGAGATGGTACGGGAGCTCCCGCATCTCCTGAGCCTGCCCGCCACGGCCGTTCAGACGGCCGCCCGGGCGCGACAGGCCCGCTACCATGCCTTCCAGACCCGCTACCATCTCTCCCGGCTCGCCGGCGTACCCGTCGTACACCAGACGGCGCACGATCTCACGGGCGCGCTGGCGGTGGAGATGATCTCCGTGCCCGAGCCCGAGCCGGCCCTGCCTGCGCACCCGGCGCGGGTCCAGAGGAAGGACCCGCACATGAAGCGCTCCGTGGCGATTGGCCACAAGAAGTACGTCGACGTCTGGTTCCCGCTTGCCGTGGCCTATGCCCGGGGACTCTGGAAGGGGTTCCCGGAGTGCCGTGATCAGTGGGGCAAGGCGATCGAGCCGCAGGACATCCTGCGCGCCATCGTGATGCACGAGTCCCGGGGCGTCCACACAGAAAACGGCAGCATCACCAAGAACGCCAACTCCGAGACCAGCGTCGACTACGGCTTCGGTCAGATCAACAACCTCGCCCACACCGGTACGGCGGTCAAACTCTCGGAGATGGAGCAAGTCATCGGCGACCCGAAGTGGACCGTGGCCACGATCGGCTCGGCCCTGGACGTACCGCCGAAGCTCCGAGGACAGAAGGTGGTGCTCGACTTCCAGAAGCCCGCGCACAACCTGGTGGCAATGACGCTCGTGCTCTCGTACTCGATCAACAACAAGTACCCCGCGACCTCTAGCCCCGACGAGCAGCTGGTCAAGAGCCTCTCGGGCTACAACCACGGCGCCTTTCACCCCGACTACAGCCGGCCCTGGCTCGATTTCGTGGCAACCGTCTCGCCCAAGGACGGCGAGCAGGGCAAGGTGAGCGCCGTGGCCTATGGCATCGGCATGAAGCTCTACCTCGGGATGCCGCTCGAAGCCGCGGAGATCGACTGGTGGAAGAAGTTCCGCAAGCTGTCGTTATCGAACCTCTTCTACTTGTTTGCCGACCCCTATCACGCGTATGCGCACTGGAAGTAGTTGCTCGAGGACCCTGGTGACGCTCGGACTTGCCGCGCTCGTGCTCCCGGCAGTGCTCGCGGCGGAGCCGACGTCGGGACCGTTTCGATTCGCCACGCACCGCGAGGGCCCGAAGGTCAGGGGGACGGCGGCCGTCGCCGTCGACGGCAAGGATGTCGACCTCGGCAGCCGCGAAGGCGAGATTCCGGCCAAGGGGCTGCTGGTCGAAAGTGCCGACCGGACGCGTCACGCCGTCGTGCTCTGGCTGGAGGGAAGCACGGGGAGGCAGGGCCGTGCCGTGGTCTACTCGCTGCCGGCGGGCCGGACGACCACCGTTGGCGAGTGGTTCGATCGCGCCGGACTGGAGCAAGCGACGCCGCCCGGGTTGTTTGCCGTCACGGCACCGCTGCGCAGCCTGGACCTGCCGCCGCCCTGGCTGCGCTCGAGCCGAGTGTTCGAGCTGCGCGCGGACGACCTGGTCGAGGTCGCGCACACCAAGTCAGCACCTGCCTCTCCAGGCCAGGAGCTCGAGTGGGCAGCCGATGAGCTGGCCTCCGGCCGGCCGCGCGCCGCTCTCGATCTCCTGGAGAAACACCTCCTCGCCGCCCAGGGTCGCGGCGACTCCGAGGAGCTGGCCGCTGCCCTGGAGCTTTCGGCCCGGGCATGCGTGGCGCTCGGCGACAAGTCGAGGCTGATGGTTCACCTGGAGCGCCTGCGCCAGGACCTGCCCGCAACCCCCGCCGGCCAGATGGCCTCCGAAGCCCTCGGCTTCATCGAGGCCAACGGCGCCGACGCCTATCTCGCCCGCGAGCGCCGCTGAGGCAGGCGGCACGGGAGTGCGAAGCGGCAGCCGGCCCGGCCTTCGACAAGCTCAGGCTGAACGGAAACCCATGGGAATCAATCGCGGGCCCCGTTAGCCCACCCGGATCCGGGCGTCGACGGCGATGACGCCCTTGCCTGGGCGGCGGGCGATCAGGGGGTTGATGTCGAGCTCCCGGATTTCGGGGAGGTCGCCGACCATGCGGCTTACGCGCAGCAGGGCGTCCGCCAGCGCTTCGCGGTCCGCTGGAGCGGCCCCGCGGTGGCCGTCGAGCAGCTTGACGCCGCGGATCTGCTCGAGCATTTCGCGGGCGTCGCGGTCGGTGAGCGGGTGGACGCGGAAAACCACGTCCTTCCAGACCTCCACGTTGACGCCGCCGATGCCGAAGCCGATGAGAGGGCCGTAGAGCGGGTCCTGGGTGACGCCGACGAAGGCCTCGACGCCCCCTCGCACCATCTCTTGCACCATGACGCCATCCATCTGGTCCTGGAGCCCGCGGCGAGAGAGGCGCTCACCGATGGCCCGGTAGGCCTCGCCGACCGAGTCGGCGTCCTCGAGTCCGAGGACCACACCGCCGACGTCGGTCTTGTGGGTGAGTGTGTCGCTCACCAGCTTGAGGGCGACAGGGAACCCGATCTGACGCGCCGCGTCAACGGCCCCCTGCTCCGAGCTGGCGAAGAGCGTCCTGGGCGCCTGGATGCCGTAAGCGGCGAGCAGCTCGCGCACCTCGTCGGGCCTGAGCCAGCGTTCCTGGCGTTCGGCTCCCGGCCCGAACGCGATCACCTTGCGGGCGCGGTCCGGGGTGACGTTGGCGAGCTCGGGCACGGTCCCCTCGGGACGCGCCAGCCACTGGCCGTACCGCACGGCCCGCGCCAGCGCCATCGCAGCGGACTCCGGGAAGGTGTAGGAGGGAATCCGCCCCTCACGCAGGGTTTCGAGCGCGGCCGGCACGCCGTTGGCGCCCATGAAGCAGCTCAGGACCGGCTTGTTCGTGCCCGCCATCCCACGCCGCACGGCCTGGGCCACCTCCAGGGGAGCCGTGATGAGCGGCGGCACGAAGAGGCTGATGACGGAGTCGACGTTCTCGTCGGCCAAGAGGAGCGAGAGCGCCCGGTTGTAGAAGTCGGGCGTGGCGCTGGCCACCATGTCGACCGGATTTCGCGTGGAGGCTTCCTTCGGCAGGAACTCGCGCAGCGCGCTCTCCGTCTGGGGCATGAGCGGCGGCAGCACCAGGCCGTTGCTCTCGCAGGCGTCGGCCGCCATGATCCCTGGGCCACCCGCGTTGGTCAGGATGGCGACGCGATTTCCGGCCGGGGCCGGCTGATTGGAGAGCAGCATCGCGGCGTCGAAGAGCTCCTCGATGGTGCCCACGCGGAGCACCCCTGCCTGTCCGAGCAGCGCGTCGACCGCCACGTCCAGCCCCGCCAGCGCCCCCGTGTGGGAGGAAGCCGCGCGCGCCCCGGCGGCCGTGCGCCCGCTCTTCACAATCAGGATCGGCTTCTTGCGGGAGACCCGGCGGGCGACCTTCATGAATCGCCTGGGGTTCCCGAAGCTCTCTAGGTAGAGGAGGATGACGCTGGTATTCGGATCGTCCTCCCAGTGCTCGAGCAGGTCGTTGCCGCTCACGTCGGCCTTGTTGCCGATGCTGACGAACTGGCTGATGCCGATGCCGAGCTGCTTGGCGAAGTCGAGGATGGCCACGCCGACGGCGCCCGACTGGCTGCAGAAGGCCACCTTTCCGGCCGGCGGCCAGGACGGGGCAAATGTTGCGTTCAGCCCGACGGCCGGGTTGGTGTTGATGACGCCCAGGCAGTTGGGGCCGATCATCCGCATGCCGGCCGCGCGGACCTTGGCCAGCAACTCGTCCTGCAGGGCCTTGCCTGCTTCGCCGACTTCGGCGAACCCGGCGCTGATGACCACCATTCCCTTCACGCCGGCGGCTGCGCACTCTTCGGCCACGCGCGCGACGACGCCCTTGGGCACCACGACCACGGCCAGGTCGACCGGCTCGGGGAGCTCCAGGACCGACTTGTAGGCCCGGACGCCCTGGATGGAGCGCGCCTCGGGGTGGACCGGGTAGACGGCGCCCGTGAAGCCGTTGGTGAGCAAGTTGTGAAAGATCTCGCCACCGAGCTGTCCGCGCGAACGCGAGGCGCCGATCACGGCCACGGAGCCAGGACAGAGCAACGCCGAGAGCGGCCGCCCCTCGCAGTGGGATTCACGAACGGGAGTCTTGGACATGGGGGATTGGACCAGCACGGGTGCAGATGACATATTGACCGCCTAGGGGTGTCACGAAGCGAGCCCATCGCAGCCGCAAGCCTCCTGCCAATCGCCAGCAGCGGCCGCGCAGAGCCCTGAGTCCCGTATGATGCGGGGCGAATGCGACCCGCAATCCGGCTGCACAAGGCCTCGCAGAACAACCTGAAGGAGCTGGACCTCACGCTGCCGCTCGGGCAGCTCATCGTCGTCACGGGCGTGAGCGGCTCCGGGAAATCCAGCCTGGCCTTCGACACGCTCTACGCGGAGGGCCAGCGCCGCTACGTCGAGAGCTTCAGCGCTTACGCCCGCCAGTTCCTCGACCGCAAGGCGAAGTCGGCCGTGGAATCGGTCCATGGCATCCCGCCGGCCATCGCCATCGACCAGTCCGACCCGGTCCGAACTTCGCGCTCGACGGTCGGGACGATGACGGACCTGGCCGATCACCTCAAGCTCTTGTTTGCGCGCGCCGGCGTGCTGCACTGCCGAGGCTGCGGACAACCCGTACGGCGCGAGAGCCCGGCGCAGGCCGCACGGCGGCTGGCGGCCGGGTTCTCGAACGGCGACCGGGTATGGGTCTGGTTCGAGCGCCCCCTGGGGGGCACGCCCTTCGACGAGGCCCGCAAGGCGTTGCTTGCGCTCGGGTTCGGACGGGCACTGGGGCCTGATGGCTCGCCGTACGAGCTCGAAGATGCGCAAGCGGCGCCGCCAGGAGGAACGCTCGAGGTGCTGGTGGAGCGGCTGGCCTGGGCGGCCGGGCGAATCGATCGGCTCCAGGAGGCGCTCCAGATCGCTTACCGCTACGGGGACGAGCGCGCCGTCGTGCGACGAGAGGGCCGAGAGCCGTGGCGCGTGTCCGGCCGGCTCGAGTGCGCGCCGTGCCGCATCGCCTACCGCGAATCGACGCCCAACCACTTCAGCTTCAACAGCCCGCTGGGCGCCTGCGAGAGCTGTCGCGGCTTCGGCCGCACAATCGAGATCGACCTGGCACTGGCGATCCCGGACCCGCGGCTCTCGCTGGCGCAGGGCGCCATCAAGCCGTGGACAACGGAGTCGACCCAGGAGTGCCGGGACGACCTGGCCCGGTGGTGCCGCAAGCGCCGCGTATCGATGGAGACGCCGTTTGAGCGATTGCCGGAGCCGGTGCGCCGGGCTGTGCTCGAGGGCGAAGGGAACTTTTACGGCGTCCGGGGCTGGTTCGACTGGCTGGAGACCAAGACGTACAAGATGCACATCCGGGTCCTTCTATCGCGCTATCGCAGTTACAGGCCCTGCGCGGCCTGCGGCGGGGCGCGGCTGAAGCCCGACTCACTCCTGACGAAAGTGATGGGGTTCTCGATCGCCGAACTGAACGCGATGGATGCGGCCAGACTGCTCGAGGTGATCCAGCGCCTGGCGATAGAGGAGGGCGGGAACCCGGCGGTGGCGTTGATCGCGCGCGAAGTCGAGAGCCGGCTGCGATACCTGGTGAACGTCGGGCTCGACTACCTGGCTCTCGACCGGCAGTCGAGAACACTCTCCGGGGGCGAGGTGCAGAGGGTGAACCTGACGGCCGCGCTGGGGAGCGGTCTGGTGAACACGATGTACGTGCTGGACGAGCCGAGCATTGGCCTGCATGCGCGGGACAACCGGCGCCTCCTGGGCATCCTGCAGGAGCTCCGAGCGCTCTCCAACACGCTGGTGGTGGTGGAGCACGATCCCGACATCATCCGGGGAGCCGACCGCATCCTGGACCTGGGGCCTGCGGCGGGGGCCGACGGCGGCCGGGTGCTCTACGACGGGCCGCTCTCGGGCCTGGCCAGTGCGCGCGGGTCGCTGACAGCCGACTACCTCACGGGCCGCCGGGAGATCCCGCTGCCGGCGCGGCGGCGCGCGCGGGAGCCGGGCCGCGAGCTGCGAGTCGTCGGAGCGCGCACGAACAACCTGGCGGGACTGGACGTGGAGCTGCCGCTGGGGATGCTGGTTGCGCTCACGGGCGTGAGCGGCTCGGGCAAGAGCACGCTCCTGCTGGAGGTGCTCCATCCGGCGCTGGAGCGGGCGCTGGGGCGGGCCGCCGGACAGGCGCCGGCCCTGGAGCGGCTCGAGGGCACGGAGCACATCTCGGAAGTGGTGCTGGTGGACCAGTCGCCGGTCGGGCGGACCCCGCGGGCCAACCCGGCGACCTACGTCGGCGCGTGGGACGCCATGCGGAAGCTCCTGGCGGCCACGCCGGGAGCGCAGGAGGCCGGGCTCACGGCGCGCCACTTCTCCTTCAACGCCGCCGGCGGACGTTGTGAACTCTGCCGCGGGGAGGGTTTCGAGAAGGTGGAGATGCAGTTCCTGCCGGACCTCTTCGTGCCGTGCGACGCCTGCGGCGGGAGCCGCTTCGGCCCTGCCGCGCTGGCCGTGCGGCTCCGCGGCAAGAGCGTGCAGGACCTGCTCGAGATGACCGCCGACGAAGCCGTGGCCTTCTTTTCGGGCTCGAAGGCACTCGAGGATGCACTGGAGCCCTTGAGGAAAGTCGGCCTGGGCTACATCCGGCTAGGCCAGCCCATCAACACGCTCTCGGGCGGCGAAGCGCAGCGATTGAAGCTGGCGGCGCAGCTCCGGACCCCTCGATCGGCCGCTGCCGGCCAGCGCTCGGCCGGCAGACTGCTCTTGCTCGACGAACCGACCACGGGCCTCCACCTGGAGGACGTGCGGGTCCTCCTCGGAGTCCTCCAGGCGCTCATCGAGCGCGGCGACTCCGTGATCGTCATCGAGCACCACATCGACGTCGTCAAGTCCGCCGACTGGATCGTCGACCTGGGCCCCGAGGGCGGCGCTGGCGGCGGCAAGCTGGTCGCCTGCGGGCCCCCCGAGGAGCTCGCGCGGGTCGACGCCTCCCACACCGGCCAGGTCCTCCGGGAGGTGCTCTGCCCACCCGGCCTGCCGGCCCGCCCGCAGAGTCCGCCCCTTCCGGCTTCGGTCCCAGCCCAGGCGACCGCTCCATTCGCAGGCGAGCGCATCGTCCTGCGCGGCGCCCGCGTCCACAACTTGACCGGGCTCGACCTCGACATCCCGCTCGGCAAGAAGCTCGTCGTCACCGGAGTCAGCGGCTCCGGCAAGTCCACTCTGGCCTTCGACATCCTCTTCTCGGAAGGGCGCCGCAGGTACCTGGACGCGCTCTCCTCCTACGCCCGGCAGTACATCCGGCAGACCGCCCGGCCCGACGTCGACTTGCTGGCAGGCATCCCGCCCACCATCGCCCTGGAGCAGCGGACCAGCCGCGCCGGCCCCCGCTCCACCGTCGCCACCGTCACGGAGGCCTACCACTTCCTGCGGCTGCTCTGGGCGCGGTGCGGAGTCCAGCACTGCACCGGCTGCGACGAGCCGATCGGCGCGCTCTCCCCGGGCGAGATCGTCGTGCGCGCGCGAGAGGCGTTCGGACCGGGAGAGCTCCGCATCTTCGCGCCGCTCGTGCGCGCCAGGAAGGGCTTTCACAAGGAGGCGTTCGCCCTCGCCCGGGGCGCGGGCTTGGGCATCGTCCGCGTCGACGGAAGGGAAGTCCCGGCCGCCACGCCCCCGGCCCTGGACCGCTTCCGCGAGCACACGTTGGAGGCGCTCGTGGGCCAGATCCGCCTTCCGGGCCGCGGCACTTCCCGGGCCGGGGAGGTCTCGGCCATCCTGGGCCGCGCGCTCGAGCTCGGCAAGGGGAGCGCGCTCCTGGAGCGCGGCGCGGTTTCGCGCCTCTACAGCACACGGCTCTTCTGCGCCCGCTGCGGCCTGGGCTACTCCGAGCTCGACCCCAGGCAGTTCTCCTTCGGCAGCTCCCACGGCGCGTGCGCCGCCTGCAAGGGCGCCGGCCACACTCGCGAGCCGTCCGTCGAGTTGCTGATACCCGAGCCCGAAAAGACACTCTCCCAGGGCGCTCTCGCCCTATTCGAGAAGAGCCTCCTGAAACGCCACGAGCGCGCGCGCTACCTGCACCAGCTCCAGTCCGTCCACAAGATCCCGCTCGACGTCCCGTTCGCGAAGCTCTCGGAGCGCCACCGCCAGCTGATCTTACACGGCGGCGAATCGGTCGAAGGGCTCTGCGGTCGCGTCCAGCGGTGGGCCAAGCTCGAGGATGAGGACGATGCCGAGCTGGCCTGGCTCGCCTGGAGCTTCCAGGAGCCGAAACCGTGCCAGAGCTGCGGCGGCCGGCGGCTCAGGCCCGAGTCGCTCGCGGTGAAGGTCGACGGCATGTCGATCGCCCAGCTCACCGCGCTGGCGGCGGTCGCTGCGCGCAAGCGGCTCGCCCGCATCCGCGCCCAGGGCCGGGATCGCGCCGTCGCCACATCGATTCTCGCCGAGCTCTCGGCCAGGCTCGGGTTCCTCGACGAGGTCGGAGTCGGCTACCTCGCGCTCGACCGGCCTGCCGACACGCTCTCCGGCGGCGAGATGCAGCGCGTGCGGCTGGCCGCCCAGCTCGGCAGCAGCCTCACGGGCGTCCTCTACGTCCTCGACGAGCCCACCATCGGCCTGCACCCCAGGGACACGGGCCGGCTGCTCGATACGCTGGCCCGCCTCACGCGCGAGGGCAACACCACCCTGGTCGTGGAGCACGACGAACAGACCATTCGCTGGGCCGACGAGGTCATCGACCTGGGCCCGGAAGCCGGCAAGAACGGCGGCCGCCTCGTGGCGCAGGGCCCGCCCGCCGCCATCGCTCGCACGCAGGGCAGCCCCACGGCCGATAGCCTCCGCGAGGGCCCCGCCGCCGGAGTCCCAGCGCCGCGGCGCCCACTCGAAGGCGCCGATCTGGCCTGGCTTTCGCTCAGGGGCGCGCGCCAGCACAACCTCAAATCGGTCGACGTCCGCCTGCCGCTGGGCCGCTTCGTCTGCGTCACCGGAGTCAGCGGCTCCGGTAAGTCCACTTTGGTCCGCGACGTCCTCTTCCGCGCCCTCGATCGCCGGCTCACGGGAACGGGGCCCAGGCCAGGAGCCCACGACTCCCTCGAAGGCCACGAGGCTCTCGAGCGCGCCGTCGAGGTCGATCAGAGCCCGATAGGACGCACGCCGCGCTCCGTCCCGGCCACCTACGTCGGCCTCTACGACCACGTGCGCCAGCTCTTCGCTGCCACGGCCGCGGCCCGCGCCCGCGGCTACGGCCCAGGCCGCTTCAGCTTCAACGTCAAGGAGGGCCGCTGCGCCTCCTGCGAAGGCGCAGGCGAGATCCGCATCCGCATGAACTTCCTGCCGGACGTCCACGTCGAGTGCGAGGAGTGCGGCGGCCGCCGCTTCGACCGCGAGACCCTCTCCATCCTCCACAACGACAAGTCGATCGCCGACGTGTTGGCCATGACCGTTTCCGAGGCGCTGGCGCACTTCCAAACCTCCACGACGGTCCGCCACCTGCTGGCGGTCCTCGAGGCCAGCGGGCTCGGTTACCTGACCCTGGGCCAGCCGAGCAACACGCTCTCTGGCGGCGAGGCTCAGCGCGTCAAGCTCGCCGAGGAGCTGGGCAAGCGCAGCTCCAGCCGGGGCCTATTCGTGCTCGACGAGCCTACCACCGGCCTGCACTCGCGTGACGTCAAACACCTGCTCGGGATGCTCCACTCGCTCGTCGCGCGCGGCCACAGCCTGGTCGTCATCGAGCACAACCCGAGCGTCATGTTC
>JACPRK010000012.1 GCA_016190005.1 Candidatus Wallbacteria bacterium | reverse complement strand
GACGCGCTCGGGGCTGGCGCCGAACTGCCGCTGGGCGTTCACCAGGTAGAAGGCACCCAGAACGGAGTGGAGCGACACCAGTTGCTGCGCCGCCAGGAACCGGACGAACCGGGCGTTGCCGGCCACCGAGGCGTAGAGCCGCCGCAGGTACGCGGACAGCGGCTCCCGGCGCGAGGCCGGAAGAGCCAGCTCCTCGGGCTCCCTCGCTGGCTCCTCGACGCCGAGCCAGGCCAGGTTGGCCAGGTTCATCGCAGCGAAGGCGACGAGCGCGCCGGCCGCGTAGCTCGCCGGCGCTGGGAGCGCGCCGAGGAGCAGACCGCAGAGCCAGGCGCCCGCGACGCCACCGAGCAGACCCGCCATCGACATCACGCCGAAGAAGTGGCCTCGCCGCTCGGGGCCCGCGAGCCGACCCGCGAAGGCCAGCCAGACGGGGGTCACGTAGCCCAGTCCCAGGTACCAGAGCGTGAGCGCGCCGTAGAGGAGTCCGACCGCCAGGCTGCCGCTGCCGCCGCGCCAGGCGACGGCCGCCACGGCCAGGAAGGCGAAGGTGGGCAGTACGTGCCACCGCACGACGAAGGGCGTCTGCCGGGCGAGGCCTGCCGTCCGGTGGGCTGCGACCAGCTGAGGCAGCGTCATCGCGAGCGACCCGAGGCCCGGGAGCAGCCCGATTGTCGAGAGCGAGGCGCCCAGCGCCGAGAGGAGCAGCGGCAGGACCGCCCCAGGCGACACGAAAGCTCCGCCGAGTCCCCAGCCGGCTTCGACCAGCGAGAGATAGAACAGGTTCCGGACATACCGCCCGCTACCTGCTTTCAGCGACTCGTTGGAGCCGTTGACGTTATTGTATCCGTTCATTGAAATCACTCGTTTCAGATGGGTAGGCCTACCCCGGGACCGTGCACTCCAGGCGGGGCGCCGGCTGCCGGGGGCAAAGGTGTTGAAGGTGCGCTTCGGGCGGGCCGGCAGAGAGCCGGATGCCCGAAAAGACGACGGGGCCGCGAACCAATTCCGGCTCGCGGCCCCGAGGAGGCGCGTCTGATGCGGGCTAAGGCGTCAGCCGGCGTCCATCGCCTCCGGGGAGCGCGCGAGTCCGCGCCGCTGTTCGAAAACAGCAGTTCCGCGCGGGCACTGCGCCCAGTCGTCCTGGAGCCCGCCGCTCGGGCGGAGCCCTGAAACACAGTCCGGGCGCGCGGTGCCGTTGCCGATTTCGACCCACTTCATCATCTCGATGCGTTGGACGCGCTCCAGACGAAAAGGGTGCGCGCTTCTGTCGAGATTTTTCTCGCTACAGCCGGTCCTCGCGACCGTAGGCTTCCTGAAGGAGCCGTCCCACGAGCTTCAGCAGCCGCAGGCACTGAACGGTGTTGCCCTCCCCGTATAGGCCTTCCGCGCGCTCGTAAGCCGTTTCCGCCTCCACGAGCAGTCTCGCTGTCACGGGGTCGCTCGTCTGGCCCAACCGGGAGCTGGCCGTTCGCAGGCTGCCCCGGAGCCGCTGCAGTCCCTCCCGGGCCTGGTCACTTACGCCAGCCCCGGCGCTCTCCTGCCGGGCGGCGCTCTGGGTCGCATCTTCGGCGTCCGTTCTCTCGAGCTCGAGCGCCCGACGGACCAGCCGCTCGGCCGAGTTCATCGACACGCGCGCCTGGATGTAGTCGCTTCGCGCGCTGGCTGCTTCGGAGTCGCGCACGTGCTGGTCGGCCCGGTCGAGCAGCCCCCGGACCTCTGCGCTCGCGGGGTTCGCCAGCTTGCGCCGCGCCAGCGCCACCCGGCCGCGCGTCTGCTCCAGGTCCCGCTCGGAGCGCTTTTGCGCCTCGAACTGGGCCAACGCCACCGCGCCCTCCTGCAGGGTCTCCTCCAGCAATGGGCGAACCTGTCCGGAGAGCTGCTGGTCGAGGTTTCCTGTGAACCGCGACAGGCCCGACGTGTCAAGCTTCTGCCGGACTCGAATCAGGTTGTCCTGCATCCGTTCGAACCGCTGGTGTAGCGACGGATTCCGGCTCTGGAGCGCCGCGGTGCGGACTCGGTGCAGCATCTCCTCGGCCTGACGCAGCCGACGGCGGTCGATCTCTTCCTGACGACGCCGGATCGTGGCCTCGGCCTCGAAGCCGGCCAGCTCGGCGGGGGTGGGGGTCGGGTCGCGGAGTGCCGGCGTGGCTTGCCTCAGCGCCTGGATGGCCATCAAGAAGTCGCTCTGGGCCTTTTGGTTCCTGCCGGCGGCCATCGAGGCGTTGCCGGTCCGGATGTGACCTTCCGCCCGGTCGACGGCCTGGCGCGCAGACGAAGCCGGATCGCGCGCGAGCCCGGCGCGGGCCGACTGCACGGCGGAGACCGCCTGGGCCCGCGCGACCAGCGCGAACTGTGCCGCCGCGACGTTCTCCGAGGCGGTCTGGGCCGGAACCCGGGCGGCGAGGACGAGCGTCAGGAGTGCGGCGCGGGCAAGGGTGTTCATCAGTCCATCCCTAGCTTCTTTAGTCGGGAGTCGAGTTGGCGGCGGGTCAACCCGAGCAGCCGGGCGGTGCGGGTCTTGACGCCTCCCGAGCGCTCGAAGGCTTGTTGCACCAGCTTTTGCTCGTAGCTCTCGAGCGAGATGCCCTCCTCGGGGATCTTGAACTCGGGTCCGGGGGCGCGGGACTGGGTATTGAAGGGGAGATCGCCGGCGGCGATCTTGCCGGAATCGGAGATAACGGTGGCGCGCTCGATCACGTTTTCGAGCTCGCGCACGTTGCCCGGCCAGCCGTAGGCTCGCAAGGCATCCATCGCCTCCTCGGAGATCTCCATGTTCGGCTTTCGGAACTTCTTCAGGAAGTGCTTAGCCAGGTGCGGCACGTCCTCCGGGCGGTCCCGCAGTGGCGGCAGCGTGATCGAGACAACGTTGAGCCGGTAGTAGAGATCCTCGCGGAATCGTCCGTCCTTCATGTTGTCCTCGAGGTTGGCATTCGTGGCGGCGATGACCCGCGCGTCGCAGTCGATGGTCTTGAGGCCGCCGACTCGCTCGAAGCGCTTCTCCTGCAACAGTCTCAGGAGCTTGACCTGCAGGAGCGGGGAGAGCTCGCCGATCTCGTCGAGGAAGAGCGTGCCGCCCTGGGCCATCTCGCACTTGCCGCGCTTCTGAACGACGGCCCCCGTGAAGGCGCCGCGTTCGTGGCCGAAGAACTCGCTCTCCAGCAGATTCTCCGGTATGGCCGCGCAGTTGATGGTTACCAGGGGCTGCGCCGCTCGAACGCTCTTGTTGTGGATGTACTTGGCGATCACTTCCTTGCCGGTTCCGCTCTCCCCGCGCAACAGGACCGTGACGTCGCTGGAAGCGACCTTGTCGGCCAGCGTCAGCGCGTTCCTGAGCGAGCCCGATTCGCCGATGACCGCAAGCTGGCTATTCTCCTGGCCCAGCCGCTCCTTGAGGTACTGGTTCTCCAGCACCAAGCGCTGGCGGTCGCAGATGCGGCTGACGACGCTCACCAGCTCCTCGAGCTTCACCGGCTTGAGGACGTAGTCGCGCGCGCCCGAGCGGAGCGCCGAGATGGCGGTCTCCACGCTGGCATAGGCCGTGACCAGCACGCACTCGATGTCGGGATTGCGGCGCTTCACGCCCTCGAGGAGCTCCAGACCCGACATCTTGGGCATCCGGATGTCGGTCAGCATGATGTCGTAGGCGCGCTCGCCCGCCAGCTTGAGTGCGTCGAACGGGTCGTTGACCGCGTCCACGACATGGCCCTCGTCCTCGAGCGCCATCTTCCAGACCGCCGTCAGCTTCAGCTCGTCGTCGCACACAAGGATGCGCGCCATTTTCGACCTCTCTAGAGTCTCACTCATGAAGATGCAGTCCTCGGTTGGGAGCAGGCAAGCCGCGCAGCGCCGCCCGGCCGCGATGCCCACCTCTCTTCGCCTCGTTCATCCCCGCTGGTCAACGGGCAGCTCCACGACGAACCGTGCGCCGCCGTCAGATAGGTTTTCGATGCGAATCTCGCCGTCATGCTGGTCGACGATTCTCTTGGCAACAAAGAGGCCAAGTCCGGTCCCGGCCGGTTTGGTCGTGACGAACGGGGCGAAAGCTTCCCCCAGGATCTCGTCGGGGAGGCCCGTTCCTGTGTCGTCGAGCTGGATAACGACGCGGTCGGGGCGGTCCCGGACCACGCTCAGCGTCAGCTGGCGCCTGGGCGAGTCGATCATGGCGTCCCGAGCGTTCAGGACGGCGTTGAGCAGCACTTGCCGCATGCAGGCGATATCCATGCGAACCACCACGTCGGCCGCCACCTGGGGTGCCTCCAGGCGGATTCCCGCCTTGTCGAGCTCGGGCCCGACGAACTCGAAAAGCGGCCCCAGTAACTCTCCCAGCTTCCGGGGCGCCAGCTCCACCTGGATCGGGCGGGCCACTTCCAGGAATCGCGTGACGATGCCGTCGAGCCGCTCGATTTCGCTGATCACGTAGCCGACCAGCTCGCGGACCTTGTCGTCCGGGGTGCCGAGCTTGTCGATACGCCGGACCAGGAACTCCGCCGAAGAGCTGATAATCGAGAGCGGATTGCGGATCTCGTGGCAGATCTGCGCGGAGAGGTGGCCGACCAGCGCCAGCCGTTCGGTCTCTTGGTTCTTCTCCTCGGCCAAGAGCAGCTCGCGCAGGAGGCGCCGGAAAACCAGCGCCAGCCCACCGATGGCGACCAGCGCCAGGGCGGTGGCCAGGACCAGGCCGTTTCGGAGCAGCGAGAGCGTGTCGAAGAAGCGGACGTCCGTCTCGACGCCAAGAACCGCCACGATCCTGCGCGCCCGGTCATGGACGGGGGCGTAGCCGGTCTTGAGCATCTGACCGCCGCGAGCGATGACCGGGCTGATAGCGGGCTTGCCCATCCAGGCGTCCAGGATCTCGTCGGCATCGAGCTGCAGAGCGGGGTTCGGGGTGCCGATCGGCTCGTCGCCCCCGGAGCTGACCAGGACTCGATTCTCCGAGTCGAAGACAAATAGGTCTGCCAGGTGGAAACTGGTGCGCAGCGCGCTCAGCTCGTGGCGCAGCCGCAGGTAGGTGGAGGTCTTCTCGTCACCGGGCTTCAAATGGACAAGAATGTCTCCCTCCAGCTCGCGGCTGACCAGCCCCGCGATGGCCGTCAGATGGCGGTCGAGCGATTCGGTGAGCAGATCGCTGGTGAACTGCCAGAGCGCCCATCCGGTCAGGTTGACGACGACCACGACCAGTAACACGAAGGACGCGAAGGCGAGCAGCGTCTTGCCTCGGGGGCTTCGGGCTGGGTGCTTCAATCGAATCGATTCTCTCCAGTTGCCGCAAGGCATCCTAGCAGGGCTGCACGGAATGGTGCAGTTCCGACGTTGTCAGTGCGGCAATGTTGCAAGTCAGGTGCCCGGATCCGGAAATGTGGCACGACCCGTCCCTGGTACGGCGATTGCATCACGGGGGTCGTGCTGCGCTCCTTTCCAATCATGCTGTTCGTCATGGTGCTCATGACGCCGGTTGCAAGCGCTCAGGCGCCGGCGCCCGTAGGCGGAAGCGTGCAGGTGGCGGGGCCGGCGCTCGTGTCCGACGCGGAGCAGCGGCAGGCGGAGCGGGCCCGCGAGGACGCGCGGCGTGCTCTCGACGAGCTGGCCGGGCAGGACACGGATACGGTCAGCCTGGAGCGAGCGCGCGACACCTTGAGGCGGGGGGATGAGTTCATAGCGGCTCGCAACTATTCCGCCGCCGTCGCCATGTACGGCCAGACGGTTGCCGCCACCCGTACCGCCAAGACGGTGCGGGATCGAAGCGAGCAGGTGGCCAAGCAAGCCGAGTCCCAGGTGAAGGTCTCGTTCGCTGCACTAGGCAGTCAGCCGGTCGCTCCCAACAGCAAGGAAGAGAAGGCCCGGGCGCTTGCCTTCCAGAAGTTCCAGCAGGGACAGCAGGCGTTGACCTTCGGACAGTACGGCGCCGCCCGACGGCTGTTCCTGGACGCCGAGGGCTTTCTGAAACGCGTCTTGAGACAGACGCCGGGGGCCGTGGACGATTGCGCCGGCGCCCGGGCCAACCTGGAGCGCGTGATTCCCAATCAGCACCGGGTCGAGGTAGCGCTGGCCAACGTGCAGAACGAAGTCGTGCAGGGGCTCGTCTCCAAGGCGCGCAGCCTGCTGGAGGACGCTCGCCGGTTGCTGGCGTCGAACCAGTGCGACGAATCGCTGCGCACCAGTCGCCTGGCCGAAAACGCGCTCAAGCGCGCCGCCGAGATGGCGTTGCAGGCCAGGAGAGAGTAGTCAGTAGCCAGTAGCCAGTGGGAGGCTGGCTTTGGGGCACGGCTCTTGGGAAGGGGCGGTTCTTGCGTGGCGCGCCCTCGGTGCGAAACTGCGGCGCCGGTAGGGCGGAAACTGGGAGGGGGAAGATGGGAGGGCGCACGCGAACACGCCTCGCCCAGGCTCTCGTCCTCACCCAGAACCCGGTTCAGGTGTCGGCCACGGGGTCGAGTGAGTGCTGAGAGCGAGTGAACCAATGCCCTGGAACCGTTCGCCCGACCCTATCGAGGGGCCACAGCCGCTTCGATACTGGGCTTCGACGAGCTCAGCCCGAGCGGTCCTTGGGGGGACTTTGGATGGCTTCATAG
>JACPRK010000003.1 GCA_016190005.1 Candidatus Wallbacteria bacterium | reverse complement strand
GCGCTGGGCCGGGACAGCGCTCTGGGGGGGCTGGGTGGGCGAGACGCTAGCTCTGGCTCACAGGTACGCGGGGCTGGGGGCGGGAGCGTTGCTGGCACTGCACCTGGCGCTGGCCGCGCGCCGGCCGGGCGGGCGAGGCGCGGTTGCCGAGGCGCTGTCAGGAGCGGGGGCAGGCGGGGCGGCGGCTGCGGTCGCGGTGGCGGCGTTGGCACTTGCGGCTCCGACGCTCACACCCCTGCCTCGAGCCGACAGGGCGGGCCAGGCGCTTTCGACGGCCGGGAGGTTCTTCGACCGGCCACCGCCAGCGAGCCGATCCTGCGGAACCGCCGGGTGCCACGAGCAGCTGTACACCGAGTGGCGGGAAGGACCCCACGGGCAGGCGGATCGCGATCCCTACTACCGAGCGCTCCAGTCGCGACTTGTCGGCGGCAAGGCCGCGCCTCGGATCGGTCTCTGCCTGGAGTGCCACGACCCGAGTCTGCTGGTGACGGGCCAGTTCGAGCCCGGAGCGGTCCCGGTCCAGACCGGGGAGGCGGTGTCCTGCTATGCCTGCCATGCAATGGCGCGTGCAGATGGCAAGCGCGAACGAGCCAACTACGCGGTGGCTCCGCCGCCCGGTGGCGCCGGCGAGGATTCCGTACTGGGAAGGTTCCTGGTGCGGGCTTGGCCCGGCAGCCACCGGCGCCGCTATGGCAGAGCGCTCTACGAGCGGTCGGCACTGTGTTCGGCCTGTCACCGTGCCACCGTGAACGAGGAGATCCCCGGCTTCGGCACGCTGCGGATCGAGAATCCCTTCCAGCGCTGGGAGCTGGCCCGAGTGAAGCCGCTTTGCCAGGACTGTCACATGGCGGCGCGCAAGAGCGAGACCTATCCCTCCCAGCGCTCACATCGCTTCGAAGCCTCTGCGGTGCCGCCGGGGGTAGGGGCGGAGCAGCGGAGCGCGGTCGAGCGCATGCTATCGGGGAATTCGGGTGTGCCGGATATCCGCGGAGGATCGAGCACGGACCCGCTGTTTGCGCTTTCGGCGAGCGGACTTTCGGGCACAACGGGAGCGGGCGAGCTGCACGTCACTCTGACGGATCTCGGCCGGATCGGGCACCAGTTCCCGGCAGGGGCGGTCGATTTGCAGCGGGTGTGGCTCGAGGCCCAGCTGACGGACTCGAGCGGGGCCGAACTGGCGCGCTGGGGCGAGGTCGAGCCGGGAGGGGCGTTACTACCCGGAACGCCCGTCTTCCGGCGGCTGGGCGTGGTGGCAGCGGGGGAACTGGAGGGCTCGCCGTTCGGGTGGCTTCGACCGGAGGAGTCGGTGCGTCTGAGGCTCACGCTTCCGGCCACGCTTCACCAGGGACGTCTGGCGGGCAGCCGGCTGCAGGGCTCGCTCTGTTACCGCAAGCTGCACGGGGCGGCGATCAGGCGGCTTGACCCTGATGGCGGTGGGTTGGGGCTGCCTCCGCGGCAGGTGATTGGCAGGCTCGATGAGGTGCTCGGGAGGGGGAGATGGAAGATAGAAGGTGAACGGAGGCGGGGACGCGACGGCGGGGGTTAGGGCTAGGGCGGGGGCGGCATCTGGGCTCCTCGATTCTCGATTCCTCTCCTCTGGTACCCTGGGTTACGAATTTCTAACCTTCGCCGGCGGTGGGCGGTCCTGGATGTCGGCGAGGCGGGCGAGTGGAGGAAGAGATGCAGAGAACGACGGTTGGTGCGCGGACGGGTCTGTCCCTGGCGGAGATCCTCATCGCAACGGTGATCTTCGCCGTGGCGGGAGTTCCGCTCTACCAGGTGATGAGCTTGGGGATGCGCGGGGCGGAGCGTACGCGCGATCACATGATCGCCTATGCGATCGCGGAGAAGATCCAGGAGCAGCTGAACCAGATGCTGCATGACGAGAAGCAGCGTCAGCAGGCGATCGACTTCCAGCAGCCGGCGCCTGCGCCGGTGACTTCGATCCCATTCCTGGAGACGCTGAAGCTGAGCGTACAGACGGCGGTCGCGGCGCTGCCGAGCGCGAAGCCGGGCGACACGGTGGCGGCGCTGGCGGCGCTCAACAACTTCAAGTACGCGGTCACGAGCAAGCTCGACAAGCCTGCCGGCGCCCCCGAAGCGGTCTGGCTCTCCAAGGAGATCACGGTCAGCTGGCTCGACGGCCGCGGCAAGGAGAAAAAGGTCGACCTGGCCGCCACCTTCACGAACACGGAGATTTACCACCAGGTCGTGAAGGAGAGCTACCGCAACGCGCAGAGCATCACGGACCAGATCATGCAGAACATAATGAACAAGCGCCAGCAGCCGCTCGTGAAGTACGACACGACGAAGCTGAAGGACGAGCTGCGGACGCCGATGAAGTCCAACGAGTTCATGGACCCGGACCCCTGGTACAAGGGCTACCTCGAGAGTGACGCCCGACTGACGGTTCGCGCGAGACTCGGCACCGAGGGGCAGACCAGCGACGAGCGCATGGCGGTGAAGGAAGCTGCGCTGGCGCAGTTCTTCGGCTTCACGGCCGACCAGGCGAAGGTGAGGACGTACGACCTCAAGAACGAAGCGGAAGAGGTCGTGAAGCGGGTTGAGAACCTGCCGCGTTACAGCGACGACTTCGCCGAGTTGAAGGGCGTCGAAGGGGTCGGGGTGCGCCCGCCGGGCAAGCCGGGCGCCTACGCCTGCCTCAACTGCCACTCGCCCCAGTTTTTCGCGACGCTCGACGAGGGCTATCTCTCCATCCCGAAGGACTACCTGGCCTACAAGGGCCCGGACGGGCGTACCGGGATGCAGGTCCTCGAGGAGTACCTGCAGATCCTGAAGGACAACAAAGGGATCACGGACGCGGAGTACAAGACCTACCTGGCCCACCTCAAGAGCCCCGACTGCGGGACGTGCGCCGGCGCACCGTCGAAGTAAGGAGCTGCACGCATGCGACGCAATCGGACGCCAAGAAAAGGTTTCACCGTCGTCGAGCTGGCCGTCGGGCTGGGGATCTTCCTGCTGGTGCTGGCAGGGTTCGCGGCCCTCTATTACGGGCAAGGCCGCCAGGCCGAGCGGCTGGGCCAGAAGGCGGACCTGGCCGACCAGGCCCGGGGCGCCTGGTTCCGCATGACGGAGGAGATCCGCACCGGCATCGATCTCATGCACCCGATCGTCGGTTCCAGCCCGGCGCCGTATCTGCTCTTCACCAATGACAAGTACGAGCTGGTCGCTTACTGGGTGGAGAAGTTCAAGCTCCCCGAGCGCCCCAACCAGGAGTTTCGGCGCCTGATGCGCCTGAATTTCAACGACAAGGCGGGTCGCAAGTCCGAAACCGTGGCGCCCTTCGTGGAGAAGGTGCAGTTCGTCCGCAAGGGACCTCAGTCGGTCGACCTCGAGTTCACCTTCAAGGACGCCGCCGGGAACAACCTGGTGCTCACCTCCGGGATCACGGTGCGCAACGCCGTGGCGGTGAACTGAAGGCCAGGGGCCTCGAAACAGTCACGAACTCACAACACTGTCACCGGCCCAGGCCGGGAGGGAAGGCTGAACATGAAGAGAACGGCAGAGCGCTCGATCCGGGGAGTGGCCATCCCGATCGTCCTGATGGGCATCATCCTGGCGTCCGTGGTGATCAGCTCGCTGGTGCAGCGAGCTCTCCAGAGCAGCCGCAACGTGGACATCACCTACAACAAGAAGGTCGCGTACTACGCAGCCGAGACCGGATTGAACAAGGCGGTCCAGGAGCTGATGAAGTCGCCATTCTTCAGCCGGTTCGTGCTGAGGGACTACGTGGAGGCGATGCGCGTCGCCATGGGCAAGCCGGAGAACCAGGTCGGCCAGATCAAGGCCGACGTGGGAGAGCGGCGTTATGGACCGATCGCCCGGGGAGACGCCAAGCAGATCGGTGGCCTGGGCTGGGCGCAACTGACAGGCAAGACGGACGACGGCATCTACGAGGTCACACTCGTGGAGCACGTCGCGCAGGCGTTCATGACCAAGGCGGGGGCGCCGGGCAAGGGCACGGTCGATCCCGTGAAGGCGACGCTCGACCACATCGCGGTCTACGCCAAGGGTGTCTATACGGACCCTGTGCTGGGCGAGACCTGGGCGCTCATCACGGCCAAGATCGCCTTCCGGCCCGAGCCGTTCGTCTTCGAGTACGACACCAACGGCGACGGCATCTCGACCCCGCGCAAGCTCGACAAGCAGACCGACAAGGGCGTCAAGGAGATCCCGCCCCCGAGCGCGCTCGATGCTAAGATGTCGGACCTGGCGTACCACCCGTTCCTGTCGCAAGGCCGCTACGCAGTCTGGGGTTCCGGCAACTTCCAGAGCCCCGCGCCGACCAACGTCAGCGTGCTCAAGACGCGGGTCTTCTATCAGACGGTCAAGAGCGGCGACGCCGTCCGGCCCATCCGTGACTTCGACTTCACCGGCAACGCGATGAAGCTGCCGTCCGATCCGCCCGCGCCCGACTACTTCGCGAAGAACCCGACCTTCAACGCCGATCGCGAATTCATCCAGTCTCTGCTCAAGGCGGACAACCAGCAGTTCGTTCTCAACTTCGGCACGAACAAGCTGGTCAAGGACACTTTCTCCAAGGACACAATGGCCAAGGATCTGACGAAGCCCGGCGAGCTCGACACGACCCAGGCGATGGTGGAAGCCATGGTCGACACCGCGGCCGGCGGCAAGCTGAAGAACCTCGATCCGAAGGACAACCTGGGCAAGATCATCGGGGCCTGGGTGGACCAGTACACCGAGAAGCTGCCGGGGCGCACCGGCAAGACGACCTACGGAAAGGACGCCGGCCAAGCCCAGCTCCAGCTGATCGAGGACACCAGCCTGGGCAAGCGGGACACCTTTGCAACCAACCTGGGCAGGGTCTTCGACATCCCGCAGGCCGAGCTCGACAAGCTGAACAAGCTCATCAACGCCTTCTCGGCAGGCCAGATAAAGGACGGCGGCGACCTGCTCGAGCTCAAGGCCGGCGACAAGTCCAAGCCGCCCGTCGCTTATGTCGACGAGCTGACGAGCGCCTACGAGTACTACGCGCCCGTCTCGTTCCCCCGCGGCAAGCCCGAGAAGTACACCGACCAGGTCCCCGACGGCCAGGCTATCAACGACCTGAACGGCAACAAGAAGGTCGACCCGGAAGAGGTCGACGCCTATCTGGCGGCCAACCCGCAGCTTGGCGGGAAGCCGCCGATGGTGACGATGGATCGCTACCGAATCGGCAACGAGTTCATCAACGCTCTCAAGAGCGGAGCCATCTCGGACCCGGCCGGTTTCTACGCCGACATGGAGAAGGCCGTTCAGGAGATCAACTCCCCGCCGGTCAACCAGTACTTCACCGCCAGTCTCTCGGCGCGCCCCCCGAGCTTCGCCCAGATGGAGCACACGATCATCCTCAAGGCGCAGAACGATCCTCGGCTCGACATTCGCCTGAAGGATGCGCTGAAGGAAGCGCTCAAGTGGGTGGAGATCCCGGGAGCCGAGAACGGCGAGACCGGCGAGATCGCGCCCGTAGCCATCGCGCTCGGGCTCTCCTACAGCATGAAGTGGCAGTGCTTCTGCAAGGACCAGGCGGAGACGACCGACGATCCTAGTCGCGAAACCAAGCGCTCTGCCAGCGCGGGCGGGGTGGCGCGGTAGGCTGGAGGGTGGAGGCCTATGCCACCGAAACAGTCGCGCTTCGGTTGTACTGAGACCACTCAGGGGCTCCGCGCCCGAGCCCTCACCTAGAGGCCAGATGCCCTCTGGGCGGCCGCTTGACCTAGGGTTCCCAGGGGTCAGTGACCCCTGGGTGGGGTTCGGGGCGAAGCCCTGAGGCATGCATGGATCTCTCGAAAGACCTTTTGCCTCCTGGATCCAGCACGGGCTTGCGAATGGCCTCAGACCGGTTGCCATCGGGGGTCCAGGGCCTGTCCTGGGCCCCTCGGCAAGCTCAGGACAGGCTAGTCGAAGGAGGGCCGATGGTCCCTGGTGGGGTGAGGCCCGGCAGCCGTGCCGAGGCCGAACGGGTTCTTGCGCACGCGCAGCGTGCATGTGCAAGAACCCCGGCAGAGGGCAAGGCCCTCGACAGGAATCAGT
>JACPRK010000036.1 GCA_016190005.1 Candidatus Wallbacteria bacterium | reverse complement strand
GCCTCCCCGATCACCTCCTTGATCGTCTCCAGCACCTCGGTCCCGTGTCCCTCGTCGGAGGCGCAGAAGACCATCGCCAGGTCGAACCGCTCTCCCTCCAGCTTCCGCAGGCAGCTGTTGGCCACCCGGAACGCCGCCCGTTTCGGCGACCCTCCGTACGGCTCCAGCCCCGTCACGAACTTGAACTCGCCGGCCCAGAGCATCACCACGACGCTGTCTACCTGGTAGCCTGCCGGCCCGATCTCGCCGAAGGAGGAGCTGCCGAAGATCTCCCGATCGCCCAGAACCTCGCGTACCCCCGCCAGCACCCCCGCCTGATCGAGCGACACCGCCGCGAACACGATCGCCAGCTTCGCCTCCGGGTTGTGACGCAGCGCTTGCGCGGCAGCCTCCCGCCCTGCTGCCGCCGGCTCGGCGAGCCGGCTCGCTCCCGCCGTCGCTCGAAACGTCGCCATGCCGCCCAGCATAGCACCGCCCCACCGGCCGGGACGGCCTGCCCTACTCCCCGCCCAGATATGCCGCCTGCACGCGCGGATCGTCCAAGAGCTCGCCGGCCGGCCCTCCCAGCGCCAGCTTTCCCGTCTCCATCACGTAGCCGCGGTTGGCGATCGAGAGCGCCGCGAACGCGTTCTGCTCGACCAGCAGGATGCCGACCCCCTCGCGGTGCACCTCCTGGAGCTTGCGGAAGATCTCCTGCACCAGGAGCGGCGCCAGCCCGAGTGACGGCTCGTCCAGGAGCAGGAGCCTGGGTCGAGCCATGAGCCCGCGTGCGATCGCCACCATCTGCTGCTCCCCGCCGCTCAGCGTGCCCGCGACCTGGCCATAGCGCTCCTTCAACCTGGGGAAGAGCGCGAAGGCGCGCTCGAGATCCTGGGCGATGCCCGCGCGATCACGCCGCAGGAACGCGCCCAGTCTCAGGTTCTCCTCGACCGTCATGCGCGGGAAGATCCGCCGGCCCTCGGGGACGTGGACGATGCCCCGCGAGACGATTGACGGCGCCGGCCGGCCCACGAGCGTCTCCCCGTCCCAGCTCATCTCCCCGGAGACGTGCCGCAAGAGGCCCGTCACGGCCTTCAGCAGCGTGCTCTTCCCGGCACCGTTGGCGCCGATCAGGCAGGTGAGCTCGTCGGCCCGCACCTCGAGGGTCACGCCGTGAAGCACCTCGATATGTCCATAGGATGCTTTGAGGCTTTCCACTCGCAATACGCTCACGAGCTGCCTCCCTTGAGGTCGGCCGACTTCCCGAGATACGCCTCGATCACCCTCGGGTCCCCCTGCACCGCGGCCGGAGCTCCCTCTGCCAGCTTCTCCCCGTGGTCCAGCACCACCACCCGGTCCGAGAGCTTCATCACCATCTTCATGTCGTGTTCGATCAGCAGCACCGTCACGCCCGCACTCCGGATCCGTCGCACCAGCTCCATCAGCTCCGCCGTCTCGTTGGCCCCCATTCCCGCCGCCGGCTCGTCCAGAAGGAGAAGTCGCGGCTTGGAGGCCAGCGCCCGCGCAAGCTCCACGCGCCGCTGGTGTCCGTACGGCAAGCTGCCTGCCGGCCTGCCCTCGATCCCAGCCAGCCCCACGAAGGCAAGTCTGTCGCGCGCGAACTCCTCGATGGCAGCCTCTTCCAGTCGCGCGGCGCGCGGCCGGAAGAGCGCCGCCAGAAACCGCCCTCGCGTCCACGAGTGGCAGCCGATCTTGACGTTGTCGAGCACCGAAAGCTCCCGGAAGAGCCGGATGTTCTGGAACGTGCGCGCGATGCCGCCCTTGCAGATGTCGTGGGGCTTGAGCCCCGCCAGCGCTCGCTCCTCGAAACGGATGGCGCCTTCCGTCGGGCGGTCCAGCCCGGTCACGACGTTGAACAGCGTCGTCTTCCCGGCACCGTTGGGGCCGATGAGCGCGACGATCTCGCCGGTGCTCACGCCGAAGCTCACCTGCGAGAGCGCCGCCAGCCCGCCGAAGCGCTTCGACACCCGTTCTATGCTCAGGACGTGGCTCACTGCGCGGTGTCGGCCTCCTCGGCGAACTCGGCCGCGACGTTTTTCTGCGGCCAAAGACCCGCGGGCCGCCACCTCATCATGAGGATCAGCAGCGCGCCGTAGACAATCCAGCGGAGCTCGCCCGGTATCGCCGAGGCCGGCACCCCCAGCGGCGCGAGGGCCGCCGCCAGGTTCTGCGGCCGCAACCCCTCCTGCATCACCACCAGCAGACAGGAGCCGAGGACCACGCCGGGGATGCTGCCGAGCCCGCCCATTACGACCATGCAGAGGATCAGCACCGACTCGGAGAAGGTGAATGCAGACCAGTGGAGCGTCCCCGAGAACGAAGCGTAGAAGGCGCCGCCCATCGCCCCGAACGCGGCCGCGATCGCGAAGCCGAGCGTCTTGTATCCCCTCAGGTTGATACCGCACGCCTCGGCGGCGATCTCGTCTTCCCGGATGGCGAACCAGGCCCGGCCCAGCCGTGAGCTCTCGAGCCTGAGCATCACGAAGACCGTCAACGAGAAGAGCGCGAGTGCCAGGAAGTAGAACGCGGTCGGGTTGAACCGAACGAACTCGTAGCCGAACAGCACGGGCTTGTGGATGTCCGGGAAGCCGCGGGCCCCCTTCGTTACGCTGGTCCAGTTGCGGGTGATCAGGATGACCAGCTCCGAGAACCCGAACGTCACGATGGCGAAGTAGTCGCCTGTCAGCCTGAGGGTCGGCGCGCCGAGCATCGTCCCCCACAGGGCCCCCAGGGCTGCGGCCAGCGGCAGCGCGACCCAGAAGGAGAGCTCGTGCGTGTTCATGACGACCGCCGCCGCGTAGGCGCCGATCCCGTAGAAGCCGACGTAGCCCAGGTCGAGCAGCCCGCAGAACCCTGTCATGATGTTGAGCCCCATGGCCAGGATCGAGAAGAGGAGGGCGTAGATGCCGACGCCCAACAGGTAGGAGTTCCCGGTCAGGGGAAGGCAGGCCGCGGCGGCCACGAAGGCCAGCCACCCCCAAGGCGCGCGCCAGGCCCCGCTCGAGCCCCGCGCCGCCTTGCCCTTTCTCTGCGTCATTTCGAGGTGCTCTCCGCGCGTCACGTCCCGGTCAACTCTTCCTCGGCAGCTGCGCGCCCATCAACCCGGCCGGTCGCAGGATGATCACCGAGATCATGACCAGGTAGGCGATGCCGGTCGACCACTCCGAAAGTTCCCAGTAGATGGCGAGGCTCTGGGCAACCCCCAGCACCAGCCCGCCCACCATCGCACCGGGGATGTTGCCAATGCCGCCCAGCACAGCCGCAGAAAAGGCGAAGACGCCCGCCTGGTAGCCCATCGTCGGCTTGATCTCGTCGCGGTAGAGACCGACGAGGATGCCTGCGACCGCTCCCAGCGCCGAGCCGATCGCGAAGGTGATGGAGATGACGCGATTGACGTCGATGCCCATGAGCCGCGCCGCCACCTGGTCCTGGGCGCAGGCGCGCATGGCCATTCCTAACTTCGTGCGCGTGACGAGCAGGTGCAGCCCCAGCATCAGCGCGAACGCTGTGACGAGGATGAAGGCCTGCAAGAGCGACATGCTGAGCGGGCCGCCTTGCAGGTAGTGCCCCTCGGTGAGCGTTTGCCAGAACGAGGTTCCCTCGGGCATGTTCTGGCGCAGGAAGAGCGAGGGGTGCGCGTCGTACTTGCGGAAAGTGTGGTTCTCGGCCGACCAGATGACCTGTGCCAGGTTCTGCAAGACGAGGCTGACGCCGATGGCAGTGATGAGCGCCGTCAACCGGGGCGAATCTCGCAGCGGCCGGTAGGCGACGATCTCGATCGCCACCCCCAGCATCGCCGCCAGCCCGACGGCGAGCAGGAAGCTGACGGGGAAGGGGATTCGCGCCAGGCAGCCGCCATAGACGGCCAGGCCGAGCGCCAGTGCTGCGGCCAGTCCGCAGCCGTGGGCCAGCGGCTTCGATCCTGAGCGCTCGAGCACCCGATCGAAGGCCACTACCCACGCGAGCGCGCCGGCGAAGAGGGCGGCGCCTGCTGCCTGGTACGGAGTCGAGGCGATGGTGAGCGCCAGGCACATGAACGCCCCGTACATGTAGATCTCGCCGTGGGCGAAGTTGATCAGCTCGATGATCCCGTAGACCATCGTGTAGCCGACGGCGATGAGCGCGTAGGCGGCGCCCATCGTCACGCCCAGGAGAAGGATCTGCGCGAGCATCCGGCAGAGGACTCAATTCATCTGCTTGGGGGCGGGGACAAACTTGCCCCCCTTGACGAGCGCCATGTGAACGGGCTTGAGGCAATCGCCGTTCTTGTCGAAGTAGGTCGCGCCGCCGAGTCCTGCGAAAGCCTTCTCCTTGGAGTCGATGGCGGCGATGTAGTCGCGCACGGCCTTGCGCGTCGCTCCGCCCTTTTCTACGCCCTGAAGGAGCAGGGCCGCTGCGTCGTACGCCAGCACCGCCCAGGCGTCCGGCTCCGTGCCGAACGCCTTCTTGAACTCGCCGTGCCAGGCCCGGGCGCGCTCGCCGCCCAGCTCGAAGAGGAATGGCGTCGAGACGTACGTGTTCTCGGCGGCCGCGCCCGCGTTCTTGATGTACTCGTCGGAAAAGACGCCGTCGCCGCCCAGGAGCGGCACGGCCAGACCGCTCTCGCGCGCCTGGGAGGCGATCTTGGCTGCCTGCGAGAAGAGGCCGCTCACCAGGATGATGTCGGGGCGCTTAGCCATGAAGGTCGAGAGCTGTGGCCGGAAGTCGACTGTGTCACGCTCGTAGCTCTGGGCCGCGACGACCTCGAGCGCGATCTTCTTGGCCTCCTCCTCGAAAGCGGTTTTCAGTCCGATTCCGTAGTCGTCGTTGTCGTAGAAGACGGCCACACGCGCGGCGCCCATGTGCTGCTTGGCGTAGCGGGCCAGCATCTGGCCCTGGAAGTCGTCGCGGTAGATGTTCCGGAAGGTCCAGTCGCTGCCTTCGCAGACCGTCGGGTTCGTCGATCCGCTGGAGAATTCGACCAGGCCGGCCTCCTTGTAGATCGGCTTGCCCGCCAGGCTGCAGGAGCTGTTGTAGTGCCCCACCACTGCCATCACGGCCGGGTTCGACGCGAACTTCTGCGCGACGGTCGAGGCTTCCTTCGGGTTGCCCGTGTCATCCCCGACTTCGAGCTCCACTTTGCGTCCCCCGATGCCGCCCCTGGCGTTCACCTCGTCCACTCGCATCTTGGCGCCACGCTCCATCATCTTGCCCACCTGCGCCAGATCGCCCGTCATCGGACCGGCGACTCCCAGGACGATGGCGCCCGCCGCCGCGCTCCCGCCGCCCGTGCCACCGCCTACCCCCGCATCGGGCGCGGGACCGGTGGGAGGACCGCCGCACCCCGTAGAAAGCAGCAGGCCGACCAGGAACACCAGGACCGTTCTCGAACTGATCATGCGCATCTCCTGGGCGTGCACGCCACCACTGGGCTCGCCCGCCGTGTTCTAGATCGCCGGGGCCGCCGTTCGCAACTCCCGCGATGTCGGGCGGCTCACTGCTTTCTCGCCGCGGCTCTTTCCACGCTGCCGGCCTTGTCGGCCAGGTGCAGGGCAAAGAGACGTCTCTCCGGGCCCTCGCCCTCGAAGTCGAGCTTGACCAGCGTGCGCGCGTCTTCCCAGAACGTGACCGAGTGGCTCTTTTTGGTCCGATACCCGTAGGCCGCCGTCGGCGCGCCCCAGAGACGCTGGGCCTGTGCCAGAAGTCGCGTCTCGTCCGGGGGCTTGTCCGCCCGGTACTTGATCGTCAACTGGCACACTTTCTTCGCGTGGAAGTCGAAGCCTAGCGCCTCGGCCCGTGGCTCCTCCAGGCCGCGAAACCCGTCGCACCAAGGGTCGTCGGCCGCGGGTTGCTTGAGCGCTCCCGTCATCCGAGCCTCTGCCTCTGCCGCATCGAGCGTCGCGGCGCGGTAGCTCCTCGGCAGGCCCTTGTCCTTGCTTCGCTCCGGAAGGTAGATTTCGGGCTCCGCGGGCGCGG
>JACPRK010000048.1 GCA_016190005.1 Candidatus Wallbacteria bacterium | reverse complement strand
GTCCCCGGTTCCCTGTTCCCTGTTTGTTTTTCCCCGACGCTCTCCTAGCCCGCTCTAGCTGTTCGAGCCGAGCTTGACGATCGTCACGCCGGAGTCGCCTTCGCCGTGGCCACCGCCCCGCCACTCGGAGGCGTAGACGCTGGCCCGCAAAAACTCCTCCACCACCCGTCTCAGGATGCCGTCGCCCTTGCCGTGGACGATGCGCACTTCCTCATAGCCGCGGGCCCACGCGCGGTCGAGGTACCAGGCCAGCTTATCCTTGGCCTCCTCGGCCCGCATCTGGATCAGGTTCAGCTCCAGAGGGACCGTCTCCTCGCTCTCCATCGAGTAGACTGCTCGCCCCGCGGCCCCTTCGACCGACACGCTTCCCTTCGGGCGCGGCGCCTTGGGCTTCTCCTTGAGCTTGCGCAGCGCCTCGACCCTCGTCTTGAGCGGCATCCCCGAGGCGAGCCGCACGGTGGCGTGGCGGGCGCCGAAGTCGAGGAGCTCTCCCTCGACGTTCAGATCGAGCACCAGCACCCGATCCCCCACCGCAATCGGCTCCCCCGATGCCTCGGGGGCGGCCTCCAGCTCGCGCTTCTCGAGCTCGGTCGCGCGCTCCTCGAGCGCTTCCGAGGCGGCCTGCGTCTGACCGGTGCGAACGGCTTCGCGAATGAAGTCGCGCAGCGCGACCAGGTCGGCGCGCTCCTCCTTCACGCGCTTGGCCAGCCAGCTCCGGCGCTCCTCCTTGAGGGCCGCCAGCAGCTTCTCGTGCTCGGCCCTGAGCCGCTCGGCCTCGGAAGCGGATTGTTCCGCGGCCTCCCGCCCCCGGCGGGCAGCGCTGCGCTCTTCTTCCAGGCGGCTCATCATCGAGGAGAGGCTGCCTTCTCCGCGCTCCAGCAGCTCCCGGGCCCGGTCGAGCAGCTTGGGCTGCAGGCCGAAGCGGCCGGCGATCTCGATGCCTGCGCTGGCCCCGTGCTCGTTTTCGAGCAGCCGGTACGTCGGGCGCAGGGTGCGCCGGTCGAACTCGACGGCGTAGTTCTTGAAGCCGGCGTGGCGGTCCTTGAGCAGCTTGATGGAGTTGTAGTGCGTCGTGATCAGCGTGGTGGCGCCTCGGTCCCTGAGCTCCAGCAGGATCGCCTCGGCCAGCGCGGAGCCTTCCTGGGGATCGGTTCCCGTCATGAACTCGTCGAGGAGCACCAGGTCCCCTGGCCCGGCGCTGGCCAGGATGGCGACGACGTCGGAGACGTGGCTGCTGAAGCTGGAGAGGTTCTGGTCGATCGACTGCTTGTCGCCGATCTCGCAGTGCACGTGGCGGAAGAAGGCCGTGCGCGTGCCCTCGTCGCAAGGGATTGGAAACCCGGCCGCCGCCATCAGGTGGAGCAGCCCGGTGGTCTTGAGGGCGACCGTCTTGCCGCCCGAGTTGGCACCGCCCAACACCAGGACGCGGTCGGCCTCGCCGGCGCGGATATCGATCGGGACGCAGCGGTCTTCGAGGAGGGGATGGCGGGCGCGCCTGAGCTCGAAGGTAAAGTCGTCGGAGAAGTCTGGCGCCCGGGCGCCGGCTTCCTGGGCCCAGCGCGCGCGAGCGGCCAGTGAGTCGAGCCAGGAGAGCAGCTCCAGAGCCACTTCCAGCTCGGGGCGGTTGGCGCGGACGTCTTCCGAGAGCCGGCGCAGGATGCGAAGGATCTCCTGCTCTTCGGCGATGTAGCTGTTGACGAGGTCGTTGTTCTTGTCGACCATCGCCAGAGGTTCGACGTAGAGGGACAGTCCGCTCTTCGACTGCCCCTGGACCACGCCCGGGACGTGGCCGCGGGCATCGGACCGGACCAGGACGACGTAGCGGCCGTTGACCTGCGTGAAGTACGTCTCGGCCAGCCATTTCTCGAGCCGGCTGTCGCGCAGGAGCTGCTTGAGAGCCGACTCGACGGAGGCGATGAGCGAGCGGCGTGCGCGCCGGATCGAGGCGAGCTGAGGGCTTGCGCGGTCCTGGATCTCGCCGTGGGCTGAGAAGACGACGTCGATGGCGTTCGCAAGCGGACCCATCGGGGGAAGCTGGGCCAGCGTCTGCGTGACGCGCGGTGCCGGCACGTTCAAGGCGGTGCCGGCCTTCCTTCGGAGCTGGGCGATCGCGTCGAGGGTCTTGCGGACGTTCAGGAAGTCGGTTCGTTCCAAGAGCACGCCTTCGGCCTGGAGACGACCGAGCAGCTCGGCCTCGTAATGGCAGGGGAAGGTCGCTTCAGAGCGTTCGGCCAGGAAATGGCCCATCTGGGTCACGGCTTCGAGCTCGGAACGCGCGGTCTCGCGAGTCGGTGCCGGGCCTAGGCTGCGGACCCGCGCAGCTCCCGGCGCGGCCGCGGCGCGGGCGGCGACCTGCTCTCGAATCCGGTGGAAATCGAGCTCGTCGGAGATCGGTGCTGGTAGGGCCATGGCCGTGAGTGGAACGGGGTGGGGAAGGCGCCGAGAACGAGTGGAAAATCTGTCCGAATGCTCCTCTCGGGGCTTCGCCCCGAACCCCACGAAGGGGTCTCGACCCCTTGGAACACCCCTTGTCAGACGGGTGTCCAGACCTGTCCTGAGCTTGCCGAAGGAGGGCCTTTGGCCCTTTGGCGGGGGGGGGCGGGGTCAGAGCCCCCGAGTGGATTCAGTACAACTCGAGCCGGCCTAGTCGAGCTGGGCCAGGTCGGGGGAGGCCTTGCTGCGGGACTTGCTCTTCGCCAGCACCTTGTAGAGAGGCAGCCGGCGCTTGTCGTTGGCCAGCATGCGCTCGATAGCGATGCCGTCGGCGCGCGTGAGAGTGTAGATGTCGATTCCCTTGACGCCGCTACCGACGTCGTCGACGCGGAAGTAGCCGTCGTGGCGAGTGCCGGAGGGCAGCTTCATTCCGACCGCCTGGGGGATGAAGACTCGGTCGCCGACCTTCAGGCCCTTCATGCCTGCGAACCTGTTGACGGCGATGGAGCGGTAGGGCACGAGCTTCCTGCCGCCGCTGCCATAGCCCAGGGTTGCGACCTGGGTCACGTCGTCGTACACGCCGCGCGAGCTGGTGACATTGAGGACGTGGCCGTCCTTGAGCATGGCTGTGCCTTCGACGTCCAGCCGGCGCTTGAATTCGGCCGAGACCCGGATGCGTGTCCGGGAGCCGTCGCGGCGGATGACCGTGATTGGCACGCTGCGGGGCCCCTTGCCTTCGTCAATCTCGTCGGCGGTCCAGTAGAGCGTGACCGGGAACTTGCCCAGGTAGACGTGCTTGACCCGGGAGGTCTCCTTGCGATCGATGTACGAATCGATGATGTTGACGATGGCGCCCTCCACGGAGCGCATCATCCGAGCGTCCCGCTCCTCGATTGCGGGGGCGGGGGCCGTATCGATGGGGACAGCCAGCAAGTTGTCCTGGGCGCGAGGGGCGCGACGGACCTTGGGCGCGGGCTTCTTGGCGCGCTTCTGCGCGGCGCGGCTGGCTTTGGCCTTGCTGCGGCGCGCGGTGCTCTTCACGGTCGAGGCGAGGGCCTCGTCGGCGGCTCCGAGCAGCAGCTGGAGGAGGGCCAAGAATGCAACCGCGATTCGCATCGCGGCGCCGCCCGACCGGGCGACATTGGTTCCTTCCATGCGGTCTCCTTTCTCAGGGCCCGCCCTTGTGAGGCGGACAGACGGCCGTTCGAAGGGCCCCGCATGTTACGGGCGGAAGGGGGAAAAGTCAAGGATTAGAATCGAGAATCGAGAAGTGGGTCGGGGAAAGATGGGAGGAGTAGACAGTAGACAGTAGTCAGTCGGGGCGATTTATGCGCGACCTCGGAGGGGGGGCATCCGACGCGTGTCCATGCGAGGGACTCGCCCCTTCTCTCCCTGCTCCTCAATCCCCAAGTCTGACCCCCGACCCCTGACTCCTGACGCCTGACTCCTGACGCCTGAAGCCTGACGCCTGAAGCCTGACTCCTGAAGCCTGACTCCTGAAGCCTGACTCCTGAAGCCTGACTCCTGAAGCCTTACTCCTCGAGCCTCAAAAGATGCGGTACTTCTCCTGCATCTCCTTCTTGATGAGCTCGCCGTACTCGTGCATCGCCTTCTGTCGCCACTGCTGGATCGTGAGATGCACATGCACCCGGGCCAAGAGCTCATCGGGGTCGGTTCCCTTGTGGACATAGTCGACGGCGCCCTGCTTGAGGGCCTTCACGACCGAGTCCTTCTCGCCACGCGCGGAGAGAACGATGACGGGAATTCCCTTCATGCCCGACTGCTTCTGGATCATGTCGAGCGTCTCGAAACCGTCCATCACCGGCATCATCAGGTCGAGCAAGATCAGGTCGATCTTTTGCGTCCGGAGTGCCTCGAGGCCTTGCTTGCCGTCGGTGGCCCGGATCGGCTTGTAGCCGTTGAGCTCCAGCACCTTCGACATCACTTCGAGCACATCCCCGTCGTCGTCGACGATGAGAATGCGCGGCGTGGGCTTCGACTCGGAAGTATGCGACATCGGTCAGCCTCCTTCGGGCACTGCGCTCAGGACCCCATCCTGGCGCTCTGGAAAGGTCAGTACGAATCGGGTGCCACGACCTGGACTGCTGTCGACGGCGACCTTGCCCCCGTGGAGCTCCACGAGGTTCTTGACTATGCATAGCCCCAGTCCCGCCCCGCGCTCCTCGGTGAGCGAGCGCACGGACAGCTGCTGGAAGGGCCGGAACAGCAGCGATTGCTCCTCGAACGGAATGCCGGGGCCAGTGTCCGACACGGACACCTCGAGACCGCCACTCAGGGGGCGGGCCGAGACGGTGACGCTGGAGCCTGCCGGACAGAACTTGAGCGCGTTGCCGACGAGGTTGTTGATCACCTGCAGCATCCGTTGCCGGTCCAGCCGGGGCAGCCCCACTCCGGGGGCGACGTCCGAGGCCAGAGAGATCTGCTTCTCACCGGCCGGGACACGGTGCACCTCGAAGGCCTCCTCGATCAGCTCCCGCGGGTCGCACGGCTCCAGCTCCACCCGAAGGCTCCCCTCCTCGATCTTCTCGAGATCGAGCAGATTGTTCACCAGCACGCGCATGTAGTCTACCAGGGATCGGACGCGCTGTACGGCCCTGAGCTGCTCGCCCTCCAGTCCGCCGTACCCCCCTCGCATCAACAGCGTGCAGTAGTTGGAGACGGTGGCGAGCGGGGACTTGATGTCGTGACTGGCCATCGACAAGTACTCGCGGCGCCGGCGATCCAGCTCCCGCAGGCTCTCGTTCTTCTGGCGCAGCTCCCGCTCCATGCGGTAGATGCGCACCACCGACGAGACGCGCGCCAGTAGCTCCGGCTTGCTGGTCGGCTTCGGAATGTAGTCGCGGACTCCCAGCTCCAGCCCCCGCCGCACTTCTTCGGAATCTATCGCCTCGGCCGTGACGAACAGGATCGGTACCAGCGCCGTGCGTGGCTGCTTCTGCAGCTCCCGCATCACCTGGAAGCCGTCCATGTCGGGCATACCCACGTCCAGCAGGATGGCGTCCAGTTGCTCGCGCGAAGCGATCTCGAGCGCCTGGGCGCCATGGAACGCTTTGAGAACACGGTAGCCGTCCAGTTCCAGGACGTCGGCGAGGACTTCGACAAGGGCCGGGTCGTCGTCGACGAGCAAGAGTGTGCCGGCTACCGGTTCGATCGGTTGATTCTCCGGCTCGTTATCCATTCCTTCTTGGTCCGCACTCACCGTAGCAGATTCCTGACAAAATCGCAGGCGTGCTGACGATCGGCATGGACTCGGGGCGGAGGGACTGCTACAACTCCCAGGGGAGAAAGGAGCTCGCGATGAAGCTGGCGAAGGTGCTGCAGGCGGACAAGGTCTGGCGGATGTCCGTGCAGACGGCGGGAGGGCCGCTCGTGCTCGACGTGAGGACCGTGACGGAGAAGCACAAGAAGATGAAGGACGGCCGACTGCGCCGCCAGATGACTGAGAAGAGCCATCTGCCGAACGCCCGTTTCTTCGAGGCCGACGACGATTCGCGGCTCCTGACGTTCTGGCAGGAAGGCAAGGGGGTCGCCCTGGAGCTGGCCGCCTACGTTCCGTATAGCGCCGTGCTCGGGTTCGAGCCGCTCGACTGACGGGAACGTCTCGGCCGTTTCACCGGATTTCAGCCGATTTCAGCTGAAGCAGCGCCCCGCGGCGTGCGAGGATTCACGGCGCCGCGGCTGGTGCAGGCTTGCTGCGCGAGGCCTCGTAGGCCTCCAGCGCCTGCGCCGAGGCCCCGCGGTCGCCGGACTTCAGGGTGTCCATCAACTTTTGGTAGGCCGCCTTGCTGTCGTGGGGAGCGGACGGGTATCGTCCGCCGGCGCTCCCGCCCTGCGTGTAGTACATCGGCTCTCCCTCCAGCGACCTGACCAACTGATGCGTTTCACTGAGTACCTCTCCCACGGCCTGGGCTTCGGCCTGGAGCTTCTCACGTTCCCGGCGCGAGTACCACGGCGTGATGTCGAGCCGCCGGCGCACCTCGCTGTAGAGCCGCTGGTAGGAGGACTGGGTCTGCTGCAGTTGCAGCATTGTGTCGCCCGCTCCCCGGCCGCTCGCGACACTCTGGCGGATGGCGCCGCCAATCTGCTGCAGCCGCCGCGCTTCCTGTTGGGCCGACTGGCCCACCCACTGGCGCTCGGAGTCGTAGTAGTCCGTCGACCCGGCCAGGTACGCGTAGCGCAGTCTCACGTAGCGGTCGAGCGAGGTCCTGTACTGGTCGACCAGGTAGGTGATGCCTTGCCCGTCGCCGCCCCCGCCGGCATTACCGTAGATCTGGCCGTGGCTGGCCTTGGAGACCGTAGCCCGCACGGCCTGCGCGTCGGACGGATAGGTCCGCATGTAGGCATCGAGCAGGGCCTGGATGCTGGCGGGTTTGTAGCCGACCATGATGGCGGTCATCTTCTGCATGAAGTTTTGAATGCCGCTGCGAGCCGCCAGCATGTAGAGCACCGTGGCGACCCAGCCCTCGGTGGCCTGCAACTCGGAAGCCGACTTGGGCGTGCCGTTGGCGCGGTACGAGTAGAGGTTGTTTGCCAGGGCGTTGCTGGGATCGTTGGCGATCGTCAGACGATTGGTGAAGTAGGCGCCGACGAACTCGGCGTACCCTTCGATGATGGCCAGGCAGCAATCGGTCTGGCTGCCGCCGCTATGGCTCTGGTGGAGATAAGGGCTCTCGCAGAGCGCGTCGGTCCCGTAGCTCTTCGACATGATGCCGTGACCGACTTCATGGACCAGCGTCTGCTCCAGCAGAGCGCTGTTGCCGCCGGTGACTTCGGCAGACCCCAGAGGCAGGACCACTCGCGGGCTCTGGATTCGGTAGGAGGCGCCGCTGTTGGAATCGCGCAGCGTGAAGCTGCCCTTCCAGTCGTTGTAGATGCCGCCGCCGCCCTCCTTCACCTCGACGTAAATCGGTTCGGCGTCGAGAAGCGACGTTGCCAGCCGGCGGTCCGATTCGCTCAACCCGTAGCGGCCGACCTGTTCCATCGTGGTCTGGTTGCGAACCTGCTGCGCGTACCGGTAGTAGCTGGCGGTTTTTTCCATGGCGGCGCTGGAGGTCGCCAGCTGGAAGACGCGCTGCGCACCGTAGTCGTTGCTGGTGGCGACGCGGAAGGCCGGCGAGCCGTCCCGGTTGGTGCCGACCCGGACCAGGAAGACGACGTCCCGATTCTGGAGCAGGTAGGCCTGCGCGTCCGCGGCCAGTGCACACGCCAGGAGAAAGGTGGCCAGGATCGGGAAGAGCGTTCGCTTAGCGGTCATGGAAAACCTCGGTTGCGTGAGCTTGCGCAGAAAGTATGGGCCGAACCGGCTTCGCCCGCAATCTCTACTACGAGCCGACCCCCCGGAAGGATGCGTTGCCCGGGCCGAATCGCGCAAGGGGCTTGTCCGGACCACCGCTCGGGCGGACAATGGCAGCCGCGGGCATCGGGCAGCATGACATGAGTGTCTTCACACTGGAGGAGCAGCGGGTGCTGTTGTTGGCGCTGGGACTGGTCCTGGCGGTCAGCGGCGCGCAGGTCTTTTCGAAGGGCGACCGGGCCGCCGTGTCCGCGGTCCGGCCCGGGCCCTCCGCGCCGCCGGCGGCGCCGCCGGAACCCGAGGAGCGGCCCGACCCCAACAACGCTCCGGAGGACCTGCTGGCGCGGGTGCCTGGCATGACTGCGGCGTTGAGGGCCGCCATCGTCAAGTACCGGCCCGACCGCATCGTGCTCTCTGCCGCGGATCTCGCACTCCTGCCCGGCGTGAGGAAGGCCGACGTCGATGCCGTGGCCAGCCACCTCACGTTTCCAGGGGAGGATGCTCTGGCCCGCAAGCTGGTCGGCGTCCGTCTCGACCTCAACGAGGCCGCCGAAGAGGATCTGAGGCGGGTTCCCGGCATCGGACCCGCCACGGCGCGCGCGATCGTGGATCGCCGCGCCCAGCGCAGGTTCACCGACGTGGAGGAGCTGCTGGCACTTCCCGGAATCGGGCCGAAGAAACTGGAGCGCCTGCAGCCGCACTTGCGGGTGGGTGGCCGCTGATGCACCACGCGCTGGTGGCCGTGGCGGTCGTGGCCGTCATCGGAGTTTCGCTGGACGGTGCTGTGCACGCTTCGCTTGCGGGCGTCTGGTGGGCCTTCGCTGTCGTGCTGATCGCCGCCGCGGCCGCCCACCTGCTGAAGCAGGGACGGTCCGCGACCGCGTTGCTGCTGCTCGCCACAGGCCTGGCGGGGCTGTTGCGGTCCGAGCTAGCCGATCCGCTGCTGGACAGGCACCACTTCCTGCTAGCCGGCCCTGCCTCCCGGCCACCCCTGAAGCTCTCCATCGTCGACGATCCGGAGACCAACCCCCACATGGCTCGCTTTCTGGCGCGGGCCAAGACGGACGGGGCCGGGACGCCCTTGACAGGGCTCGTACAGGTGACGCTCCTGGCGCCTGGTCCGTTTCGCCCGGCCTACGGCGATCTCCTCTCGGTCCGGGAGCCGATCGTGCCGATCGAGTCGCCCCCGCTGGCCGACCCTGCTTCACGCATCCGAGTGTTGCTGGCTCAGGGCGTGCTTGGCCGGCTGGAGCTGGAACCGGACGGCTACAAGGTGGAAGAGCGGAATGCTGGAAACCCGATCGTGGGTGTGGCTTACGGCTTTCGCCACCACTTCGCGGAGCTGCTCACCGCCACCCACGAGGCGCGCACGGCGGCCTTTCTGCGCAGCGTGCTCCTGGGCGAGAGCCAGTCGATTTCCCCCTCTACGCTCGCCGATTTCAGGACGACCGGGACGATTCACATCCTCTCCCAGTCGGGCCAGCACGTGGGCATCCTCTGTCTGGTCTGCGTCTTCGTCTTCCGGCTCCTGCCCATGGGGAGGCGGTGGGGCAGCGGGATGACGCTGGGGGTCCTCTTCTTCTACGCGCTCATGACCGGAGGGCGGCCGGCCGTTCTGCGGGCGGCGATCATGGCCGCCTGCCTGGTGGTCGGGCAGCTGTCCGGGAAGAAGTCGTCGCCGTTCAACGCCATCGCGCTGGCCGCTCTGATCCTCCTGGCTGCCAATCCCGCCGACCTCTACTCGGCGGGTTTCCAGCTCTCTTTCGCCGCGACCCTGGGAATCCTCATCCTGACGCCGTGGCTGATGCAGCTGCTGGAAGGCCTCCCGACCTACGGTAACAGCGTCATTTCCGCGTCGACGGCCGCGTACCTGGGGACGCTCCCGCTGATGGCCTACCACTTCGGCACGATCTCCCTCATCGCTCCGCTGGCCAACCTGTTCGTGCTGCCGCTGATCTCCATCATCATGCCGACGGCGCTGTTCGGGCTCCTCCTGGGCGCCCTGAACCCGCAGCTGGCCTACGTGTTCGCTGCCGCCAACTACGGATTCGTGAAGGTCCTGCTCTTCGGCGTGGGAGCGCTGGCGCGAGTGCCCCATGCAGAGCTGGACGTGCCTGCACCCTGGCCGTCGGCGATCTTCGTCTACTTCCTGGCGCTGGTCGTCGTCGCGGACTACCAGAACATCCGGCGGCTGGTCCGGCGGAGGCGCCCCAAAGGGGAGCTGGCGGCCGCGAGTCTGGACTGGAGCTGGATCTTGGCCAATCGGCCGATGGACCCGCTGATGGGACGCATCGAGGGGCTGCTGGATCAGCAGCTCACGCAGCCGCCGGGTGCCGAACAGGTCGAGACGGTGCGAGGGCAGCTGGGCGACGAGCTGGTGTCGAAGCTCGACACCGTGACGGTCCGTTACCTGGCGTTCTCGGCCTCGCAGCTGCACGACCCGTCGATCGCCGACGACTCTGCGGGCACTGTGGCGGTGGCCGCGTGTCTGATGGCACTGGAGCGCGAGCTCGACGCGCGTGTCTTCCGGTTCCTGCGAGTGCCGGACGAGGTCGCGCGCTCCGAGGTGGCCCGCACGTATCGCCGTGGACACATCGGCCGCTCGCCCAGGCCGCCCCACGACGTACTGACGCTGCCTCTGCAGAGCGAGATCCTCTGGTATCACCTGTTGCCGACCGACGGGAGCCAGCGAAGTCATCAGGCGGCGCTGGCCGCGCAACTCAAGGAGCGGCTCTCGAAGCCGTCGCTTTACCTGGAGCCGCCGCGGTTGCCGTTGCACCTGGACCGGATGCTGAAGAAGTACTACCAGCCGCTCTGCGAGGGCGAGCGGATCTCCCGGGTGCGGGCGGAAGCAGCGGTCCGGGAGATCCTGGGTGAGCCGAGCCACGCGGTGCTGCGGGAGCTGGTTTCGGCCGGGAGCCTGGCCCCGGCCGAGTGAGGCGGCAGGGCCTCAGGGCGCTGGGAGCTCGAGCCCCGCGCTCATCGATCGCAGCAGGGTCGGGTCGAGGCCGTTCTTGACGGCGATCAGCTCGGCCACGATGGAGACCGCAATCTCGGAAGCGCCCGTGGCGCCCAGGGCAAGACCGATCGGTGCGTGCACGCGCGCGAGCGCCCCACGTGGGACGCCGTCTTCCAGCAAGTGCTTGTGCGTCAGGAGGACCTTCCGGCGGCTGCCGATCATCCCGATGTAGCGGGCCGGGGTGCCGAGAGCAGCCTGCAGGCAGAGCCGGTCGGCGCGATGGCCGCGGGTGACGATCACGATGAAGTCTCGCGGGCCGATGCGGACCTTCTCGAACGTCTCGGCGAAGTCGCAGCAGACGGGCCGAGCCGCGGGGAAGCGAGTTTCGTTGGCGTACGCGGGCCGGTCGTCGACGACAGTGAGGTCGAAGATCGGCAGCGGCGCGGCGAGGTCGTAGAGCGCCTTGCCGACGTGACCTCCTCCCAGGATGGCCAGCACGGGGCGGGGGTTGTAGGGCTCGAAATAGGCCTCGAGCCCGGGCAGGATCTCTTCGGCCGCAGCACGCGTGAGCGAGCGGTTGGAGGCGAGAGCCTCGCAGGCCCCCGCCTGGAGCCAGTCCGCCGCCGGCCCCTGCGGCAACCGGCCCGCGACGACACCGGCTTCGCTCAGCACCAGCCGGCTGCCGGCGAGCGGGGGCGGGCCGAGAACGAGGACGAGGCAGACGGAGCGCCGGGACCGGATGGCGTCGAGCAACTGCGTGAAGATGCCGGTCATGGCTGAGGGTCGTGGTGCGAGGCTCAGGCGTTCGCGCCGACGAGCTTCTCCACGGCAGCCATGGAGGGCTCCACGCGGAGCGGCTCGCCGACGGCCTTGAAGGCGCTTTCGATGTCCTTGAGGCCGTTGCCCGTGACGAGGACGACCGCGCGCTCGCCGGAAGGCAGGTCTCCGGATGCCAGGTCCTTGAGGAACCCGGCAAAGGCCGTGACACCGGCCGGCTCTCCGAAAACTCCGGCCGAGCCGGCCAGGCGGCTCATGGCGCCGAGGATCTCCGCATCGCTGACCGTGACGGCGCGTCCGTCGCTTTCGCGCAGGGCGCGCAGGGCCTTGAGGCCGTTCCGCGGGATTCCGCAGGCGATCGAATCGGCGATGGTCTGGGGCTCGACGGGTTCGATCGGCCGGTTCTGCCGGAACGCCGTGGCGACGGGTGAGGCGCCTTCGGCCTGCACCGCGACCAGGCGCGGGATCCGGTCGAGCCAGCCGACCGCCTTCAGATCGTAGAAGGCCTTGTAGACGCCGCTGATGATGCAGCCGTCGCCGACGCTGACGTAGACGCGGTCGGGCGTCTGCCAGCCGAGTTGCTCGGCGATCTCGAAGCCGACGGTCTTCTTGCCTTCGACCAGGTAGGGGTTGTAGCCGCAGTTGCGGTTGTACCAGCCGAAGCGGCGGGAGGCCTCGACGGAGAGGTCGAAGCACTGCTCGTAGGTGCCTTCGACCTGGAAGACCTTGGCGCCGAAGACGAGGAGCTGCGCCACCTTGGGGCGCGGCGCGCGCTTGGGGACGAAGATGGTGCACGGGATGCCGGCCGCCGCGGTGAGGCCGGCAAGTGAACAGGCGGCGTTGCCGGTGGAGGCCGCGGTGATGGTGCGGGCCCCTGCGGCGACGGCTCGCGCGATGCCGACCGTGCTGGCGCGATCTTTCAAGCTTGCGGTCGGGTTACGGCCGTCGTCCTTGACGTAGAGACCGGGGAAGTCGAGCTCGCGGCAGAGTCGAGCGGGGTGATAGAGCGGGGTGGCGCCGACCTCCAGGCAAGGCTCGGGGGCGTCGGGCGCCACGGGCAGGAAGGGGAGGTAGCGCCAGACGCCGGAGCCTGCGAGGCGATCGCGGGCGACGCGGGCGCGCAGGAGCCGGTAATCGTAGAGCACGTCCAGGATTCCGGGCGTGCCGCAGGAGTCGCAGGTGTAGTCGGAGTGCGAAGGAGCGAGCTCCTTTCCGCACTTCATGCATTTCAGGCCGATCACGTGGTCTAAGGTCATGGCGAGCACAGGATATCCGCGCGGGGTGGACTCTGGCCAGAGTGCTGGGGTATTCTCGGGCTGCAATGGCCAGAGCGCTGATCACCGGAGGGGCGGGATTCGTCGGCAGCAATCTCGCGCGGTCTCTGCTGGAACGGGGGGAGCGGGTCGTCGTGCTCGACAACCTGTCACGGGCCGGTGTCCGCGGCAATCTGGAGTGGCTCCGGGCCGGGCCTGGGGCAGACCGGCTCGAGGCGATCGAGGCCGACGTGCGCGACGCGGCCGCCGTGAGGCGCGCGGTCGAGGGTGTCGACTGCGTCTACCACCTGGCGGCGCAGGTGGCCGTGACCAGCAGCGTGTCGGACCCGAGGACGGACTTCGAGGTGAACGGTCTGGGGACGCTGAACGTTCTGGAGGCCGTGCGGGCGATGCCGCGGCCGGCGGCGGTGCTCTACACGTCGACGAACAAGGTGTACGGCGCGTTGCACGACGTTCGGCTGCGCGAGGGGCGGATGCGCTGGCGGTTTGCCTCTCGGCGCCGGGGCATCGGGGAGGAGCAGCCGCTCGACTTTCACTCGCCCTACGGCTGCAGCAAGGGGACTGCGGACCAGTACGTTCACGACTACGCGCGCATCTATGGCTTGCGGACGATGGTGTTCCGGATGTCGTGCATCTACGGTCCGAGGCAGTTCGGCACGGAGGACCAGGGGTGGGTGGCGCACTTCATGTTGCGCACGGCCTGCGAGGAGCCGGTGACGATCTACGGCGACGGCAAGCAGGTGAGGGATCTCCTGTTCGTCGACGACCTGGTGCGGGCGTTCCACCTGGGAAGCGCCGCGCTGGAGCGGGGCGAGAGCGGTATCTACAACATCGGCGGCGGCGCGGCGCACACGCTGTCGCTGGCGGAGCTGCTGTCCGCCCTGGCCCGGCTCTACGGGCGCGGGCCGCAGGTGGAGTACGCGGCGTCGCGGCCTGGCGACCAGCCGGTCTACGTCAGCGACATCACGCTGGCGCGCATCCGCCTGGGTTGGGAGCCGCGAATCCCCGTCAAGGCGGGACTGGCGCGCCTCAAGGAGTGGATGGAGGAAGCGAGGCGTTTGCTGGGGCGGTAGGGGTCAGAACCGCGCCCAGAGCTTGCGGGCGGTGTCTCGGGCCTGGGCGAAGACCTCGCGGCGATCGACCCGCGTCGGCTCCCCGCCTCGGGCGACCAAGTCGCCGGCGACGATGACGAGGTCCACCGGCGCGCGCGCGATTCCGAAGAGCAGGTGGCCGCCCAGGTTGGCGGCGCTCATCGGGGTGGGCGGGAAGTAGCGCACCGTGATCATGTCGGCGGCGCAGCCGGGGGCGATGCGGCCGACGGCGCGCGGGAAGAATCGCGAGGCGACGGCCGGGTTGGCGCCCGTGAGGAGCTCGAGCGCGCTGGCCCAGCCGGCGCCCGGGTGGACGGAGACGTGGCGAGCCAGGATTCCCGCGACGGCGTGCTCGTCGAGCATGCTGGCCGTGTAGCCGTCCGTGCCGAGCGCGACGCGCACGCCTGCGCCCAGGAGCTTCTCGAGCTTCAGGGCGCCGACGGCGTTGTTCATGTTGCTGCACGGGTTGTGGACGACGGTCGAGTGTGAACTCGAAAGCTCTCCCCACTCCGAATCGGGGACGTGGACGGCGTGGGCCAGCAGCGCGTTGGGGCCCAGCAGCTTGCGCTCCGCCAGCCGCGCGACCGGCGTGCCGCCGTGACGGATGGCCGAGAGCCTGGCGTCAGCGGCGTCCTCGGCGACGTGGACGTGAACGCCGGCGCCGGCCGGAAGCGCGCCGGCCACGGCGTCGAGCGTGGCGTTGCCGACCGTGAACGAGGCGTGCAGGCCGAAGGCAGCGCCGAACCGCTCGCTGCGCGCTTTCGTCAGGTACCGCGCGTTTTCCCGGATGCCCTCCAAGGCGCGCTCTTCGCCGTCACGGTCCGTGACCTCGTAGCAGAGGCAGCCGCGCAGCCCCACCTTCTCGAAGCACTCCTCGATCAGGTCGAGGCTCCCCGGGATGGCCGCCGGGCTGGCGTGGTGGTCGAAGAGGGTGGTGCAGCCGGCCATCAGCGCGTCGATCAGGCCAACCATCGCGGAGGCGCGGATCGCCTCGGCGTCGAGCTTGCGATCGAGGCGCCACCAGAGCCGCTCGAGGATCTCCAGGAAGTTGCCGGGCGGCGGGTCTTTCAGCGCCATCCCTCGCGCCAGGCTGCCGTAGAGGTGCGTGTGAAGGTTCACCAGGCCTGGCATCAGCAGGTACCCCTCGCGGTCGCGATAGGTGGCGCCCACGTGCTTGGTGCGCAGGTCGGCCGTCGACCCGAGCTCCACGATCACGCCGTCCTCGTGGGCGACGGCGCCGTCTTCGATGAAGGGCCTGTCGGTATCGAAGGTGAGGATCGGACCGTTGCCGAGGATCTCCATCGGGTTCGACCTCAGGCGCCCAGGTAGGCTTCGCGCACCTGCGGGTTCTTCTCGACCTCGGAGGCCGGGCCGTGCAGGAGGACCTTTCCGGTCTCGAGGACGTAGCCGCGGTGGGCGCAGCGCAGGGCCATGTGGGCGTTCTGCTCGACGAGCATCACGGTGACCCCCTCCTGGTTGATCTTGCGGATGATGCGGAAGATCTCTTCGACCAGCAGCGGTGCCAGCCCGAGCGACGGCTCGTCGAGGAGCAGCACGCGCGGGCGAGCCATCATGCTGCGGCCGATGGCCAGCATCTGCTGTTCGCCGCCGGAGAGCGTTCCGGCGGCCTGCCCCATGCGGTCTCGCAGCCGGGGGAAGAGCGTGTAGACCCGCTCCAGGTCCTGGGCGATGGCGGGCTTGTCGCGCCTGAGGAAGGCGCCCATTTCCAGGTTCTCGCGCACGCTCATCGGGGCGAAAACGCGCCGCCCCTCGGGGCAATGGATGAGCCCGCGCGCGACGATGTCGACCGGGTCGCACCCCAGGCCGGAGGCGCCGTCGAAGATGATCTCACCGCACCTGGGGGTTACCAGGCCGGAGAGGGCCCGCAGAGTAGTGGACTTGCCGGCTCCATTGGCTCCGACGAGCGTGACGATCTCGCCCGGGCGGACCTCGATCGACACGCCCTTGAGCGCATGGACCGCGCCGTAGAAGACGTCGAGCTCGCGGATCTCCAGCAGCGGGGCGGTCATGAGTGATCCTCGGTGCCGAGGTAGGCCTCCAGCACCTGGGGGTTCTTGCGGATCTCCTCCGGCAGGCCCTGGGCGATGGTCTCGCCGTAGACCAGGACGAGGATGCGCTCGCAGATGCCCATGACGAACTTCATGTCGTGCTCGATGAGGAGCATCGCCAGGCCGAACTCCTTGCGGATGCTGGTGAGGCGTGCCAGGAGCTCGCGAGTCTCTGTTGGGTTCAGGCCTGCGGCCGGCTCGTCGAGCAGGAGGAGCTTGGGGCGAACGCTGAGCGCGCGGGCTATCTCCAGCCGCTTCTGGTAGCCGTACGGGAGGCTGCCCGCGATCTCGCCAGCGACGCCGTCGAGCTCCAGGTGCTCCAGCAGCCGCATGCAGTCCGCGTGGATGCGCTTCTCCTCGCCGAAGTAGCGCGGCAGGCGCAGGATGGCCTCGGCAAGTCCGTAGCCCGTGCGGAAGTGCTGCGCGGTCTTCAGGTTGTCGAGCACGGTCAAGCTGGAGAACATCCGGATGTTCTGGAACGTGCGGACCATGCCTTGCTGGGCGACCTGCCACGCCTTGTAGCCCGTCACGTCGACGCCGTCGAAGACGATGGAGCCGGTCGTGGGCGGGAAGAAGCCGGTCAGCAGGTTGAAGACAGTGGTCTTGCCGGCTCCATTGGGTCCGATGAGTCCGACCATCTCGCCGGGCTCCATGGAGAGCGTGAAGCCCTTGACGGCCGTGAGGCCGCCGAACACCTTGCCGACGTTGTCAGCGCTCAGGAGAGGCATCGGATCAGGTGGCGGCCGCGGCGGCAGACCTCCGCGCGCGCGTGAAGAGCCCGGCAATCACGCTCGAGAGCTCGCGCTTGCCGAGAAGCCCCTCGGGGCGGGTCAGCATCAGCAGGATGAGGAGGACCGGGTAGATGACCATGCGCCACTGGGCGAACATGCGCAGGTACTCCGGCAGGATCGTCAGCACGACCGCACCGAGCACGGAGCCGGAGAGCGAGCCCATGCCGCCGAGGACGACCATCAGGAGGATCTCGATCGACTTGTCGATCTTGAAGAGATCGGCCTTGATGAAGGTGACCCAGTGGGCGAAGAGCGCGCCCGCGACGCCGGCGAAGAAGGCGCCGATGGCGAAGGAGAGCGTCTTGTAGCGCGCCGTGTTGATGCCGAGAGATTCGGCGGCCAGCTCGTCCTCGCCGATGCTGGAGATGGCGCGTCCCTCGCTGGAGCGAACGATGTTGCGCAGCACCAGGCAGGTCACGAAGGCCCAGCCGTAGATCCAGAGCAGGCTCTTCACCTCGGGGATGGCCGGGTAGCCGAGCGCCCCGCGCGTGATCTCCTTGGGCCAGAGGTCGCCCATGCCCACGTAGCCGGCCAGCTTCATCGACACGTCGTCGAAGTTGACGATCGCGACGCGGACGATCTCCGAAAGACCGAAAGTGGCGATGGCCAGGTAGTCGCCCTTGAGCCGGAGGATGGGGATGCCCAGGAGCAGGCCGAAGAGGAAGGCGAGCATCGCGCCGGCCAGCGTCGCGGCCAGGAAGGGCCAGCCGCACGCCTTCGTCAGGATGGCTGCCGTGTAGGCCCCGATGGCCATGAAGCCCGCGTGGCCCAGCGAGAACTGACCCGTGAACCCGTTGATCAGGTTGAGGCTGACCGCCAGGATGATGTTGATCCCCATGAAGGCCAGGACCTGGATGTGGTAGTTCGAGAGCTCGAACATCGGGGCCTCAGACCTTCTCGGGCTGGTTCGTTCCCATCAGGCCGGTCGGCTTGACGAGGAGGATCAGGATGAGGATGCCGAACGCGAACGCGTCCCGCAAGGTGCTGCTCACGTAGCCGACGACCATCGATTCGGTCACGCCCATGATGAGGCCGCCGACGACGGCGCCCGGGATGTTGCCGATGCCGCCCAGCACCGCCGCGACGAACGCCTTGGCGCCCGGCAGCGCGCCCATCAGCGGGTCGATCTTCGTGTAGCGGATGGCGTAGAGCACGCCCGCAATGGCGGCCAGCGAGCTGCCGATGGCGAAGGCGCAGCTGATGGTGAAGTCGAGCCGGACGCCCATCAGGCGGGCGGCGTCCTGGTCGACGGCCACCGCGCGCATCGCCTTGCCGATCTTCGTGCGGTAGATGATGAGCTGCAGAACGACCATCGAGACCACCATCGCGCCGAAGATGAGCAGGTCCTGGTTGGCGAGGATGACGGTCCCTTCGCCCCGCAACAGACCCGAGAGCGCGTAGGTGCAGGCGAGGACGACCCCGGTGGCGATGCCGATTGCGGTCGGTCGATCGAGATTTCGGGCCCGCCGCAAGATCGACCACGCGAGCACGGCGATTGCCGGCAAGATGGCCGCCGCCAGCATCCAGCCCGCGGCCGTGTTCGCTTCGACCTCGTAGGGGTAGAACTCCACCAGCGCCGGGAAGGACTTGGGTGTGGCGCCAAACATCTGGATGCCCAGGTTCTGGAGAAGCAGTGAGACGCCCAGCGCTGTGAGCAGCGCGGTTAGCGTCGCTGCCTTCGTAGTCTTGCGGACAGAGAGCCGTCCGCGCGAGAGCCGGTACGCGCCCCAGGCGAGCACGGCCCAGAGGATGAGCGACACGATGCTCGGCACTTCGAAGTCGGTGGTCGCTTCGACGGCTCGACTGGAGCTTCCTCCCGTGTCGATCAGCAGCGCGAACGGGTTGGCGAACGGCAGCCCCAGCTGGGTCCCGACCGCGTCCACGATCATGAACGCGACGCCGCCGCCCACCAGGCCCAGGAGCACGGCCGGGACGGCGCTCTTGGCCCGCAGCGGGCGGTAGGCAATCCTCTCGATGGCGACACCCAGGATTCCGGCGCCGATCATTCCGAGCACCAGGGCCGGGCCAAACCCCATCTCGATTCCGAACTTCGACTTGGCGAACTGCACGGCCAGGAATGCGCTGAACGTCCCCATCATGTAGATCTCGCCGTGGGCGAAGTTGATGAGGCCGAGGATGCCGTAGACGATGGTGTATCCGACGGCGATGAGGCCGTAGATGCTGCCGAGCGCGATGCCGTTGACGAGCTGCTGGAGGAACTCGGCCATCTGGAGTCGGGGTCAGCGAACGGGGCCGGGGCAGCGGCTGGCGAGCGGCGGTGGGAGGAGCATGGCGCCTGGGAGCGATCGGCTCTCGTGGCGCTTCAGGGCTTGACGCTCTCCACGAACTTCATCTTGCCACCCTCGACCTTGAGAACGATGGCGGCCTTGTCGGCGTTTCGCTCCATGTTGATCGTGATGGTGCCCGTGGCGCCTTTCAAGTCCTTCGTCGCGGCCAGCGCGTCGCGCAGCGCCAGCGAGTCGACCTTGCCTGCGCGCTTCAGGGCGTCGGCCATCACATACATGCTGTCGTAGGCCAGCGCGTCGGTGACGGCCGGGTCGCGCTTGAACTTCGCCTGGTAGGCCTTGAGCAGCTTCTCGACCTCGGGGCTCTTCTGGTCGGGCGAGTAGTGGGTCACGATGTAGGTGCCGTCGGCGGCTTCGGCGGCGAGCTCGAGGAGCTTGGGATCGTCCCAACCGTCGGCGCCGAGGAAGACGCTGCCGATCTTGAGCTGCTTGGCTTGCTTGAGGATCAGGGCGACCTCCGTGTAGTAGCCGGGGATGAAGACCACGTCGGCCGGAGTACCCTTGAGCTTGGTGAGCTGGCTGGAGAAGTTGACGTCGTTCTGCTGGTAGCTGACCTCGGAGGTGATGGTGCCGCCGAGCTCCTTGAACTTGGCGACGAAGGCCTCGCCCAGGCCCTTGCTGTAGTCGCTGTTGACGTCGGTGATGAGGGCGGCCGTCTTGGCCTTGATGATCTTGGCGGCGACATAGGCCGACGTGGCGCCCTGAAAGCTGTCGATGAAGCAGGTGCGGAAGATGAACTCGCCGACCTGGGTGACCTTGTCGTTGGTCGAGTTGTGAGTGACCATCGGCACCTTCGCGCTGTTTGCGACCGGGGCGCCGGCCAGGGTACAGGAGCTGGCGACGCTGCCCAGGAGAGCAACGACCTTGCCGGTGTTGATCAGCTTGCTGACGGCGTTGGTGGTGTCGGCCGGGTCGCCCTTGTCGTCCTCGACCAGGACCTCGACCTTCTTGCCGAGGACGCCGCCGGCAGCGTTGATCTCCTCGACGGCCAGCTCGATACCGTCCTTGGACTCCATGCCGAAGGCAGCGATGCCGCCGGTCAGGGGCAGCACGGCGCCGATCTTGATGGTCTCGCCCTCGGCGCGGGCGAGCGTGAAGGGGGCGGCCAGAGTGAGGATCGCGGCGGCCAGGGTGGCGCGGATGGCATTCATCTGCATGAGTCGGGGTCCCTCCAGGTTCCGCCCTATGGCGGGCATGACGGTGAGATGCGTCCGGGGTCCGGAAGTTTCGCGGGCGGTCATGATCATGCCGGCCGGCTGCACTCCGGCCAGAGGTTTATAACAGCCGCCGGTGCTGAAAGCAACCCGATCGCGGGCGCGAACGCGTGCGCTGTGCGAGTGGCCGCCGGTGCGCTAATCTTCCTCGTGGCGGCTGGCGCGGGTGCGCTCGCAGCCGGTCCAGACTTGAGCGCCATCGACAACCCGTCCGAAACTGCACCCTCCGCGCCGGCGGCGGCGGGCCGGCGGCCTCTTCTGGCGGACATGATCCGCAACACCCTGGGCGTGCGCCCCGGGGAAGAGGCGCGCACCGCGATGTTCGCGGGCTACCTGGTCGTCGTCAGCGCGATCTTCATCGGTGGCCGCGCCACCCGCGACACGCTCTTCCTCTCGCATCACGGCATCGACCGGCTTCCGTGGATCTTCATCGCCTACGCCCTCGTCTCCACGATCCTGGCGGCCTACTACGGCAAGCTGGTCAACAGGGTCCAGCGGGTGCACCTGGTCATCGGCACTTGCGCGTTCGGCGCTCTGAGCTATGTCCTCGCATGGATGGCCATCCGGGCCCATGCCGGCTGGATCTACTCGACCTTCTACATCTGGGCCGAGGTGGTCGGAAGCCTCTTCGTGAGCCAGTTCTGGGCGTTCGCCAACGACTACCACAGCACCCGGGATGCAAAACGTCTTTTCGGTCTGATTGGTGCGGGCCGCGTGCTCGGAATCGTGGCATGCGGCGTCGGGATCTCCTGTCTGGCGAGGCAGCTAGGGACGGAGAACCTGCCGTTGGTCCTGGCCGCACTGATGGGCTGCGTGGCGGCGATGGCACTCGCAATCCGAAGGCGCTTCGGGGCGCTCGTGACCCACGCGGCCGCCCCCTCGAGCACGCTCGGGCTTTCGAAGCCCCCCGAGGAGCCGGTGCTGGCATCGGCCTACTCGAAGTACCTGGCGGGAGTGGTCTTCTGCACGTTCCTCGTCTGCCAGCTCGCCGACTACCAGTTCAAGGCAATCGCGCGAGCCACGTACCAAGGCGATGCGCTGGCCTCCTACTTCGGCACCCTCTACGCGGTGCTGGGTTCGGTCGCCTTCGTCATCCAGTTCTTCTTCACGTCGCGCATCCTGGCTCGCTTCGGCGTGCTGGTCGGGTTGCTGGCAATGCCGTTGGCGCTGGCGTTCAGCTCGGCGGGGCTGCTGCTCTGGCCGGGCATCCTCGCGGCCTCGGCGCTCAAGTTCTCCGATAACACGTTTCAGTACTCCATCAACGAGGCGGCTACGCAGCTGCTTTACTTCCCCTTCCCGGCGGCGCTGAAGGGCAGGGTGCGCGCGCTGATCGACGGCTCGGTCAACCCGTCGGCCTTCGGGCTGGCGGGCGTCGTGCTCCTTGCCGTCAGCGGCAGCGTCCCGGTGGAGCGTCTGTCGCTGCTCACGCTGCCGATCCTGGCCGGCTGGATCTGGCTGACCGTGCCGCTCTGCCGCGAGTACGTCGGCGCGCTGTCGAAGACGCTGCGGGATCGCCGGCTGCGGCAGGGCCGCGAGCTCGAGGAGATGTCGGACCTCCATGCGCGCCGCTCGCTCCTGGCACTCCTCGACGACCCCGACCCCGAGGCTGCTCTCTTCGCGCTGGAGCAGCTGCGCAAGAACTTCCCGGGCGCGCTGGCCGAGGAGCTGGAGCGGGTGCTCGGATCGCCCCACGCCAAGGTTCACGAGGCGGCTTTCGCTGCGCTGGAGGAACTGCCCGGCGCCGGCCAGCTCGAGCGCGTGGCCCAGGCGATGGAAGGCCACCCCTCGATGGACGCGCGCGCTGCGGCGCTCAGGGCCTATTGCGCCATCCGCGGCGAAGAGGCGATCGACGCCGTCCTTCCGAGCCTCATCGAAGGCAAGAGCACGGTCCGCACCGCGGCGATCGTGGGGCTCCTGAAACACTGCGGGCTCGACGGTGTCCTGGCCGCGGGCCCCGAGCTCCAGAAGTTGCTGGGCTCCGCGAACGCGACCGACCGCAAGCTAGCCGCCCGCATCTTCGGCCGGATCGGCGTGCGCCACTTTTTCCGGCAGGTGCAGGCCCTGCTTTCCGATCCCGTACCCGAGGTCCGCAAGGAAGCTGCGCGCGCCTGCCGGGCCATCCCGAATCCGAAGCTGGTCCCGGCCCTCGTGAAGCTGCTGCCGGACTCGGCCGCCGGGGGCTCGGCCGAGAAGGCCCTGGCCCAGTTCGCAGACGGCGCAGTGCCGGCGCTGGACGAGGTGCTGGCGCAGCCCGACGCGGGGCGCGAGCTGGGCAAGGCCGCCGTGCGCATCCTGCGACGCATCGCGACCCAGAAGTCGCTCTCGACGCTCGTGGAGCACATGGACCACCCCGACGACAGGCTCCGCCGCAAGCTCCTGCGAGCGGTGGCCAGCGTTCACGAAGAGCTGGGCCGGCCGCCCGTGCTGTCGGGGGCGCAGATGCAACGCCGGCTGCTCGACGAGCTGAGGCGGGCCTTCCAGATTCTGCAGGACCGGGAGAGTGTCCAGACCGCCTATCCGGGTTGGCTGCTGGCCGACACCTTCGACAACGACCTGACGCGGTCCACGGATCGGCTCTGGAGTCTGCTTTCGCTCTCCTACCAGCCCGAGGTAGTCGGGGCGTGCAAGCGAAGCATCGCTGCGGGAAACCCGACTCAGCGGGCCAACGCCTTGGAGGTGCTCGACAACCTGGTGGTCGAGCCCCTGAAGGGGCCGCTGCTGGCGTTGCTCGAGCCGCATTCGAGCAGGGAGACGGTGGCTATCGGGCGGCGCCACTTCCCGCTGGTCACGCTCACGCCGCTGACCTGGCTGGTGCAGCACTTCAAGGGCGGCGGCGGCTGGCACCGCGCCGTGGCGCTCGACTGCGTCGGGCTGCATCGCGTGCACCCCTTGGCGCGGCACGTCGAGGAAGCGCTGGACGATCCCGTGCCGCTGGTTCGCGAGACGGCGCTCTGGGCAGCCTTCAGGCTTCACGGACCGCGCGTCTTCGAACGGACCGCCGCTTGCTCGGACGCGCCGACACGCTGGATGACTCAGGCCGCGGCACGTCACCTGGGTTGCCTCGAATCGACGGGAGGTCGAACCGTGCTCACCACGCTCGAAGAAGTCGTCTTCATGAGGCACATCCCGCTCTTCCGCGGGGTAGCGGCCGAACACCTGGCGGCGCTGGCCGAGCTGACGGCCGAGGTCTACGCGGCGGCCGGCGACGAGATCGTCCGGCAGGGCGAGCCGGGCGATAGCATGTTCTTGATCGTCAGCGGCCGGGTGGAAGTGCTGGTCGACGGGCGGCGGGTGGGGGTGCTCGGGCCGCGGGACTGCTTCGGGGAGATGGCGCTCATCGACGGGGAGACCCGCTCGGCAACCGTCAGGGCTCTGGAGACGTCGGACCTTCTCAGTCTGGGACACGACGAATTCCACGAGTTCCTGGAGGAGCGCTCCGAGGTCGCCTCGAACGTGCTGAAAATCCTCTGTCAGCGCATCCGGGCGCTCAACCAGCGGCTGGTAGGTGACGAGTCGCCGGCCCCGGTGCGGCCACCCGGCGGCGGGGGCTAGCGCATCTTGGCCAGCGGTAGGCGGAAGGCGGGCCGGGAGCGCGCCGATTCGGCGAAGTAGCCGCGGGCTTCGGCCGCCTTGCCTTCGAGCCGGGCGGCTTCGCCCAGGTTGAAGAGGGCGTAGCGGCGCAGCTCGGCGAAGGCAGGATCGGCGGCCGCTTGCTTCCAGAGCTCGCGCGCGCGGGCGGCGTTGCCCGTCTGGTAGTGGCAGAGCGCCTCGCAGTTGGCTGCCTCCCAACGCAGGAGCAAGTCGGCGTCGCCGCCGGGCCGCAGGTCGGCGCGGGCGCGCTCGAGCAGGGCCAGCGCCTCGCGCGGCTTGCCCTCGAGGATCTGGCGCTCGGCGTCGGCCACCAGGTCCTGCGCGGCGAAGTTCGTGTCCATGAAGCTTCCGGTTCCGACGTAGAAGCCGTCGCCGCCCAGATAGGCGCCCCAGACGAGAGGCGTGAAGCCGACAAATCCCTCGCGGGCGCTGACGGCGATCTCCAGGCGCTCTTCTACCGATTGGGGGCGGCCTGCCTGGCGATCGAGCTCGGCGCGCACGGCGCCGGCGGCTTCGGCGGACACGGCGCGCGCCTTGTCCAGCAGGGCCTTGCGGGGCGGCGTGGCCACCAGGGTCAGCAGGAGCTGGCCGTCGACGATGGAGACGGGCGCCTGGGCGACCAGCTTCCAGGTGCGGCGGACCGGCTTACCGCGAGCCAGGGCGACGGCGCCCTCGAGCTCGCCTTCGGAGAGCCGCACGGCGTTTGGCAGGCGCCAGAGGAATCGGGCGTCGGGCAGGTCGGCCAGGGTCGCTTCGAGCTCTGCCTCGACGGCGAAGGGCTCGCCCAGCACCGGGGGGGCCGCGGCGGTCAGCCGCAGACGGGCCCAGATCGGGAGGCCGACGGACCTGCCCGGCTCGGGCTCGGGGTGCTCGGCCAGGAGCTGCTCGAGCGCATCCGAGGACTCGTCGGCTGCCAGCGGCGCGGCCGCGAGCAGGGCGGCCAGCAACCAGAAGGGGAGTTTCGGCACGCGCATCAGCTTAACAAAAGTATCGGCTTCCCCTCTCTCAGCAATCGCGTGTCGGATGTCGATGAGTGGGGTGTACGACCCTCCGCCGCGAGGCCCGACTTGGCCATTGCCGGTGGGTTGTCCCACAGGAGGTCCCTCGTGTCCAAGTCCGAGCGCAACCAGAACTTCCGTCTCTTCCAGGCTGGCACCCACAGCCACGAATGGGGCAAACCGACTGCGGGCGTTGTCGCCCACGGCCCGGCGAAGAAGGGGAACCGTGCTCAAACGCGCCGCCCGGGACTGCCTTCCGACATCCTGACCCGAACCAGCCTTCTGTTCTGATTCCCGCCACTGCCGAGGAGGAAGCCCCCTTGAAGACCCGCCAGCACTCGCTCATGCGCCAGCTCCAGCTCTTCGACGACAGCTACGAAGTCTACATGGTGCTTCCGTGCGACCAGGACGCCGCCGGCGATTCCCGGATCGAGGTCCTGCGCATCACGGGCCAGGAAGACGTCACGACGACCGTCGCCGTCAACTGAGTCCGGGCACGCGCCAGGAAAGGGAGGCCCCCAGGGCCTCCTTTCTTGCGTCTGGGGGAGTAGGGAGTACGAGTAGGGGATGGGGGAGACACGTCGCGGCTACGGGTGGGGCCTTTGT
>JACPRK010000002.1 GCA_016190005.1 Candidatus Wallbacteria bacterium | reverse complement strand
GGGTGAGCGGGGTCTAGGAGCGTGTCGGAGAATTACGATCCGCCCGGGATTCCTCGGAAGTACGAACAGGGAACAGGCAACCGGGGACCGGGACCAGGCAATGGGAAATGACTTGTCCAGGACAGGGTTTTTCCGTTCCCTGTTGCCTGTTTTCTGTTCCCTGTTCCCTGTTCGGTCTTCCTCCAGTAATCGCCTCTGCTCGCATTTCTCCGACACGCTCCTAGCTGGCCCGCGCCCCCTACTGGCTACTGGCTACTCCCCGCGGGCCGGGCCGTCGTAGCGGACGAGAACGACCGTAACGTTGTCGCTGCCTCCGTGATCGAGCGCGGCCTGGACCAGGTCCTGCACCAGACGGTCGGGGTCTTCCAGGTTGGTTTCGATCACGGCCTTGAGCTCGTCGTCTTCGACCAGGCCGTGGAGACCGTCGCTGGAGAGCAGTAGCAGATCCCCGGGCTCCAGCGCGACGTGAGCCGTGTCGACCTCGATGTCGGAGCGTGTGCCCAGCGCCTTGGTGATGATGTTTCGTTGCGGGTGGATGCGTGCCTGTTCTGCCGTCAGGATGCCCTCCCGCACGGCCTGGGCGACCAGGGAATGGTCGAGCGTCACCTGCGTCAAGCGTCCCTTCCGGAAGTGATAGAGCCGGCTGTCGCCGACGTGACCGACGATGGCCTCCGAGCCGTTGACGACAACCGAGGTCAGCGTCGTGCCCATTCCGAAGTACTCGGGGATGGTGGCCGAGGTCTCGAAGACCTTCAGATTTGCGTCCTGCACGGCCTTGACGATGCGTGCCTCGGCGGAGAAATCGCTCGGGGCGGTCAGGTAGCTCGAAGCGAGCGTATCGACCGCCAGCTGACTTGCCATCTTCCCGCCCCTGTGGCCGCCCATCCCATCGGCGACGGCGAAGAGCTGGGGGAGGTGCGGCGTCTCCTCGGCTGCTGGCGGGACGTAGTAGTTGTCCTCGTTCTGCTTGCGAAGCAGCCCGATATCGGTGCGGCAGAAGTACGACACGGTTCGGTTCACGTCCATGGAGTCGTGCATCAAGATGACGGTCGGGTCTTCGGTGGAACGACGAGCTCGAGGATCAGGAAGATCAATAACGCAGGTCCGGCTACCGTCCACTCCTTGAAAGGGGCGGCCGCCGCGAGCGGCCCGTTTGCCGCAAAGAATGGGCCGAGAGGCCCCGAGGGCGCCACGAGGCCTTCCCAGACGGGCGTCCAGGGCAAAGCGATTGCCCCCAGGATGGCTGCCTCGAGCAGTGAGAGGACCAGGCCCATCCCAGCTTTGCCTGCCTGGAAAGCGCCGATTCCCCACCAGAGGTAGGCCGCCTTCGAGGTCGTCGCCACCGGCAGCGGCGCGGACTGCATCGGAACGGCGCCACTCGACTTGCCCTTACCCGGGCCTGATTCAGGCTTGACGGCCCCGGGCGCGCTGACGGGCTTGACGGCTCCCGGGTCCGAAACGGCCGCAGGGACCGGCGTCCCGGCGGCGGGCGTCGATGTAGCGGGTGTCGGCGTGTTCTTCGCCTGCTGGCAGAGGCCGATGTAGCGCTTTGCGTACGGGTTGTCCGGTACGAGGTCGAGGATGTTCTGGAAGACCTCGGAGGCCTCGTCGAACCTGTGGAGGCCGTAGAGCGCAATGCCGTAGTCGAGCCGATGCTGGTCGCTTTCGGGTTCCAGCTCCATCGCCTTGGCGAAGCTCGCCACGGCCTCGTCGGCGGCGCCGGCGCCGGCATGCGCCTTGCCCAGCAGAGCGTGCACCTCGGCCGAATCGGACTTCCGACTCAGGACCACCTGGGCCAGCCGAAGAGCCTGGTCGAAGTCCTTCTTCACAAGGAAAGCCTTTGCCTGCTCCCATTTGGCCGTGATGCCCTCGTCGTCGAAGGCGGAGCGCGGATCGAAGCCGTGGGGGTCTTCCTTGCAGAGCTCGAGGTCCGCGAGCAGTTCCTTGGCCTTCTGGTAACGCGCGTTGGCGTCCCGGGCGATGAGCTTCATCACGATCTTGTCGAGCCCCTTCGGGACGTCGGACTCGACGGCGCTCGGATATGGGACGTCGGCCTTGAGCTGGGAGCTCGAGACCTCAGCCAGCGATGTCTGGGGGAAGACTCGCTTGCCGGTGAGCATCTCGTAGAGCATCAAGCCGAGCGCGTAGATGTCGCTGCGCTCGTCGAGCTTGCGGCCCTGGTTCTGCTCGGGGCTGGCGTAGTTGAAGGTGCCGACGATGCTGCCGTCGGGCTGCGCAGCCTGCTCCAGGCTGATCGCGATACCGAAATCGATCAGCTTCACCACGCCATCGGCGGTGAGCAGAACGTTCTGGGGCTTGATATCTCGGTGGAGCAGCTTGCGTTCGTGGTAGTGGGCCATCGCGTCGGCGAGCGACCCCGCGATCCGGACCGACTCCTCCCAGCTCAGCCGCCCCTTCTCCTTGAGAATCGCATCCAGCGGCCGGCCACGGACGTGCTCCATCGCGATGAAGTTGACGCCCTCCACCTCGTCCATATCGACGTAGCCGACGATGTTGGGGTGAGAGAGCCGCCGATAGATATCGCCTTCCCAGCGGAAGCGCTCGACGTAGACCTTGTCCTTGCCCTGCTCCTTGAAGAGCGTCTTGATGGCCACGAGCCTGCGGGCGGCCGGGTTGTAGCCGACATGGACGGCCCCCATCCCCCCATGGGCCAACTCCTCGAGGATGACGAACGACTTGAGAGTGTCGAGCGTCTTCATTTTCAGGCGCGCGGCCCGCTCTCAATCGAAATGGTCTGGCCCTTCTTGCACTTCTCGATGCGGTCCTCGGCGTTCTTGGCGAGCTTGCCGTCGGGCTTCAGAGCGATGACGACATCCCACTCCTCGCAGGCGCGCTCGACGTCCCCCAGCTTGTAGAAGGAGTTGGCGAGGTAGTAGTGCTGGTGTTCGTTGTCATAGTTGAGCGCGATGGCACGCTGGTAGGTCTCCACGGCCTGCTGGAGCTTCCCGTTGCTGTAGTACATGAAGGCGAGCCAGTCGAGCAGGTCGGGGTTCTCAGGGTCCTGCTTGAGCTGCTCCTCGAGCTCGGGAATTCCTTCGCCCGTGCCGGCCTGGTACTGGGTGACCATGCTCGGGTCGGGAACGGCGGGCTTGGCGGGCTCCGCGGGGGCGGCGGCCGCGGGGGCGGGAGCTGGCTGGGTCTCGGACTTGGGCGGGCTCGCAGCCTTCGTGTGGCCGGTGGAGGGCGCGGCGCCTCCGGCAGCGGGCGCCGGTCCGTGCTCCTTCTCCAGCTTCTTGATGGCGCGGTCGGTCATCAGGATCTTGAACAGGAGCACGAGCACCATGGCCGCCAGCAGTGCGCCCACCGACATGACCGCTTGGTTGACGCTGTAAGGAAGGCCCGCTACGAAATTCATCGATTCCTCCGGGGATGGCTACCGCCAGCTGAGCAACCGCTTCCAGAACGGGCGGATGGGCCGCAGGTGTACCAGGATGGCCGTGATGTTGTCGGGTCCGCCGCCCTCGTTGGCGCGCGCTATGAGCTGCTCGCACGCGGCAGCTGAATCGGGCGCCGCGAGCGCTATCTCGAGGATCTGTTCGTTGGTGACCACGCCGTGCAGACCATCGGAGCAGACCAGCACTCGGTCGTCGACCTCGAGGGTGCAGTTGCTGTAGTCGGCCTCGACCTTCTCCTTGGTGCCCAAGGCGCGAGTGATGATGTTGCGAGCCGGATGATTGGCCGCTTCTTCCTCCGTCAGCAACCCCTGGCGAATCTGTTCGGCGACCAGCGAATGATCGTCGGTGAGCTGCGTGATTGTCTTGGCGCGGATCAGGTACGCCCGGCTGTCACCGATCTGCCCGACATTGAGAGTCGTGTTGGAGAGGACTGCGACCGTCAGGGTGGTCCCCATGCCTTTGAGGATGGGCGAGGTCTGGGCCTGGCCGTAGATGCGGGCGTTGGCGTCCAGGATGCAGCGTTCGAGCGCATCCCGGAAGCTGCCGTTCATCGCTTCCGTGTAGTAGGACCGGAGAGTCTCGACGGCGATGCGACTGGCGGTCTCGCCGGCAGCGTGGCCCCCCATGCCGTCGGCGACAGCGAACAACATCCCGCGCCCCGTCGTGTCACAGCCCTGGGGGTCGAAGATGTAGTAGTTGTCCTCGTTATGCTCGCGGCGCAGGCCGACGTTGGTGAGGACGGCAATCTCGACGTTGTCGACCGTTACGAACTGCCCGTTCTCCAGGTGCCGGACGCTGACTTTCGCCATGGGACGTCAACACCCTGTCCGTCGAGCGACCGACTTCGCGGCCGCCGGGACCGGCTCCCTGCGTATGCCCTGCGAGGGGTTCAAGAGTTGGGAGAGATTCCGTCGTGTCGGTCCGTCGGCACCGGCGCCCCCTTGAAGCCTGGTCGCTCCGGTTCTGCCGGATTCCGGCGCTGATCCGACGGCAAAACCGGCGCGTTTGGACCAGGAAAATCCATAATTGGAGCCATTCTGAGCGAGGCCATTATAGGCGTGCAAGAATGGGCTTGTCAAGGAAAGGGGAGGCCTTCCGGGCACGCCAGAAGGGCTCGACCGGCCGCGTTCGATCGTGTCAAGCTGCTGGCGAGTCTCCGCCCGCTTGCCCCGCCCAGTTCGACCCGCATGACCGAAGCATCCCCCGAGCACCTGAAGCCTCCCTGCGCCGGCCTGAAAGGTAGGCACCAGGCGGCCCAGGCAGCCGGAGCCGAGCGCCCGAGCTCGCCGGCGGCGTGGGGAGTCCTCCTGCTCTTCAGTGCTTTCCTCTGGGCCTCGCGCGATCATCCGCTCTTCCATCCGTACGAGGTCCTCTTCATGCCCGCGCCGGCCTGGCAGCTGGGTTACTTCGATCTGGGCCGGCAGAGCTGGCCGTGGGTCATCGCCCTGCTCGCCGCGGCACTGGCGGCCTGGCGACTGACCAAGCGCGAAGCGAAGAATGCGGGGGACGGCCGGATCAGGTGGGTACTCCTCTCGATCTTGCTCTTCACGCTGGTGCCCGGCCGGCCGACCACTCTGCGGAGCATCTCGGCGCTGGCCGTGACGGCGATCTGGGCGCTCATGTTCGGCGCCGCGCTGCACGCGTCCGCCCGCGGGCCGGCCGCGCGGTTCGCGGGGAGGCTGGCCGAGCGCATGGCGGTGCCTACGACCACCGTGTTTGTCTGCGGGATCTGGGCAATCGCCTTTGCCGAGTGCGCCATCGCGGCGCTGGCATGCTTCGACGGACTTCCGCACGTCATCGACTCCACCGTCTACTTCTACCAGGCCAAGCTCCTGGCAGCAGGGCAGCTCGGCCTGACGGTCCCGCCCGGCCTGGACGCCTACCTGGCCCATCCGTTCGTCGTCTCTTCCGGCGGCCATCTTTTCCCGATGTACCCCGTCGGTCACGCCCTGCTACTTGCGCCAGGCCATCTGCTCGGCACGCCCTGGGTGATGCCGGCCGCACTCGTAGCCACGGCGCTCGCCCTGCTCTACCTGTGGCTCAGAGACGAGGCCGGGGAGTCGACAGCCCGGCTGGCGGCGGTCCTGGGGCTGGTGTCCCCGTTTGTCCTGGTGATGGGCGGAGACTTCATGTCCCATACCGGAGCCCTGGCCACCTTCCAGCTCACTCTCTGGACCTATGGCCGATCCCGGCGCGCAGCGACAGGGAGGCTGGCGTGGGCCCTGGCAGCAGGAGGAGCGCTCGGGTTCTTCGCCGCGGTGCGGCCGCTGACCGCTCTTGGGATGAGCCTGCCGCTAGCGGCTGACGGCCTTCTTTTCCTGGCAAGGGCCCCTCGGGACCGCGCAGCCTGGGCCGGGGCGCTGGTGCTCGGGTGCGCAATCGGCCTGGCGCCGCTGGCCGCCCAGAACGCCCTGGTCACGGGCAGTCCCGCCGTCTTCCCGGTGAGCCGCCACCTGGACGGCTCGTTCCGGCTCGGATTCGGGTCGGGAATCGTCGGAAACGAGCACTGGCCCGAAAAGGCCATCGCCAACTTCCTGGGCAGCTACAACTCGCTCCAGAAGTACCTGTTCACCTGGCCGGTGGCCGCACTGGCTCCTGTGATGGTCCGCGTGGCCTTGGGGCCTGCCCTGGCGGCCTGGGAGCTCATGGCCTTGTCGAGCGCAGGAGGGCTCGCCCTGCTGTACGGATTTCACTACTACCAAGATCTCTGTTTCGGCCCACGCTACATCTACGAGACCGCCGGCCTATGGCTCGCGTTGACGGCCGGTGCCTGTCTCTTTCTGGCGCGGCGGGTCGGGGCGGCGCTGGGTGACGTTGTCTGCGGCCGGGGCGTGGTCGCCCTGGCCCTGGCTGGATTCACCCTGGCCGGCGGTGCGTTCTACGGACCGCGCCTGGTCCGGGGATTCTCCGACGACTACTGGGGCGTCGGCCCCGCCCTGGTAAATGCTGTCGAGGCTCGCTCGCCTGACTCCCCAGCGGTCATCGTCGTCGGCACCGAGCTCTGGAACTGCGCCTTTCCGCAGCAGCCGGTCCGCCTGGACGCGCCTGTCGTCTACGCGCAAGAACAGCCGGACATGCGCGCTTTGCGGGCAGCCTTCCAGGGCAGAACTTTCTGGCGCGCGCGGAGCCTCCCCGGCGGCCGCGTCGAGCTGGAGAGACTTTAGAGCCGCAGGCGGTCGTCGCCAGCTCGGAGGCCAGCGAAAGCTCCATTGGGGCCGCAAACTCTTTGACTTCACTTGCGGCGGCGGCTATAATGCCGCCCGAATCTGGGAGTCGGCCTTCCAGAACGCGGAGGTATCGGCTGGAACGAGCGCTCTCCGGACTCCTGCTAGCGGGGTTCATTCTCCTTCCGGCAGCCTTTCTTTACGCGTTCTTCCAGGGACTCCGGTCCTGCTGTCACCAGCTCTCGGATGCCAAGTTTTTCGAGCCGATGAGAGATTCCGTGTCGGGCTATCTCATCGCTCTACTGGCGGGATTGGCCGCCGTCCATTTTGTACGGTTCATCACTTCAAACTGAAGGCACGATGCTCGAGCGACGCACTCGCCCGGCAGGCCGGCCGGCGACCAAGGGGCCCTCGCACTGCCGCGAGGGCAATCTGCTGCGCCTGGAACAGCCGACCGCGCGCGAAGAGCCTCGGGGCGGTGGCCAGGCGGCGACCATCGCCTGGCTCTATTCCCACCGGGACTCGGCACGGCGTCCTGGGCTGCTACGTCGATTCTGGCGGCGCATCACACGGAGGCTCCTGGCTCGGGGACCAAGCGTCGAACTGCGGGGCCGCCAATCGGGTGGCAAACAGCCGATCCGCATCGGTCCCAAGCGCAGGCTCCTGCGGGAGCGGGATGGCCGCAACGCCTTGAAGCGGGCGATGGGCTACCTGGCCGGAGTTTTCATCCTGGGCTTCAGTCTCTGGCAGGCGACACGAATTCTCTCGGACTACGGGTCCGAAAGTGGTATGGTGAACGTCCTGTTGGGTATCTTCAGCGGAATTGTGGTCCTCTTCCTCCTGTCGCACGACACGGCCGTGTCCAGGAGGCAGCGGGCCGAGGAACAAGACGGGGCGTAGCGCAGCCTGGTAGCGCACACGGTTCGGGACCGTGGAGTCGGAGGTTCAAATCCTCTCGCCCCGACCACCTAGAGCGGGAGGCGGTTCTCCTGGACAAGGGCCGTCCTCCCGCCCTTCTTTTCGGCAAGCAGGTCTATGAAGCGAGTCCACATCCGGGGCATCGGCGCGGCTCTCCCCAACCGCGTGGTTCCAAACGAGACCCTCTCGAAGTTGAACGGCATCGAGCCGGCCTGGATTGTCGAGCGCACCGGCATCGAACGCCGGACCCTCTCGGACAGCCTCGAGAAGTCGAGCACGCTAGCAACCACCGCCGCTCGCGAGGCGCTCGAGATGGCGGGGCTGTCCAACGGAGACATCGACCTGCTGGTGCTGGCGACCAGCTTCCCCGATTCCGTACTGCCACAATCGACGGCGGGCGTGGTCAAGGATCGGCTCCAGCTTTCGAGGGCCGTGGCGCTCGACATTGGCACGCCGGCCATCGGCTTCGTCATGGGGCTGCAGCTGGCCCATCAGTACCTGGGCCTGTCCGGCTTCGAGAACGCCCTGGTCATCGGCGCCGAGTGCTTCTCGTCCTTCTCGGACCTGCGAGATCGCCGCACCTGCTACCTCTTCGGCGATGGGGCCGCTGCCATGGTGCTTTCCCGCTCCAAAGGATTCGCCACGATTTCGGCCCCCTTCCTGTCGAGCGCGGGCCCTGCCTCTGAGGTCGCCCCCGTGGCCGACGCGCGCGGGCTGGAGGCATCCTACTCCCTGCCGCTCTATCACCAGCCCAGAGAGAAGCTCCAGGCCGGCTTCGAGCGCACCCTCGGAGAGCTGCTGCAGAGGGAAGGCATGGAGCCGGCCGAGCTCAAGTTCGTGCTGCCGCAGCAGATCCACTCGGCGGCGATCGAACGCGCGGGCCGCAAGCTCAAGCTCGGGCGCGGAGTGCTCTTCGGCGAGCTGCTCCACTCCGCAAACCTTCTCTCGGCTACCCTGCCGCTCTCCTTCTACCACCTGGCCGCCGCCCACAAACTGGAGCGGGGCGACAGGGTCGTTCTCATCGGCACTGACGGCCGCTACCTCTGGGGCGGCGCCGCCATCTCGATGCGCGCGCGCCCGGCCATCGGGGACCGGGACCTGGAGGGCTTCACGGCCGGCGCTGCCCACGTCGCGGGCCTGATGTCCTCGCGGCAGGCCGAGGCCGAGCGCAAGTTCCGCGCCGTCAGCGAGCTGCCCGCAGTGCTGACCGAGGAAGTGCGGAAGGCAGAGCTCTTCGGGGCATCGCTGTCGACGGTGTTCTTCACGCTCGGCCATCCGGCACGGCTGAGCCGTTCGACGATGGAGCAGATGGGTCGAGAGACTCGTCTCATCCTTTCACGCCAGATTCGCCGGCGCGATCTCGTCGTCGAGGTCGCGCCCGGCCGCTTCGCCGTCATCCTGCCCAACCAGGACGCCGCCGACGCCCGCCGCATCGCCGAGCGCCTCAAGGGGCTGCTCGAGAGGCTCGATCCCGTCGAGGAGATCGAGATCCGGGCCCTCTACGATACGCTCACCTACTGCCCGGGCGGCCGCGCCGACTCCTACGTCGGCGACGTGGTGAAGAAGCTGGAAGCTAGAGCCTAGCTTCCCCATGCTCATCTACGTCGTCCGCCGGCTGCTGCTTGCGGTTCCGCTGCTCCTGGGCATCCTGTTCCTGACTTTCTTCCTGATGCAGCTGGTGCCGGGCTCGCCGGTGGAGCGGCTGCTCGGGGAGCGGGGCGGCACGCCCGAAGAGCGCGCGCGGTTGATGCGCGAGTACAACTTCGATCGCCCCTGGTGGGAGCAGTTCGGGCTCTACGTGGCCCGGCTGGCGCGAGGCGACCTGGGTACGAGCGTCAACCAGGTACCGATCGCGGCCGAGATCGCCGACCGATTCCCGAACACGTGCATCCTGGCGCTGACCTCGGTGGCGCTGGCCACGGCGCTGGGGCTTCTGACCGGCGTGCTCTCGGCGGTCAAGCCGGGGAGTTGGACGGATCACGCCTGCCGCTTCGTGGCGGTGTTCGGCCTCTCCACGCCCGTCTTCTGGTTCGGGCTGATGCTGATGCTCTTCTTTGCGCTCAAGCTCAGGTGGCTGCCCTCCTCGAGCGACACGCCGTCACTAGCTGTGAACCTCATCCTGCCTTCGATCACGCTGGGGCTGCGGCCAGCGGCCTTCATCCAGCGCGTGACACGCTCGACGTTGATGGACATCCTGAGGACCGACTTCATCCGGACGGCGCGCGCCAAGGGGCTCTCGGAGTGGACCGTGGTGCTGGGACACGCGCTGCGCAACGCGCTCTTGCCGATCGTGACGCTCATCGGGCTCGACTTGGGCAGCCTGCTGTCGGGCTCGCTCATCACCGAGACGATCTTCAACTTCCGGGGCATCGGCCTCTACGCGTTGAAGGGAATCCAGGACCGAGACCCCAACGTCGTGATGGCGACTGTGCTCCTCTCCAGCTTCCTGTTTCTTCTGGCGAACCTGATCGTGGACGTCCTCTACGCGGTACTGGACCCCAGGGTGCGTTATGAGTAGGCGACTCACGCCGCTGGAGGCCGGCTGGCGACTGCTCTCGGGCAACCCGCTGACACTGGCCGGGGCCGTGGGCGCGGCGGCGCTCTGCGTGGTGGCCCTCGCCGCGCCGTGGATTGCGCCCTACCCGGTCGGCGTGGAGAGCCTGGCGAGCACCCTGGGCACCACTCTGGAGCCGCCAAGCCTGGGGCACCTCTTCGGCACCGACTGGCACGGCTCCGACGTCTTCAGCAAGGTGATCATGGGGACGCGCGTGACGATCTTCATCGGGCTGGTGGCGTCGCTTCTGTCGATGGTGATCGGCGTGCTGGTGGGTGTGGCCTCCGGGTACTTCGGCGGCTGGATCGACACGGTGCTGATGCGGCTGACGGACGTAGTGCTCGCCTTTCCGTCGCTGCTGTTGACGATCCTGATCGCGGCAAGCCTGGGCAGCGGCGTCACGTCGATCTTCCTGGCGCTGACGGTGAGCGGCTGGGCGGGCACGGGACGCATGGTGCGGAGCCTGGTGCTGACGCTCAGGGAGCAGGAGTTCGTGCTGGCGGCCGTCGCCGCGGGCGCCGGGGCGGGGCGAATCATCTTTCACCACATCCTGCCGAACTGCCTCTCGACGCTGATCGTGCTCTTCACGCTGAGGATCGGCATCACGATTCTGTCGGAGGCCAGCCTGAGCTTCCTGGGGCTGGGGGCGCCCTCGTCGGCCCCGTCCTGGGGCGTGATGGTCTTCTACGGAATGGACCACGTGAGGCAGGCGCCGTGGGTGGCCATCTGGCCGGCCTCGGCCATCGCTGTGACAGTGCTCTGCTTCAACTTCCTGGGGGACGGTCTCCGGGACGCGCTTGACCCGAAGATGAGAGACGTGTTATAATTTCCCGCTTCAGAAGAGGGGTTTCACGCGTCCATCGGAGGCCACCATGCAGATCCCGCTCGGGTTCCAGAGGCAACAGCTCGGCAAGATCCTGGTCGATATGCGCCTGATCTCCGAGGCGACCTTGAACGAGGCCCTGATGGAGCAGAAGCTCTCGGGCAATCATGAGCGTCTCGGGGCACTGCTCTTGCGGCGGGGGCTCATCAGCGCGACCGATTACGTCAAGGCGCTCGCCTGCCAGCACCAGGAGCTGGTGGCGGCTCGCTGACGTCCCGGCCCGGGACGGGTCAGGCCACCATGGTTCAAACCTCTCTCAGCGCCGCCAAGCAGAAGACGGCCGAGGAGGAGGTCTATCCTCTCCTCGAGGAGCCGTTCGAGACGATCGAAGCCCGGTGCGCACACTTCGACACCTGCGGCGGCTGCCAGGTGCAGCAGCTTTCCTACGCGCAACAGCTGGCCTTCAAGCGGAGGGCCGTGCTCCAGGCGTTCGCCGCCGAGGGGCTCGGCGTGGGCGAAATCCTGGCCGATGTGGCCGGGATGGAGGAGCCCTGGGGCTACCGCAACAAGGCAGACTTCAGCGTGCTGCCGGCGGGAGGAGTGCCGCGGCTGGGGTTCACGATGGCCGGCGCTCGCAGCATCGTAGAGGTGGGCCAGTGCCCGATCAGCTCACCGGAGATCAACGCGACCCTGGCCGCCTTCCGGGAGGTGCTGCCCGACTGGGGGATGCTCAGGCGCAAGCTGCACTCGATCATCGTGCGATCGTCGCGGCTGGAGGGCAGGGCGGCGGTGCTCTACCACACGCGCTTGAAGGACCCGGTGCTCTTCCGGCAGCTCTCGGAGCGGCTGATGGAGCGGTGCCCGGTGGTGAAGGGGGCCGCCTTCGTGGACCGGAAAATGCAGGTGGCGGTCGGTGAGACGTCACTGACGGAGCGAATCTGCGGGGTGGACTACACCTATGGCCTTGGGAGCTTCTTCCAGGCGAATCCGGTGCAGACCGAGACGCTGGTACGGACGGTGTTGCGGCTGGCGGAGCCGACGGAAGCCGACACGGCCGTGGACCTCTTCAGCGGGGTGGGGCTCTTCACTCTGCAGCTGGCGAAGCTGGTCCGGGAGGTGCACGCCATCGAGGACACGCCGGGCGCCGTGGCGGACGCGCGGGCCAACGCTGGGCGGCTCGGGCTCACCAATTGCAAGTTCCTGCGAGGACAGGCCGCCGAGCAGCTGGAGGCGCTGGACCGGTTCCGGACGAAGGTGACGCTCTTCGTGGTCGATCCGCCCAGGTCGGGGTGCGCCGAGGAGTCGCTCGAGCGAATCGCGCGATTCGCTCCGGGACGGCTCGTCTACGTGAGCTGCAACCCCGTGACGCTGGCCAGGGACGCCCGGGCGCTGGACCGGATCGGGTTCCGGCTGACGGCGGTGGCTCCGGTCGACATGTTCCCGCAGACGACGCACGTGGAGTGCGCGGCCCGGTTCGAGCGGCGATGACGCAACGCGTCAAAGCGGCTTCCCGCGGGCGCCGGAGTGCGATCCGGGGGGAGGCGCCGAGCGACCTGCTGGTCATCGGCACCGGCATCGCCGGGCTGGTCGCGGCGCTGGAGGCCGGGCGGGCCGGGCTGGACGTGACGCTGCTTTCGAAGATGGACGACCCGGCGGAGTCGAACACTTACTACGCCCAGGGCGGCATCGCCGTGCGCGGTCTCGACGACCCGCCCGGGCTCTTCGCCAGGGACATCCTGGCCGCCGGCGCCGGCTCCAGCTCTCCGGATGCGGCCGGCGTCCTCACCTCGGAGGGGCCCGCCAAGGTCGCCGAGCTGCTCATCGGCCTGGCCGGCGTGGAGTTCGACCAGACCGAGGACGGGGAGATCAACCTCACGGCGGAGGCCGCCCACAGCCGCCGGCGCATCTATCACCACCAGGACGCGACCGGCAAGGAGATCGAGCTCAAGCTGCTCGCGGCGGTCCGACGCCTGCCGAACGTGCGCTTGCTCTCCGGGCAGGTGGCGATCGACCTCATCACCAGTGCCCACCACTCAACGGACCCGTTGGCTGTTTATGCTCCGAATGAGTGCCTGGGCGCTTACGTGTTCGACACGGCCAGCTCGCGCGTCGTCACGCGCCTGGCGGCCAACACCGTGCTGGCCTCGGGCGGCATTGGCCGCATCTATTTGCACACCACCAACCCCTCCACCGCCACCGGCGACGGCGTCGCCATGGCCCGGCGCGCCGGCGCCAGCGTCATCAACGCCGAGTACGTACAGTTCCACCCGACCGCCCTCTTCCACCGGGACGCCGGCCGCTTCCTGATCAGCGAGGCCGTGCGCGGCGAGGGCGGCCGCTTGGTCAGCGCGAAGGGCGAAGCGTTCATGAAGCGCTACGCGCCAAGACTGAAGGACCTGGCGCCCCGCGACGTCGTCGCCCGCGCCATCCACGAGGAGATGGCCCGCACGGGCGAGCCCTGCGTCTTCCTCGACATCGCCGGCAGCGCGCCCAGGGGACTGGACATCGCCGGGCGATTCCCGACCATCCACGCCACGTGCCTGAAGTACGGAATCGACATCACCCGTGAGCCGATCCCGGTCGTGCCCGCCGCCCACTACTTCTGCGGCGGCGTGAAGGTCGATCCCTTCGGGCAGACGGAGCTGCCGAACCTCTACGCGGTGGGCGAAGTCGCCTGCACCGGCCTGCACGGCGCCAACCGGCTCGCCAGCACTTCGCTGCTGGAGGGCGTCGTCTGGGGCTCCCGGGCCGTCCGCAAGATCCTCGAGCACGGCCCCCGAGAGCTCCCGGCCTCCGCCCGGACCATCCCCCCGTGGCGCGACGAGGGGCTGGTCGAAGAAGAAGACCCCGTGCTCATCACTCAGGATCTCCTCACGGTCCAGACGACGATGTGGAACTACGCCGGCATCGTCCGCACGGAGAAACGCCTGCGACGCGCCGCCGACGACATCGGCTACCTCTACCGGCGTGTCATGTCCTTCTACCGCTCCACCAAGCTCACCCGGCAGCTCATAGAGCTCCGCAACGCCGTTCTCACCGCCCAGATCGTGATCGACGCCGCGCTCAGGAATCCCCAGAGCCGGGGGTGTCACTTCAGGAAGGCTTGAGTGCTGGGCGACCACGATGAGCGGCGCCAGCCAATGCCCTGCCCCCCCCCTGACGCCTGAAGCCTGACGCCTGAAGCCTGACGCCTGACGCCTGATCCCTCGGGCCTCAAGCCTGCCCCTGGCTGGCGGAGGCGCTAGGGGCGCGTCGGAGAATTCGATCCGGCCCGCGCGTCTGGTCCCAGTCGAACAGGGAACAGGGAGCCGGGAACAGGGAGCCGGGAACCGGCAATGAAGAATCGAGCACAGCGAAGGC
>JACPRK010000033.1 GCA_016190005.1 Candidatus Wallbacteria bacterium | reverse complement strand
GACTGGGAGATCGGCCTTCCCTATAAACTCAGACCCGAGATGGAGCCCGTGTTCGATCGCGGCGAAGTGGTGACCACCGGTGTCTATGGGGACATGTTCGGACAGTGGGTCTCGGCCTACGCTCCGATCCGCGACTCTCTGGGCCGGGTCGTGGCGCTGCTCGAAGCCGACTACCGCGTGCAGCAGGTGCTGGACCAGCTCTGGCGCGAGCTGCTCGAGTTCTTGCTGTTCACGTGGGTCGGCCTGACGGTCACCTTCCTGCTGGCGCGTCGACTGTCGACGCGGCTGGCGCAGCCGCTGCAGGAGTTGACAGCAGCCGTGGACGCGGCTGCGGCGGGCGACAACGAGCGGGAGCTGCCGAAGGACGCGCCTGATGAGATCGGCAGACTGGCGAGGCATTTCGGGGTCATGCGGGAGGCAATCCAGCGGGCCCGGATGAATGAACGGTTGGCCGTCGTGGGGCAGATGGCCGGCTCTCTCGTGCACGATCTGCGGGGACCGATCCAGGTGATCTCGGGCAATGCCGAGCTCCTGCCGGGCGAGGAGGAGCCGCAGGAGCGGGCCAAGATGGCGACGCGAATCGTCGAGCAGGGGCGGCGGATGGAGGCGATGTGCCAGGACGTGCTGGAGTTCACTCGAGGCCGTCACACGCTCGCCTTCTCATCGTTTGCGGCGTCGTCACTGGTCGACGACGTCCTTGCCGATCTGGCGCCCGTGGCCGCAAGGCGCGCCGTCCGGCTGGCTCGCGGCCCGACGAGCGAGCAGCAGGTTTCGGGCGACGCCGACAAGCTCCGGCGCGTGCTCTACAACCTGGGAAAGAACGCGATCGAGGCCGTCGGGTCCGGCAAGACGGTCGAGCTCGGCTGCTCGGTCGAGGCCGAGCGGTGGAAGCTGACCGTACGCGACGAGGGCCCCGGAATCCCGCCTGAAGTCGCCGAGCGGCTCTTTCAGCCCTTCGCGACTCACGGCAAGTCCGGTGGGACCGGCCTGGGTCTGGCGATCGTGAAGAGCGTGGCCGATGCGCACGGCGGCTCCGTCCGCTTCGAGACGGCGGCCGGGTCCGGCACGACCTTCTCGGTGGAGCTGCCCCGAGCCCCGGCGGCTCCTTCCCCCAAGCCGGCCGCCGGCTGAGGCCCCGCCGCCCGAAGATGTCCCTCTGGACTCTCGGTTGGGCGTGCGTGGGCGCTCACGGCCTCTTGGCCTGGTCGTCGCTGGGCGCGCAGTCCGTACCCGTGTTCCTGGCGCTCATGGCGACGAGCAGCCTGCTCTGGGCGGTAGCAGTTGCGCGCGTGCTTCGAAGGACCGGCGAAACTTCGGACACGGCTCGGATTCTCGCGATCGGCATCGCCTTGCGGCTCGTCGCACTCGTCGGGGAGCCGATGCTCGACGATGATTTTTACCGTTACGCCTGGGACGCCCGGGTCGGCGCCAGCGGGGTGAACCCCTACCTTCACCCGCCCGCTTCGCTGGCGCTGGAAGAGCTGCGCGACGATGATTGGGGCCGCGTCTCCTATCCCACCGTCCGCACTGTCTACCCGCCCGCCGCGCAGTGGCTGTTCCGGGCGGGGGCAGCGCTGGCCGGCGGGCGGTCGCTCGGAATCCGGGTGCTCCTGGTACTGCTGGACATCGCCACGATGGCGCTCATCGCCGATGCGCTCGGAGCGCTCGGCATTCCTCGGCGACAAGTCTTGCTCTACGCCTGGAATCCTCTCGTCGTGAAGGAACTGGCCAACAGCGGCCACATCGACGGTCTGGCCGTGTTCCTCGTCGCGGCGGCTGTCTGGTGCTGGGTCCGCGAAGACGCGGGAGCCGAGCCCGGCAGCAGATTCGGGCTCCTGGGGGCGGCGGCCCTGGGGCTGGGAACGCTCGCCAAGCTCTATCCGGCGGTCCTGGCGCCTCTGGTGCTTCGTGGCTTGCGGCAGTGGTTGATCGCCGCCGCGGTCGTTTGCGCCGGTTACCTTCCCTACCGGGACGCCGGCGAGCTCTTGCTGGATGGAATTCGGACCTACGGACTCCACTGGGAGTTCAACGGTTCTCTGTTTCCCGTGCTCTCGGCTCTGCTTGCCCAGGGCCCCGGCTGGCTGCCTCGAGCCGCGGGTGCGGCCGTGCCCTTCGCCGTGGGGGCATGGTGGCGGATTCGCCATGGCGCCGAAGCGCGCCAGCGAATCTCCGGTTCGCTCGCCGTGCTGGGCTCGCTCTTCCTCTTCACGCCCGCCGCGCAGGTCTGGTACCTCTGCTGGCTCGCGCCGCTGGTGCCTTTCCTGCCGTCGCGCCCCTGGTTGCTGCTGATGGCAACGTCGAGCGTGGCGTATGCCTACTATCTGAACGGCTGCGATCTCTGGTGGATCCGCCCCCTCGAGTACGGCCCGCCCCTGGCGCTCGCGGCCGCCGGCCTGGTTGGCAGAATTCGCAGGCGCAGTTTCCGGTAGACCTCGACCCGTGCCATGCGCTACCATTCCGGGCCTCTCGGCACGACGGTAAGGAGGTTTCAGGCACATGATTCGCGCGCTTCTGGCGCTGGCCCTTGCGGCGACGCTCGCAACGGCAGCGGTCGCGGGCCCGTGGACGTTGGCGCCGGGACGAAGCCGCCTGGGGATGACGGCACTGGCGGCCGGCTTCGATGAGATTCATGCCTTCGACGGCACGCGCCGGCCGGTGCCGGCAGTCCGGTTCAGAGCTCTGGAGCTGAGCGCGGCGCACGGCCTCACCGATCGCCTCGAGGTTTCGGCTTCGGCGACGCGGGCTGCCAACGAGCAGAGCGCCAATCCTGCCGCCGACTATGACGGCTGGGGCGACGCGCGCGCTGCACTGAAGTACCGGCTCTGGCGCGAGGAGGCTGGTGAGCCGGTCAGTCTCTCCGCGATGCTCGAGCTCAAGACTCCGCTCAGGTCCTATCCGACCTCCGACTTCTCGGCTCCGGGCGATGGTCAGGATGACCTGGAGTTTCGAGTTTCGGCTGGCAAGCTCCTGGACGCAGGGACCTTCTTTTCGTACTGGACCGTGGAAGCGGCGTTCCGCAGCCGCCGCGGAGAGCCGGGCGACGAGCGATTGCTCTACGGAGAGCTGGGTCTGCCGCTTCGGGGCCGGGCCGCAGGGCGCGTCTTCGCTCAGCGCGTGGAGCAGACCTCGGGCTTGGGTCTTCTCTCCCCGGCCTTCCTGACCCGTGCAGCCATCGAGGGGCGCGCGCCCTTCCCGGCGGTGGACGAAGACTTCACGCTGCTCGGAGCGGGTATCGGCTACCGGCTGACCTCGGAGTGGGACGCGAGCCTCTTCCTGGCCACGCAGGTGTCGACGCGCAACACTGGGTTCCAGGACCTCATGGGAATCTCGATCAGCCATGAGTTCTAGACGCTGCGCATCGATGCGGGGCCTGGGGTTGGCCGCTCTCCTGGGTCTGATCGCGTTCGCTGCGTCTGCCGCCTCGGCGTCGGGGACCTATCGCCCGCCGCCGCCCCCGCCCGGGCTGGGCGCCGTTCAACGTCGCGACTTCGTTCTCGGCAGGGCGCTCTTCGAGGGCATGGACGTTCTTGGGCGCAGCGGGAAATCGTGCGCGGACTGCCACGGCTCCGACGCGAGCGCCGCCTTCTCGCGCGATGCGCTCAAGCGCGAGTCCGAGCGGCTCGTGGAGAAAATCAATCACTGTATCGGCGACGAGAGCCGCATCCAAGGGCCGGTCCTCGAGCCGGCCTCTGAGGACCTCCTGGCGCTGGTCTCGTACCTGGTCACGCACTACGCGCTGCCGGAGACCGTCCTACAGACGTTGCGCCGGCCGGCGGGCAAGCCGGCAAAGTGAGAGGACCCGGATTGAGCAGCACCAGTCATCGCTTGCGAACGGGAGTGGCCTTGTCGCTGCTCTACTTCGTCTGGGGTTCCACATACCTGGCCATCCGCGTCGGCGTCGAGGCCTTGCCGCCCGCGACGCTGGCCGGCACTCGGTTCCTGGTCGCGGGCCTGGTGCTGGCGCTCATCAGCCTGGCCCGACGCGAGAGCTGGCCTCGCCAGTGGGTCCAGTGGGCCACGGCGTCCCTGGTCGGGGTCATCCTCCTGGTGTTCGGCAACGGCCTGGTCTGCTGGGCCGAGCAGACGGTGGATTCGGGGCTGACGGCGCTCATCATCTGCACGACTCCGCTCTGGCTGATGTCGATGGAGTCGCTCGTCCCGGGAGGGGAGCGATTGGGGCTGACGGACGCGCTCTGGCTTCTGTTGGGCCTGGCGGGGATCGCCATCCTGGTGAGCCCGCAGCTCTCCTCGGGAAAGGCGTCGAGCATCTCGGGCGTGGCGGCGCTGGTCGCCGCGGCGATGTCCTGGTCGCTGGGGAGCACGATCGGGCGCCACGGGGCGATGCCGAAGTCCGTGCTCGTCGCGTCGGCCATCGAGATGGTGGCGGGCGGCACGGGGCTGTTGACCATCGCGTCGCTGACTGGCGAGCTGGCCACCCTGGAGCTCGCGCGCGTTCCCCTCGCGGGCTGGGCCGCCTGGGCGTACCTGGTTGTCGGCGGGTCGCTGCTCGCCTTCAGCGCGTACAGCTGGCTGCTGGTGAACGCCCGGCCCAGCCTGGTCGTGACCTATGCGTACGTGAACCCGGTCGTGGCCGTGGCGCTGGGGGTTCTGGTGCTGGGAGAGCCGTTGGGTCCAACCACTCTTCTCGGGGCCACTATCACGATCGGTGCCGTCATCGCCGCAACCCAGAGCCGGTCTCGCAGCGCGCCTCCGGCCCCGCGTGTCGCAGGCGGTTCCGAGCTCATCGCCGAGGGCGAGACCGTCTGAGGCGCTGGGCCGGGGGAGACGAAGGCGGGGTCACTCTTCGGCCGGGACAGAGCTCGAGCCGTACAGCCTCCAGCGGCGTGCGACCCTCTCGGCGGCCGGTGCCAGCCACTGGCTGACCGGGTGCCCCTGGCGCAAGAGCGTGCGCACCTGCGTCGAGCTGGCCGGAGTGCTGGAGGGTTCGCCCAGCACGGTGACCTTCCCCGGGGCTCGAGCGGCCGCGGCGCGCACCTCGCCGTCCGGGGTTCCGTATCTCAGGAAGACCGCCATCTCGTGGTCGGCCAGCGCCTGTGCCAGCACGCCCTGCTTGCGGGAGAGCCCGACGAACGAATCGGCGCCCATCACCTGCACGAGCGTGACCGTTGGCCCCAGCCGCTTGTGCATCAGGCGGATCAATCCCGCGGGGCCGCGCGCGGCGTACTCGCGGCGGGTTTCGGGATCGGCCAACATCTCGAACCGGGGTTCCGACTGGATGGCCGCCCAGAGCATCTCGCAGCGGGCGCGGAAGGGCGTCGCGTTCGGCTTGTGCGGCGGGACGGCGTTCGGCAGGAAGTAGAGCCGCTCCAGCCCAAGGGTCTCCACGGCCATGCGCGCCAGCTTCAGGTGTCCCTCGTGGGGCGGGTCGAAGGTCCCCGTGTAGAGGCCAACGCGGCGGCTGCCCGGCAGCGGTGCGCCCAGCGGCTCCACCCGCGTCGCGCCGAGCGTGTCGAGCAGCCATCGGATGCACCGTGACCCCGCGGCGGCGATGTGCTCGCGATTGTGGTAGCGGGATTCGAGCGTCTGTCCGGCTCCCGCGCCCGGGACGTCGCTGACGATGGAAAGGGCGTCGACTGCGATGCCCTGCCGGCCCGAGTCGGCCACTCCCTGGAGAAACCTGGGCAGCTCCATCTCGACCGTGGTGAAGCCGCGTGCCTGCCAGTCGCGGATCGTGGCGCGGGTCTCGGTGAGGGGGGAGAAGGTACCGATGACACGGGCGGAAAGCACGCCGGCATCCGGTGGGATCTCGAGCCAGGGCGCCAGAGGGCCGGCATCCCCGCCTTCCGCGGTCGTGGCGCTGGCGGCGCGATGGATGTCACCGACCGAGGCGCCGGGCGAGAGGCCGCCGGCGATTCCGAAGACGAGCAGTCGCCTGTAGCCGAGCTCGGCGAGCCGGCGTCCAGCGGCGCGTGCGACGTCGCCCCAGAGTCCTGCCAGGAGCAGCATGCGGCGCCAGCGGCCCGATCGGTCACGGAACCTGAGCAGGCGCGGCGCCACGAAGGGCGCGGGGCCGGCGACCGGCTCGGAACGTTCACTGGAACCGCCAGCTTTCAGCAGCTCCCGGATCGGTCCCGGGCTGAAACCGATGGCGGCAATGTCCTCGGAGGAGCCGGCGGGGTAATCGAGTCCTGCGAGCACGTCCTGCGGGCGATGGCCGTGGTGGAAGCGCGATACGTTCGCTGCGGGCACGCCTCCCAGTCTCAGCAGCGCCTGCGCGTGGAGGAACCGGTCGCGCCCGAGTGCGCCCGCGTAAGCCAATACGGGCCTCCGCCACCGGCCGTGCCCGTCGGTCTGGAAGGCGGCCACGAACCCGTCGGTGTCGGGAAGCCCCAGGCTGGGCGCCGTCAGCAAGACGAAACCCGAGTAGCCGCGCTGCCTGAGCGAACGGAAGGCCAACCCGGACGGACCCTCGTGCAGCTCCACAGGCCAGCCCCAGTCGCGGGCCGCGGCCAGCACATGCCCGCCGACGTGGTGCTCGACGTACGCGCCGGCGTCCTCCATCGAGTGGGGTGCCGAGGGGTCGATGACGGCGACCGCCGGGTCGTAGCCTGCCTCGGAAGTCGTGGCCATCGTTCCTCTGTAGGCACCGATCTCCTCGCGCAAGAGAAGCCGGGTGTCTGCGGGCAGCACGTCGAAGCGCACCTTGGCCAGAGCGCCGAGCTGCCGTGCCAGCGCCGGTCCCGAGAGCACACTCCCGAGCAGCTGGGGCAGGGCGGGTTCCGGCGTGGGGAGAGATTTCTCGAGCCGTCGCAGCCGGGCGGCCGCGGGGCCGTCCCCGTCCTCTTCCAGGCTGCGCGCCGCGGACCGAAGCCCTTCGAGAACGGTCGCGCGCCGGGCAGCCGCGCGCAATCGCTCGAGCCACTCCTCCCGCTCCCCGCCGAACCCCAGGGCCGGGAGTGAAACGAGCAATACGATGAACCACGACCAGGCGCGCGCCGGAGTCATACACCCGCTCCTTAATGCCGCGCCCGCCCGATCGTCAAATCAGAGCCACCGCGCCACGCCGAAGTGGCACCAGAGCGCGGCCGCGAGCGCGGCCGCCAGATCGAGCAGCGCGCCCACCCCGGCCATCACGGGAAGCCGCACGTAGCCGCTGCCGAACACGACCGCGTTCGGCGGCGTGCCGGCCGGGAGCATGAAGTCGCAGCTGGCGCTGATGGACACTCCGGCCAGATAGGCTAGCGGGCGCGCGTCGAAGCGGGAGAAGGCGCTCGAGACGACCTCCAGCATCACCTGAGTCGTGGCCGTGTTCGAGCTGAACGCGCTCAGCAGCACGGTCGAAAGCGTCACGGCCAGCATCAGCACTAGCGGTGGCAGTGTTGCCGCGGCCGCGAGCTGCTGCGCACCCAGGTCTGCCAGTCCGCTCTGCTTCACCACGCCGGCCAGCGCGAAGCTGCCGCCTAGCAGCACCAGCACGCTCCAGGAGACATTGCCGAGTGCCCTCCATCCGAGCACTCCGGTCACGAAGAGCATCGACGCGACCCCCATCGACACGATCGGGTCGGGGTCGATACCCAGCCCCAGCAAGTCCTTCAACGGCTTCCCCGCGATCCAGAGCACGCAGGCCAGCGCGAAGAACCCGCCCGCCTTGCGCTCGCCGGGCCCCATGGAACCCATCGCGGTCAGCTCGGCCACGAGGACGTCCCTCGAATAGGCGGTCGGGCGCTCCCCCCGGGAGAGCCAGTGAAGCGCCAGCGCTGCGACCGGCAGGAAGATCGCCACGAACGGCAGGCCTATCGCCAGGTAGTCGACGAAGCCGATCTCCGTCCCGAACCGGCGCGAGACGAAGCCCGTCAGCTGGACGTTCGGCGCGGTTCCGATCTTGGTCCCGATGCCGCCCAGGTTTGCGCCATACGCAATCGCCAGCATCACCGCCTGTCCCAGGATCGCCATTCGCCGCCCCTCGCGGCGCTCCAGCTCCGAGAGCACGGCCAGTCCGATCGGGAGCATCATCACTGCTGCCGCCGTGTTCGAGATCCACAGCGAGATGAAGGCCGTCGAAAGCAGGAACCCGAGCGGCAGCCGGTCGGTACCGACCCTTACCATGATGCCGAGGGCGATCCGCTTGTGGAGACCGTGGGCCTCCAGGCCGGCCCCCAGCAGCATGCCGCCCAGGAACAGAAAGATGTTGGGGTCCAGGTACGGCCGCGCCACGAGCTCGAAGTTGGCGCCCAGTCCCGAGTGGATGGTGAGGGCGGGAAACACGGCCAGCGGCGCCAGCGCCGTCCAGTGGATCGGCAGAGCTTCCGAAACCCACCACCAGGCCATCAGCACGAGAAGCGCCAGCGCCTCGGACTGCGGGCGCGGGATCGAGGCGTTCCCCGGCCACAGGAGCACGAAGAACGCCAGACCGAGGAGCCCGGACCAGACGCGGATGCGTCGCTCGGAGTCTGGGGTGGCCATGCCAGCAGCGTAGCTCGCCTGAGGCGCCGGGAGCGATAGGGGCGTCATCGGCGTGTCGCTTCGCGCGTGCTATCATCGCCTGGCCGCGCGCGACCGGCGGGCGGCACCCGGGCTGGACGGAGCTGCGATGGCCGAGCATGTGCTGGTGATCGGGGGGACGGGGATGCTGAAGGACGCCTGCCTTGCGCTGGCGGCGACGGGGCGTGTGGTGAGCGTCGTGGGTCGGGACCCGGACCGGCTCGAAGCGATGATGATGGACGCCTCGGCAGCTGGAAACATGCTGTCGCCCCTGCAGGTCGACTACACCTCCACGGAGGAGTTCACTCGAGCGATCCGCACAGCGATCGAACGATTCGGTCCGGTCGATACCGTGCTGGCCTGGGTGAGGTCCTGGGCTTCGGAGGTCTTGCCGGCGCTGGCCCGCGAAGTGAGCGAGGCCGGCCGCCCGTGGCGGCTGTTCCACGTGCGGGCAAGCGCGTCGGGGGAGTTGCCCGCGGGCGGCTCGCCCCCGGACGCGGTGCTTGCGGGCGGCCTCTGCGCCTACCGCGAGATCCGGCTCGGTTTCGTGCGCGAACCGGGCGGCTCGCGGTGGTTGACCGACGAGGAGATCTGCGCGGGCGTCTCGAGCGCCGTCGAAGGCGACGTCAGCTTCGTCGTGGGCGTCCTGGAGCCGTGGGAGGAGCGCCCCTCAGCGTAGGCGGTTGCCGGCCTTCGGAGCCGGTGGAGCCAGCGAGGATAGGGGGATCGACCAGGCCAAGAGACCGTTGGCCTGGTCGGAGACCAGCACCACCAGCCGCCCGCCCGCGATGGCCAGCTTCAGCTCCCGGTCCATGTGCAGGGTGAGCCGGTACGGCTGTAGCTGCTTCCAGGTCACGCCGTCGGGACTCTCGGCCAGCAGCAGCTTGCCCCTCGTGGCGAATGTCTCTACCTGGAGCGCGGCCAGCCGGAAGGTCTTTCCATCGTCGTGGAGCGAGTAGCGGCGCGTCTCACCTTCCTCGCCGAACGGTCTCACGGCAGCCGACCAGGTGGCGCCCGAATCGACGCTGCGCACGAGCTGCACGCGTTCGCCGACGTCGTAGGCCAGCAGCACGAGCGTGCCGCGCGCCAGCACGTCGGAGCTCATGAGATCGACGTCCTTGGGCCCGACCTGCCGGAAGCCGCGCCATGGCGGCCTTGACGGGTCCGGAAGGCTGGCAGTGAAGAGCCCCTTGCGCCCGCCCTTGGGGGAGGCGCGCAGCAATGCCATCGTCCCGCGTGCGGTGGGAACGATGCGGTATCCGTAGTCGATCAGCGGCAGCTCGGGCGTTGGCTCGAACGGCGTGTCGGTCAAGTCTCCGGAGGGGTGCGACCAGCGGCAGTCGTGAAATGTTGCGGCGTAGTCGATGGAGCGGACGGCTCCGTCGGGTCCCTTGGCGATGACCGGCCCGGGCCCTGGCGGAACTTCCACAGGTGGCCAGAAATCAGCGCCGCCTTCGGGGCGGAAGGCGAGCATCGTCTTCATCCCGGGGTCGGGCCCGGTCAGCCAGGCCACCTGCGCCCCATCGTCGGGCCAAGCCAGCGATACCTGGTGGATGTACTTGGGCTCGCCGGAAATCGGCACGGGCCGCGACCAGGTCTCTCCCGCGTCCGGGCTCTCCGTCCAGAGCAGCGTGTGGCGGCCCGTGAAGTCACCGGCGCGCGTGACGGCCAGCAGGCGCTGTCCCCTGGCGGCCAGCAGCAAGCGATCCACCAGCGACCGCGTCACGAGATAGGCGCCGCCGCCCAGGCGCGGGGGCGAGAGCGTCGAGAAGGCCAGAGACTCGCGGCCGCCCGGGGACTCCACCCAGCCGGAGTAGGCCGTCTCCGGCGCAAGACCGCCGACCAGCAGCTCGCGGGTCCCGGCGTCCAGCGGGCGGGTGGTGGCGAGCGAGGCCCCCGTGGCCGCAAACACGAGCCGCGAGCCCTCCGGGACTGGCGCGAGGAACGCCAGGCGGGCGCTCCGGGCGCCCGTGGTCACGCGGGCGCGCGGGGGGCGCGCGGCCACCGGCGGGCGCACGAGCTGCGGGGACGGCGTGTCGAAGGCTCCTTTGACTCCAAATAATGCCAGGGCGACCGCCACCGCCATCAGCGCCAGGGCCGTCAGGACTCCCGCTCGAGCGCCGGCGCTCTGCCGCGCGGCCGCCGCTCCTCGGACCAGCGTGGGGGAGGCCGGCCCTGTCCGACTCGCCCGCCTGGCGAAGGCAGCGGGAAGGGCCATTCCCGTCTCGAGTGCGCTCGCCACGCGGGCCGCGTCGGGTCGCCCCTCGGGTCGCCTCTCGAGGCACGCCGCCAAGAGCGAGTCGAACGGCTCCGGCACCGGCCCTACCCGCTCCGAAAGCCGCGGCGCGACCTCGGTCGTTTGCCGGTGCAAGAGAGCGCCGATATCGGTCTCCTCGAACGGTCGCCGCCCGCAGGCGCACTCGAACAGCACGACGCCCAGCGCGTAGACGTCGGCCGGCGGACCGGCGGCGCGGCCGTCGAACGCCTCCGGCGCCACATAGCCCGGCGTGCCCAGCACCAACCCGGCGCGCGTCGCCAAAGTCTCGCGTTCCGACAGTGCCTTGGCCAGCCCGAAGTCCGCCACCTTGACCACGCCGTCGGCGCTCAGCAGCACGTTCTCCGGCTTGAGGTCCCGGTGCACGATCCCGGCCGCGTGGGCG
>JACPRK010000031.1 GCA_016190005.1 Candidatus Wallbacteria bacterium | reverse complement strand
GTGAACTGCATGGCCCTTAGCCCCACCCTTGTGGAGAGCGAGCTCTTCGGCCACGAGAAGGGCGCCTTCAGCGGCGCCGTCGACCGCCGGGTCGGACGCTTCGAGCTGGCCGACGGCGGGACGCTGTTCCTCGACGAGATCGGCGAGCTTTCGCAGGACATCCAGGTCAAGCTGCTCCGCGTGCTCCAGGAGCGGCAGTTCGAGCGCGTCGGCAGTGCCAAGTCGCTCGAGGTCGACGTCCGCATCGTGGCCGCTACCAACGCGGATCTGCAGAAGCAGCTGGCCGCCGGCAAGTTCCGCGAGGATCTCTACTACCGCATCAACGTCTTCACGATGCGCCTGCCGCCGCTGCGGGAGCGCCGCGAGGACATCCCCGCGCTGGCCGAGCACTTCATCGCCCACTTCGACGGCCGGCGCCACAAGGGCATTCGAGGTCTGAGCCACGAGGCCCGCGAGGCCCTCGTCAACTACGACTGGCCCGGCAACATCCGGGAGCTCCGTAACGTCATCGAGCGCGCCTTCGTCCTGGAGACCTCGTCAGAGGTCACTACGTCCAGCCTGCCGGCGGAGCTGGCGCGCTTCCGGCCCGCGTCTCCCCGCGCGCAGGCGGCCCCGTCGGGCGGCTTCGCCATCGGCGAGCGCGACCTGGGCAAAGCTCGCGAAGCCTTCGAGCGCGCGTTCATCCTGCAGGCGCTCACGCGACACGACCTCAACGTCACCGCCGCCGCCCTCGAGATGGGCCTGCCGCGCAAGAGCCTCTACCGCAAGCTCGACCTCTTCGGCATCGACCTGGCGCGCCTCCAGGCCGACCAGGAGCGCCAGGAGCGCGACCAGATCCTGGCCGCCCTGCGCCGCAGCGGTGGGAACGTCACAGCGGCCGCCGCCGATCTCGGCATGCCCAGGCCCTCGCTCTACAGGAAGATGGAGGCCTACCGGATCGACCCCAGGCGCTGTCTCTGAGCCATGCAAAAATGCCGGCGGTCCGAACGCCCGCTGGCGAAATCCCGGACCAGGTAGACGCCACGGACGTCCGGGGTGGGGGCGTCCGGGTAAGCGGGCGGACGTCCGAGGTGGGTCGCGGGAGGGACGAAGTGGACGGGAGAGTGGGGGCACGGTGGCGAGGATGTGCTGTTCATCGGCCTTCCTGCGGATCGAGGTGCTGGAAATGAGAGCTGGCACGAGACTTTCATAACCACTGGACGTATTGCCCCCTGAGGGGCAAGGGCAGGATAGGGCCGGTGATCCCGGCCCCTTTTTTTTCCCCGGAAATCGATCGCCCCGGTACGGGGCGCCGGGCCGCCGGCACGGGTGGTAGGATGCTTGTAGGCCAAGCGGCGCCTGCGGGGAGCGTGTCGAGATGCCGGAGTACAAGAACGTCGAGGCGGTCATGCACCGCAACCTGTCACGCCTGATGGCGATGCCGCACGTGGTATCCGTCGGCATCGGATACCGCGTCCGCGGAGGCGAGGAGTCCGAGGAGCTCTGCATCAGCGTCGGAGTCGATCGCAAGCTCACGGCAAGCGAGCTCCCCGCCGGCGGGTCCCTGCCCCAGGAGATCGAGGGTGTGCCCGTGGACGTCGTCGAAACCGGATCGCTGGAGGCGCTGTGAACCGAAATCCGCTGAAGGACCCGGCGCTGGCCTACGCCTTGGCCGACGCCCGGGAGCGTCTGATGCCGGCCGATCCCGCCATCACCAGCGTCGGCATCGGCTTCGGCGTGAAGGGCGGCATAGAGACCGGCGAGGTCTGTCTTCAGGTCGGTGTCGAGGAGAAGCGTCCGCCCGAGTCCGTCGAATCGGCGCTGCTGCTGCCGCGCGCCATCCGGGCGCCCGCCGCGGAGGTCCGGGTCGACGTCGTCCCAACTGGCGTGCTCCAGCGGCTGGACGCGGTCGACCTCAAGGCGCGCGTCCGGCCGGCGGCGCCTGGCTACAGCATCGGCCACGTCGCCTGCACGGCCGGCACGCTCGGCGCGGTCCTGACAGACAGGCGCCGCCGCCGCTACATCCTGAGCAACAACCACGTCCTGGCCAATGAAAACGCCGCCGCCACCGGCGACGCCATCCTGCAGCCAGGGCCCGCCGACGGCGGCGACGCGAAAACCGGCGTGATAGCGCGCCTCCACGCCTTCGTCCCCCTCATCACCGACGGCGCCAACTTCGTCGACTGCGCCCTGGCCGCCGCAGAGCGCGACAATGAGCTGGCGGCCCAGGTCCACGCCATCGGCACGGTCATCGGCACCGGCGCACCTTACCTGGGCCTCACCGTCCGCAAGAGCGGCCGCACGACGGGCTTTACGACTGGCCGCATCCGTCGAGTCGCAGTAACCGCCCGCATCCACTACAGCTGCGGAATCCTCGTCTTCAGCGGCCTGGCCGAGACCAACCAGATGAGCGCCCCGGGTGACAGCGGCAGCCTCATCGTCGACCAGTCCAACCGCGCCGTGGGCCTGCTCTTCGCCGGCAGCATCTTCTCCACCCTCATGTGCCCGATCGAGGCCGTTCGCGACGCGCTCGACCTCGGCGACATGACCTGGTTCTAGTGCAACGCGCGCGGCAGTTGACTTCTGACGGGGCGGCGCGGTATCTAGCGCTCTCGTCCGGAGGTACGCCGTGTCCAATCCCGCCGCAGAGCTGCACCTGTTCACCCTCGATGAGGCCAACGACCTCATCCCGAGGCTTTCGGGCCTGATGGAGCGCGTCCAGCGCGAGTTCCTGGCCCTGAAGAAGGTGCTCGACCGCACGCGCGGTGAGCTTCCCTTGGAGCAGCAGCTCGAGTCGAGCCGGCAGGACCCCGTCGTGCTCCAGATGCTCACCTCGTTGAACGAAGTTATCACCGAGATCGAGCAGCTCGGCTGCCACTTCAAGGGCGTGGACCTGGGTCTGGTCGATTTCCCGGCCATCATCAACGGCCAGGTCGCCTACTACTGCTGGCAGCACGGCGAGAACGAGATCGGCTTCTGGCACGGCCTCGAAGAGGGCTTCTCCAGACGCCACCCGCTCGAGAGCGAAGAGCAACCCCTGAGCGCGCGCGCTCTGAACTGACAGGAGCAGCCGCCCCCCAATGAGCACTCTGGATCTTTCCTACGCCAAGGAGAAGCACCCGCAGTCCGAGCGCGCCGAGGTCACCCTCTCCGTCAGCGCTCGAGGCTGGGGTTGGGGATGGTCGATCTTCGAGGGCGACCGGCCAACGACCAGCGGCTTCTTTCGCGTCCCCGACCATGAGGCCGGCCACGCAACCACGCACGCCAAGAAGTGCGTGCTGGCGTTCGGCGAGCTGATCGAGGCAGCGCGGCGCGCTCCGTTCCAGGTCCTCATCACGGATGTTCGAGAGCCCTCGCATGCGGCGGCGTCGCTCTTGCCCGTGCTCGCCGCCATGAACCGGGCCATGTATGTGCAGGCCGACCGGGACTGGCTTGACCAGGTAGATCTCAAGAAGAAAGAGCTTTCGTCCTGGGCCACCGTCTTCCTCGGTAAGGCGCCCCAAGACGAAACCGTCAGCCTCTCGCTGGGCCTTGGTAACTGGTGGGCGCGCCGCCGCAAGCTGGAGCGCGGCCAGCTCGGGTTGTAGGCGCTGGCCGGCTCCGCTACACCTCGGGGAACGGGCTGAAGTTGAGGACCAGCAGCCGCTGCTCCGTCATCTCCTCGATGGCGTAGCGCAAGCCTTCCCGGCCGAAGCCGGATTCCTTCACGCCCCCGTAGGGCATATGGTCGGCTCGATACATGGGGTAGTCGTTGGCGATGACGCCGCCGACCTCCAGCTCCTGGAAGGCGCGCCAGAGCTTGGGAAGGTCGCGCGTGAAGACCCCGGCTTGCAGTCCGTAGGAGCTGTCGTTGGCGGCCGCGACGGCCTCGCCGAACTCGCCGTAGCGCTGCAGGACCACGACGGGGCCGAAGACCTCCTTGGAGCAGACCTCCATCTCGGGCCGGGCGTCCTCGATGACCGTCGGCGCGATCATCCGGCCCCGCCGCTCGCCGCCCGACAGCAGCCGAGCGCCGCCGGCGCGGGCGCGCTCGATCCAGCCGTGGATGCGATCGGCTGCCGTGTCCTCGATCACCGGCCCGACGACCGTCGACTCCTCGGCGGGATCGCCCATCCGGATTTTGGACTCGACGGCTCCCATCAGTCGTGTGCGGAAGGCGTCGTAGACCTGGGCGTGCACAAAGACGCGCTGCACGGAGATGCAGACCTGGCCGGCGTAGGCGAAGGCGCCCAAGGCAATCCGGTCCGCCGCGAAGCCGAGGTCGGCGTCGGGTTCGACGATGGCTGCGGCGTTGCCGCCCAGCTCGAGCGTCACCTTCTTCTTGTTGGCCAGTTCCTTGAGCTTCCAGCCGACGGGTGGGCTGCCGGTGAAGCTCACGATCTTGATCTTCGGGTGCGTCACGAGCGCCTGGGCTACCGGCCCCAGGCACGGCAGCACCTGGAACATGCCCTTCGGCGCGCCGGCCTTGTCGACGACCTCGGCCAGGAGCAGTGCCGTCAGAGGTGTCTGGTGCGCCGGTTTGGAGATCACTGGGTTTCCCGCCGCCAGGGCCGGTGCCACCTTGTGCGCCACCAGGTTGAGCGGGAAGTTGAAGGGGCTGATGGCCGTGACGGGACCGACCGGGAAGCGGCGCGTCAGGCCGGTGCGGGAGGGCGAGTCCTTCGTCCAGTCGAGCGACATCACCTCGCCGTGGAGGCGCTTGCACTCCTCGGCGGCGATGCGGAAAGTGTTCACCGCGCGGGAGACCTCGCCGCGGGCGAAGGTGATCGGCTTGCCGCCCTCGGCCATGATGCAGTGAGCGAACTCCTCGCGCCGCACCTCGATGCCGGCGGCGATGGCAAGGAGCAGTGCCTCGCGCTCGAACGACTGCAGCTTGCGCCCGCGGTCGAAGGCGCGGTCGGCGACGGCGACGGCCTCCTCGATCTCGGCGGCCGTCGCCTGGTGGAGCTCGGCCACGGCAGCGCCGTCGAAGGGGTTGCGCACCACGGTGGTGTCGGCGGTGGCGCGCCACTCGCCTGCAAGGAAGAGCTTTCTGGGACTGGACATCGTCGGACCTCCGTCGAACGAGAATACCTCGCCGCGCGGCCTGCGCGGGAACATATTCTGCCCCCCGGCGGTAGTGAATTCAGCGACGGGCGGCCGCTGAGCCGCGAGGTGAGCTCTTGTCCCGGAACCGGTTTCTTGCGGTCTTGCTGCTGGCGGTCTCCCTGGTCTGTGGTCCGGCTGCCCCGCCCGCGGGCGCCTGGGGCGCGTCGGCCCACATGATGCTGACGACTGCGGCGGTCGACCGGATGCAGGGACCGGTGGGCGATTTTTTCCGGGCGAATCGGCATTTTCTGATCTGCTACTCGATCCTGCCGGACAGCTGGTGGGGAAGCCCTGAGCTGCTGGGGCAGCTGCCGAAGGGCCTGGAGAACCCGGCGGGGACAAACGGTCCCAAGGAGCTGGGACGACACCACTTCGCCGAGGACGAAGAGGCCTACGCCGAATCGATGCCCGCGCGCAGCGAAGCACGCGTGGTGCCGCTGGACAGGGCGCAGGCCCTGGAGGTCTTCCGCAAGCATGTCGAGAAGCACGGCCAGGAAGCGCTCGACCGTTTCCGGCGCCAGAACAGCTGGTTCAAGGGCGGACTGGCCGAGCTGCCGGCCGCGATGCTCGAGAAAGCCGGAGAGCTACCGTGGGTCATCGACGAGCGGGTCAATGACATGGCGGCCGCGATGCGTTCCGGCAACTGGGTGCGGGCGATGTTGCTGGCGACCGTCCTGGCCCACTACGTCGGGGACGCCCATGTCCCCCTGCACACCACGGTCAACTACAATGCCCAGTTCCATCCGAATCCACTGCTGAAGGGGCTGCACCAGCGCTGGGAGGGCCGCATCATCGAGTTGCGCAAGGCGGAATTCCGCAAGTTCCTGCGCGAGCTGATCCGCTCGGCGCGCACGCCGCCGGCCAAGATGCCGTCCGACCCGGGCGCGCTCAGGACGGCTGTTTTCGAGATGATCGCGGACACCTTCTCCTTGACCGATGACATCCTTCGGGTCGACGACGAGCTGCTGGCGCACGCCGGCGCCCTTGGGGCCTCACCCCAGCCTTCGAAGGACAGGCCAGACTCGGGTGCCTACACCCCGGAGTACTTCCGCAAGTTCTACGAGCGGCTGGGCCCTGGCATCAAGGGGCAACTGGGCCGGAGCGTGGAGCGGATCACGTCGCTCTGGGGCGTCGCCTGGGAGCGGGCCGGCCGCCCGCAACCTCCCACGGGGAACGTCGAGACGCCGCCCCTGGTCGTCATCGATTTCCGCAACGATCGGATCGTTCCGTACCAGCCGGACCGTAACTGACGTCCTGCCCCGCGCTCGGGGGATGCAGTAGACTGCCCCGCATGGAAAGCGTCCAGGTGAAGCTGTTCGCGGTTCTGCGAGACCGCTTCGGCGCCGAGAGCGTCGTGGCGGAGCTTCCACCGGGGGGGACCACAGCAGGGCGATTGCTGGAGGAGCTTTCGCGCTGCTATCCGGACCAGGCACGACACCTGGCGGCCTGCAGAGTGGCCGTGAATCGCCGGTTTGCGGCCGCGAACGACCCGGTCGGCGCGGCGGACGAGGTGGCGCTGATTCCACCCGTTAGCGGAGGGTGAGCCGATGGCTGTCCGCGAGCGGGTCGAGCTGACCGAAGCGCCCATCCGCGTCGAAGACGTGGCGGCGGACATGGAGGACAGCACCAGCGGCGCCGTCGTCACCTTCGTCGGCCGCGTCCGAGATCATCATGAGGGGCGCGCGGTTCGCTCGGTCCACTATCACGTTTACGCCGAGATGGCGCTGCCGGCCATGCAGGCGATCGCGCGGGAGACGCTGGAGCGGTTTCCGATCGCGCGCATCGTCATCCTGCATCGCGTCGGCCATCTCCAGATTGGCGAGGCGAGCGTTCTGGTCGCGGTGGCCAGCGCCCATCGCGACGAGGCCTTTCGCGCCTGCCGCCACGGCATCGACCGCATCAAGGAAGACGTGCCAATCTGGAAAAAGGAAGTTCTGGCCGACGGCGTGGAAGAATGGGTCGACGCAAGGTGCGGGCACGGGCACTAGGCCCGTGCTGCACTTCTCGGGGATGCATGCCGTAGAGCCGACTCCCGCGAGCCGGCCCTCGGCGCCGGATGGCTACTCCTGGGCGCGCCTCAAGTAGGCCTTGTAGCTGGTCCAGCCGACGAAGAGGACGATGCCCTCGATGACGGTCCAGACCCAGACCTGCCAGGGCACGTAGGCCGAAGTCTCGCCGCCGGCGTAGCTGTGCAGACCGACCAGGAAGTAGTTGACGCCGTACCAGCAGAACAGGACGTTCTGCCACGCCAGGATGGACGCGACGGCCGTTCCGAAGCCGCCGATGCTGTTGACGATCCGGGCGTGCGTGATGGCCAGATAGCCGAGGAGGCTGATCAGCGCCCAGGTCTCCTTGGGGTCCCAGCCCCAGTACCGACCCCAGGACTGGTTGGCCCAGACGCCGCCCAGGAT
>JACPRK010000034.1 GCA_016190005.1 Candidatus Wallbacteria bacterium | reverse complement strand
CCCGCCGCCGCTGGCCGCCCAGCAAACCGGGCCATCGCCTGGCGCGCCGCCCCCGCCAGGTGCGGCTCCAGCCCCGCGAGCGCGATCAGCGCCGACTCGTCGGCCGTCCGCGACAGCACCTGTAGAATCCCGACCTGGATAGGCTCGGCGCACTGCGGCAGCATCGAGAGCAGCAGCCCGTTGTAGGCAGGGTCGCCTGCGAGCGACAGGTAGAAGAGCGCCGACTCCGGATGCGGCGCATCGCTCTCGAGAAGCTGCCCGAGCGCTGCCGCGGTCGCCTGCTTGCCGTGCGCGGCTACCCGCGCTAGCAGCGTCTCACGGGCGGCCGGGTGGCTGGCGTGGACGAGGTGTATGGCGACCGGCACCTGTGCCGACGCACGCAGCTCGTCGAGCGCCTGCAGTCCTTGCAGCCGGTCGGCGGGATCGGAGGAGGCCAGGAGCGACGTGAGTTCGGGCAGCTTCATCGGGAGGTCTCCGGCTCGGGGCCAGGGACCTCCCCGGGTACTCCGGTTCAGGCCCTGGAGGCCGCTTCGAGCTTCTCGGGCACTCGCTCGCGGTGGCCCGTCAGCACCTTCGTCTCCTTGCGGGCGGGCTCGTCGAGCTTCTTGCCGGTGACCTTCGCTAGCCACTCGCGCGTGCGCTTGGCGATGCCCGCCGGGGTGAGGCCGTAGTGCTCCCGCATCTGCTTCTGCGTGCCGTGTTCGACGAGCTCGTCGGGCACGCCGATCCGCAACAGCGGGACGCCCGAGATCGCCTCGTCGGCCAGCAGCTCGCAGACGGCGCTGCCGAACCCTCCCATGAGGGAGTGCTCTTCAACGGTTACCATCGGCATTCCGCGCCGCGCGTATGACAAGATCAGCTCCCGGTCCAGCGGTTTTGCGAACCGCGGGTTCACCACGGCGGCGTTCACACCCGACTCCGTCAGCAGCGTGGCCGCTTCCAGTGCCGGCGCGAGCATGTGCCCGTAGCCCAGGAGCGCGACATCGGTGCCGGCCCGAACTTCCTCGCCCTTGCCGATCGGCAGCAGCTTGAGCTCGCTGTCGAGCTCCACGCCCAGCCCCGCGCCCCGCGGGTACCGGAGCGCGATCGGCCCCGCGTGGTTGACGGCCGTGTACAGCATGTGACGCAGCTCGTTCTCGTCCTTGGGTGACATCACCACGACGTTCGGCACCGCGCGCATGTAGGCGATGTCGTAGAGCCCCTGGTGCGTCGGACCGTCGTCGCCGACGATGCCGCCGCGGTCCATCGCGAAGACGACCGGCAGGTTCTGGATGGCGACGTCGTGGATGATCTGGTCGTAGCCGCGCTGCAGGAAGGTGGAGTAGATGGCGCAGACCGGCTTCATCCCGGAGGTGGCCATCCCGGCCGCGAAGCAGACGGCGTACTGCTCCGCGATACCGACGTCGAAGTACTGATCGGGCAGCTCGCGGGCCATCGCGTCCAGGCCCGTGCCGGAGGGCATCGCCGCGGTGATGCCTACAATCTTCGGGTCCTGGCGCCCCAGCTCCACCATCGTGCGGCCGAACACCGCCTGGTAGGCCGGCGGCCCGCTCGAGGGCTTCACCGTCCCGGTCGTCTTGTCGAAGGCACCGCAGCCGTGGAACTTCGGCTTATCGGCCTCGGCAGGCGCGTAGCCCTTGCCCTTCACGGTCTTCACGTGCAAGAGCACCGGCTGGTCCTCCACCGACAGCGCCAGGTCCAGCTCCTCGAGCAGCGCCTCGATCGAGTGGCCGTCCACCGGCCCCAGGTATCGGAAGCCCAGCTCCTCGAAGATGAGCCCCGGCACGACGATCGCCTTCAGGCCGGTCTTCATCGACTCGAGCACGCCTTCGAGCATCCCGCCGACGGCCGGCATCTGGTGCAGCTTCTCCTTGATGTACTTTTTGCTGGCCGTGTAGGCCGGGTCGAAGCGGATGCGCTCCAGGTAGTGGTGGTAGGCGCCGACGTTGGGGGCGATCGACATCGAGTTGTCGTTGAGAATGACCAGGAGCTTCGACTTCATGTGGCCCGCGTTGTTGAGCCCCTCGTGCGCCAGGCCGCCCGTCATCGCGCCGTCACCGATGACCGCAACGATGTTATTGCGGTACCCCTTCATGTCGCGCGCGATGGCCTTGCCCATGCCGGCGGCGATGGAGGTACTGGCGTGGGCGGTGCCGAAGGTGTCGAAGGGGCTCTCGTCCCGCCGGGGAAAGCCCGACAAGCCGCCGTGCGTGCGGATGCTGGGGAACCGCTTGTAGCGCCCGGTCAGCATCTTGTAAACGTAGGCCTGGTGGCCGACGTCCCAGATGATCTCGTCGGTCGGCAAGTCCAGCCGGGCCAGGAGCGCCAGCGTCAGCTCCACCACCCCCAGGTTGGGCGCCAGGTGGCCGCCGTTGGAGCTGGCGACCTCCACGAGCTTCTCGCGGATCACCTCGGCCAGCTCCTCGAGCTGCGGTACGGACAGCTTCTTCACTTCCTGCGGGTGGACGAGGTTTTCCAGGAAGTCCAGGGGGGAGGTCATCGCGATCGAATTCGTCATCTCAAGTCCTTCTTGCACCGGTCGAAACACGCCCCTTCCTCGGGGCCTTGCGGAGCTGGCCTCCGCCACCAATGGGTTCCTTGCGAGCTTCCAGGAGAGCCACCGCGTACGCGGCCATGCCTTCTTCCCGGCCGATGGCGCCGAGGCCCTCGCACGTCTTGCCCTTGACGCCTATGCGGGCCGCCTCGATTCCCAAGGTACGGCCCAGCGATTCCCGTATGGCTCCGACGTACGGCAGCACTTTAGGCCTTTCGGCAACCACCGTGCAATCCACGTTGACGATCCGGAAACCCCCGCGGTTCAGGATTTCGCGGATCGCTTCCAGGAAGACGAGGCTGGAGCAGCCCTTCCAGCGCGGCTCGGAGGCCGGGAAGTGCTGCCCCAGGTCACCCTCGCCCGCGGCTCCCAGAAGCGCGTCGGCCACGGCGTGCGAGAGCACGTCTGCGTCGGAGTGGCCCGCCAGCCCCCTGGGGTGCGCCACCTCCACTCCCCCCAGGACCAGCTTGCGCCGGTCTGCAAAGGGGTGGACGTCGAAACCGAAGCCGACCCGCGTCACTCGGCCTTTCCCTTCCGCCGCCGCGGCGGTTCGGCCCCGTCGGCGCGCGCCACGCGGCGGTACTCCAGCAGCTTCAGCCAGGCGGGGGGCTCGCTGGACTCCAGAAGCGAGTCGTAACCAGCCAACATCCTCTCGGGCGCCACCCCGACCAGCTCCGCCACGCCGCGAATGCCCTCGGAAGCCCAGTCGAGCTCCTCATGCTCCGGCAAGCCCTCGCCGTGGTAGGCGCGGCCGCGCGAGAGAAACGACTGCAGCCGCCCGGGGTCCCCCTCGTCGGCGAAGCGGATCACGCTGAAGAAGGCCGTCGGGTCCCCGAGCCCGGCAATGTTGCGGTCGCGGTTGAGCCCGGAGAAGTCGGCGGGCAGCCAGCCGGTCCCTTCCGGGTCGTCGGTGAAGCCCTCGTCGGCGTCGAAGATCGAAGGGTCGCTGTCGTAGGCGTCGATCGGCTCGCCGTCGTTGAAGAGCTGGTAGTAGAAATCCTGTCCCTCCCAGAGCCCGGTCCAGAGGGCAGGGCGATGCAGGTGCGAGGAGATGGAGCGGGCCAGCAGGTTGGCGCGGCGGAAGTTCTCGCCTTCGTCGTACACGCTCACCCAGCCGTCGCGCTCGTCGGACAGGGCGACGTTCCAGACGGTGTCCGTCGCCAGTGCCTTGCCGCGGCGGGTGAAATAGCGGTGGAAGAAAAAATTGTCGAGCGCGTCGAGTACGGAGTCGGCGGTGGCGCGCGGGATGTGGATTCCGTGATAGGTCTGCATGGGGAGGGGCTCAGCGGACCGATTCGGCAATGCGGCCGGCTTCGCGGCGGGCCCAGCCGTCGGCTGAAAGGATGGTTTCGAGGTCGTTGGCCGGGGCGCTCTCGTGGCGGTCCAGGACCTCCTCGATGACGTTGGGAATGTCGATGAAGCGGATGCGCTCGCCGAGGAAGCGCTCGACGGCGATCTCGTTGGCGGCGTTCAGGACGGTGGGGTAGGTGCCGCCCTTCTTGCCGCACTGGAAGGCGAGCCTGAGGCAGCGGAATCGGTCGAGATCGGGCTCCTCGAAGGTGAGGGTGGCGATGGCGGCCAGGTCCAGGCGCGGCAGATAGTCGATGGGCCAGCGCTCGGGATAGCTGACGGCGAACTGGATGGGGATGCGCATGTCGGCGATGCCGAGCTGGGCGATGAGACTTCCGTCGCAAAACTCGACCATGCTGTGGACGATGCTCTGGGGGTGAACCATGACGCGGATGCGGTCGTAGCCCAGGCCGAAGAGCCAGTGCGCCTCGATCACCTCGAGCCCCTTGTTCATCAGCGAGGCGCTGTCGATGGTGATCTTCTCCCCCATGACCCAGTTGGGGTGCCTCAGCGCCTCGGCGCGAGTGACCGTGGCGAGCGCCTCGGCCGGGACCATCCGGAAGGGGCCGCCGGAGGCCGTCAGGAGCAGCGAGTGGACCTCGGAGACGCGCTCTCCGCGCAGGCACTGGAAGATGGCGGAGTGCTCGCTGTCGATGGGGATGAGGGTGACGCCCTTTTCGCGCGCCAGCGCGGTGATGAAGGAACCGCCAGCGACCAGGACCTCCTTGTTGGCCAGTCCGACGGTCTTGCCGGCGCGGATGGCAGCGACGACGGGCGGGATGCCGGCGGCGCCCAGGGCGGCGCAGACGGCGGTCTCGATCTCGGGCAGCGAGGCGATGGTCTCGAGCGAGGCCGGGCCGGCGTGAATCTCGCAGCCCGAGCCGGGCCCGAGCGCCTCGCGCAGCTTGCCGGCGGCGGTCTCGTCGACCAGCGCGGCGTGGGCCGGCCCGAACTCCCGCACCTGCTGCAGCATCAGCTCCCAGTTGGAGTGGGCGGCCAGGCCGGCGATTCGCAGGCGCCCCGCGGACTCGCGCACGACGGAGCAGGTGCTGCGACCGACGGAGCCGGTGGAGCCGATGACTCCTATTGAGCGCGGGGCGGTCATGCCGGCGGCCCCTCCCGCTCGAGCTCGACGCCCGCAGGGCGGAGCGAACAGCGCCAGACGGGGTACTTCGCGCGCAGGCGCGACTCGGCTTCGGCCGAGGCCTCCTCGCTCGCGAAGACACCGAAGACGGCCGCGCCGCTGCCCGAGAGCCGGGCGCCCAGCGCGCCTGCCCAGAGGAGCTGTTCGCGGGCGAGCCGGACGGCCGGGAAGCGGGCCTCGACGACGGGCTCGAAGCTGTTGTGGAGGCTGGCGGCGATGCGCGCGGGGTCGTCCGCGGCCAGGGCTGCGGTCATGGCCTGGAGATCGCCGGGGCCTGCCTTGTCGGGAAAGGCGTCGAAGGCCGAGTAGGCCCAGGCGGTCGAGACCTCGCAGGGCGGCTTGACGACCAGCAGGTGGAGGCGAGGCCGGCAGGGCAGGGGAGAGACGTCGGTGCCCGTGCCACGGACGGCGGCGAGCCCGCCGCGCAGGGCGAAGGGGACGTCGCTTCCGAGGTGCGCGGCGAGGCCCTCGAGGGCGGACTGCCCCAGCGGGCTGCCGTGGAGCCGCTCGAGCGCGACCAAGACGGCCGCAGCGTCGGCGCTGCCGCCCCCCAGCCCGGAGAAGACGGGGATCTGCTTGTCGAGCCGGATCTCGCAGCCCGTGCGGGCGCGTCCGGCCGCTTCGAGGAAGGCGGCGGCGGCCCGGGAACAGAGGTTCTCCGAGGCCGGGCAGTCGAAGGCGAACTCCGTCACGAGGGTGATTCCTGGAGTGGGTCGGATGTCGATCGCGAGCCGGTCCGCCAAGGAAACGGTGGCGAAGACGCCTTCGATCGGATGCAGCCCGCCCGGCAGACGCGGATGGACGCGAAGGAACAGATTGACCTTCGCGTTGGCGCGGACCACCAGGCTGCCACGATGTGAGGCCGCCGCTTCCATAGAAGGGGCGCATGGTAGCACGCTTCGACCGCGATTGGAAGAGCGGGGCGATCTACTCCGGGAACAGGGCGGGGGCGGTGTCGGCGTAGCCCGAGCCGGTGAGGGCGCGCAGGAAGGCGACGAGCGCGGCGGCCTCGGCGTCGGTGAGGTCGAGGGGCTCCATCAGCGCGTCGAGGTAGGGGTTGTCGATGCCGCCCTTGCGATAGTGCTCGACGACGGCCTCGAGCGTGGGGAGCGACCCGTCGTGCATGTAGGGTGGGTGCAGCGCGACGTCGCGCAAGGGCGGCGTCTTGAAGGCGCCGGTGTCCTCCTTGCGGCCCGTGGCCAGGAAACGGCCGGGGTCCTTGAAGCGCTTCGTGGCGGGCTCGAAGCCGATGCCCTCGTTGTGAAAGCGCCAGTCGGTGAACGAGTTGCCGACCAGGTGCAGGGGCGTCGACTTCATCTGGGCGCGCGCGGCAGCGAACTTGGGGTCGGTCAGGACCGTGGCGATGTGGCAGTGGCCGCAGCGGCCCTTGCCGAAGAAGACGCGGTCGCCCAGCCGGACCTCGTCGGAGACGGCCTTCTCGTCGCCCAGGCGGCGCCATCGGTCCCAGGGCGAGTTGCCGGAGAGCTGCGTGCGCTCCCAGTCGGCGATGGCCTGCGAGACCCGGGAAGCGTCGACCCGGGCGTCGCCGAAGGCCTCCTCGAAGTAGGGTGCGTAGCCGGGCACGGCTGCGATCGCCTCCACGTTGAGCTTGGGGCCCTTCGGCTGCTCGTCCAGGCTCTTGGAGCGCCCGTCCCAGAACTGTTCGGGGAAGAAGGCGAAGGCCGAGTTCACGAACGTCATCGTGCGGCGCGGCACCGAGTGGTCCCCGATCTTCATCGTGACGATCGTGTCCTCGCTCCAGCCGCGGGCGGCCGTGTGGCACTTCTCGCAGGAGTTCTTGGCGCCCGGTGAGAGCCGGCGGTCGAAGAAGAGCCAGCGCCCCAGCCGCGCCTTCTTCGGGTCGGGTGGACGGGCGAGATCGGCCAGCGACTGATCGTGTCCCAGCGGCGCTGCCGGGAGCGGCCGCACCGGGTTGGCGGCTTCCAGGCGAGCGCGGTCCCGGGTAGACGGCAAACTGGACGAGGGCGCGGCCCCATCTCCGGCTGCGGCGCTCGTCACGGCAAGGGCTGCAGCCAGGAGCCAGGCGGACGCCCAGGCCGTGCCGGGCAACGGTCGCGGGCTGTCGCGAAAGGCGCGTGACATGCTCACAGCGTACCTCGAAAGGCGCGCCTGTGCCGTGACCCCGCTCACCTCGGTCCCCTTCGCGTGATACATTGCTGGGCGAGCCAAACCCGGACGGAACGGCCGCAGAGCGGCCAGGAGGCCAGGATGAAGTCCACGACCCGCAGCCGCCCCTCTGCCACGAAGGCCGCCTCCAACGCGAAGAAGGGCACCGTGCGCACGCTCGCGATCGACATCGGCGGCAGCGGCATCAAGGCGTCCGTGCTGGACGATTCGGGTCAGATGCTGACCGAGCGCGTCCGGGTCGAAACTCCCAAGCCGTGCCCGCCCCAGGTCGCCGTCGAAGCGATCTCTGGCCTGGTCGCCTCGCTGCCCTCCTTCGACCGCATCAGCGTCGGGTTCCCGGGGGTCGTGCGCCACGGGCGGGTGCTCACGGCGGTCAACCTGGGCGACGAGGACTGGCGCGGCTTCGATCTGGCGAACGCACTCGAAGAGACCCTCCGCAAGCCGGCCCGGCTCTTGAACGACGCGGACATGCAGGGCTTTGCCGCCATCGAAGGCAAGGGCGTCGAGCTGGTCGTCACACTCGGTACGGGAGTCGGCACGGCCATCTTCGAGGACGGCCGGCTGGGACCCCATCTGGAGATCGCCCACCACATCCTCTGGAAGGGCAAGACCTACGAGGAGTACGTCGGCAACGCCGCCCGGCAGGCCGTCGGCAACAAGAAGTGGAACAACCGACTGAAAAGAGTGATTCGCTCTCTCAGGCGGCTCACCTACTTCGACAAGCTCCACCTTGGCGGAGGCAACGCCAAGAAGGTCACCATCGAGCTCGACCCCGACGTGCGCATCGTCTCCAACACAGCCGGAATCCTGGGCGGTATCGCGCTCTGGCGCTAGGGGCCGCGCGGGGCGGGCCTTGCGCGGGCATCCTTCGACAGGCCTGTCCTGAGCCTGCCGAAGGGCTCAGGATGAGCGGGGCGCTCAGCGTCAGGACGATCGGGGCGCTCAGCGGTTGCGGAGATCGTCCAGGCCGGGCTCCGAGGCGGCCGCCGCCTGCCGCTTGGCGAGGGCCTTCTTGCGCGCGGCGATGACGCGGACGCGGATGCCGCGAATCCACTCGTTGTCGAGCTTGTTCAGCCGCTCCACGAGCTCGTCGACGTCCTTGGGCGGGTTGAGCCCCAGGGCGCTGGCGAAGAGTTGCTTCTTCACCCAGTCCCGATTTTCATCCCAGTTGACGGTCTTGCCGTTGAACATCGCGGCCGTGGTCATGTTGGCCTTGCCGAACACCAGGTTGGCCAGGTTCCTCGACCAGCCCTGCTCGGCATTCTTCGAGGGCAGCACCAGCGTCCCGCCCAGGCTGTCGACGTCCTCCTGGGTCCGGATGTAGTCCGTCATCGCCTCGTTGCGGACCACGATCGACTGCACCGCGTCGAAGATGTTCATGTAACAGTCGCCGATGAAGTAGCCGCAGACCTCCGAGGCCTTCATCCCGGGATAGCGCGCCAGCCCGCCCAGTATCTGCTCCTTCGGGTTCAGGTGAATGTCGGCCCGGATGGAGTTCCAGCCGTCCCAGAAGAGTCGCTCATTCGACTTGGCCGGGGCCTTCTCGGAGGCCATCAGGTAGTCGTAGGCGTGCGTGTACTCGTGGAGCAGCGTGTTGAGGTTGTAGGAGGGGATGTCGAACTTGATGCGGTCGGTACCCGGCTCGCGGATCTCGGTCGGAAGGTAGAGCCGCTTGCGGATGTAGCCGTACTCGGCCTCCTTGTCGTCGTCCGGATCGCGGAAGACGATCGTCAGCTTCTTCGACAGCTTGCGGATGGTCGTCGTGTCGAGCCCGATCGACTCCAGCCGCTTGAAGAACGGCTCAGGGTCCGCCGACCCCGCCAGCCCCGCCGGCGCCCCCGCCAGCCCCAGGGCCAGACATAGCACCAGCGAAACCCACGCGCGACAGAAAATGGGGCCAGTCGACTTGCCCCAATTTCTCGGGAAATTGGGGCAAGTCGACTGGCCCCATTTCTTTTGCCTGAGCATGTAATGTTCTACCGGCCGGCGGGCGCACTTGTTGCCAAGATTCAGCGGGGGGCGGAGCGGGCCACGCGGAGGCCGTAGTGATCGGCGTGGGCGCCGGGCTTGTCATGGTAGCGGCTGGCGGTGCGGAGCGCGGGCTGCGTGCTCTTCCATGAGCCGCCCCTCAGCACGCGGGTGCGGCCCTCGCGGGGGCCGCGCGGGTCGCGGGCGGGTGTGGAGGCGTAGGCCTCGGCGTCGTACCAGTCCAGGCACCATTCCAGCGCGTTGCCGGCCATGTCGAGCGAGTCGCAGGCTGAGGCACCGGCGGGAAAGCTGCCGACCGGCGCCGTGTAGGCGAAGCCGTCGTCGAGCCCGGGGATTATCTGCCAGCCTGGATTCGCGCGGCGGGCCGATTCGTCGGCGAAGTTGCCCCGCGCCGGGTTGGTCGCCGCGGGCGCCTGGGCTCCCCAGGGAAACTCGGCGTCGCCGGTCGCCTGGGCGGCCCGCTCCCACTCGGCCTCCGAAGGAAGCCGCAGGCCTGCCCAGCGGGCGTAGGAGTCCCCATCCTCCCAGCTCAGCCGCACCGCGGGATGGCCTGGCCCCCACCAGGGCAGGCGCGCGCCGAGCGGGTGGCGAAAGGTCAGCTCCTCGCCGCGGCGCTCCGCGGTGGTCCGGTAGCCGGTCGCCTCGGCGAACCGCGCAAACTGCTCGTTGGTCACCTCGCACCGGCCGATCAGAAAGGCGCCGAGCGAGACCGTGCGTGCGGGGCGTTCGTCCTGCTCCCCCCCCGTGCTTCCCATCGTAAAGGAGCCGGCCGGAACGAGGATCAGCGTCGAGCCGTCCTTCTCGCATCGGAACTGCTCGAATTGGCGAGCGTTCTTTCCCAGGCGGACGAGACCTGCGGCCTGGAAGGGGTCCGACGGCGGGGCAGGCGGCGAAGGCGAGGGAACGGGTGGCGGTGCCGGCACAGTCGCCTGGCCGGGGGGCGGCGGTGGAGGCGCGGGCCGGGACCAGCGCAGGCCTGCGGCGCCCACGGCCAGGGCTATCGCGCCGGCAACCGCCGCCAAGAAGTACGCGGTTCTGGGCGCCGCAGGCGCGGCCGCCGGCAAGGCAGCGGCGCGGGACTCTGGCGCGGGTTTCCGGGGCGCAGCCGCGCTTCGACGCGCGGCGGCCGGTGCGCTCTTCAGGAGCCGGGCCAGCGCCGCCCCGACCTCTTCGGCGTCGGCGTACCGCGCGGCCGGACCGCGCGCCAGGCAGCGCAACACCACTTTGTCGGCGCCAGCGGGCAGGCCGGGCTTCACCACCGATGGGGGGCGAGGGTCGGAGCGGGCCTGCGCGCGCATCAGTTCCAGAAGGTCGTTCGCCTCGTAGGGGAGCCGGCCGGTGAGCATCTCGTAGAGGATGGCGCCCAGCGCATAGATGTCGCCGGCGGCGGACGTCTCCCCTCCGGCCATCACCTCGGGGGGGATGTAACCCGGGGTGCCGAGGATCGTGCCGGCGCTCGTGACGCGGCTGGCGCCCAGGCTGCGACCCAGGCCGAAGTCGGCGATTCGCGCGGTGCCGCTCTCGTCGAGCAGCACGTTGGCAGGCTTGAGATCGCGGTGAAGGATGCCCTTGCGGTGGGCGTGAGACAGCCCCGCCGCCAGCTGCTGGCCCAGGGCCAGAGCGCGCTCCAGGGCCACCGCGCCGCCCTGGTCGAGCTGACTGGCCAGGTTGCTGCCCGTCACGCGCTCCAGCGCCAGGTAGAGGCAGCCCTCGCAGTCGCCCCAGTCGAGCACGCCCACGACGTTCGGGTGTCGAAGCATCGCCAGCAATCGTCCCTCGGAGACGAATCGCTCCCGCAGGGCGGGCTCATTGGCCAGCATCGTCTTCAGCGCGACGGCGGCACCAGTCGACTTCTGGACGGCACTGTAGACGATTCCCATGCCCCCTTCGCCGAGGACGTCGAGCACGTCGTACCTGGCCAGCAGGGCGGTTGGCAGCGGGTGCGCGCCGGGCCGGGCGATACGCTGCTCCCGCTTGCGATCGTCGGTCTGCAGGAGTGTCGGAGCCCGCACCGCGCCGCTGGGGGCAGCCGGCGTCCCCAGGTCGCCGCGCACGTACACGGTCGCTGGCCTGGCGGTGGTCGCCGGGCGAGCTTCGCCGCAACGCGGGCACTTCGGCGGTTCGCCGGCCGGGGGTTCGGAAGCGGCGCACCGTGGACAGGAGGCGGCCATGACGGCGGACATCGTACAGGGCGCGGGCCCGTCCGGCGAACGCCGCGCGTGGCCTGGGCGGAAACTGCACGCGGCAGTCAGCGCCGCGGCCTGCCGATCAGGAAAGCGCGTGGAGGAAAACCCGTGGCGTCTACCCGTACCGGGTTTTCTGAAAACCCGGTACGGGTAGACGCCACGGGTTTCCGGTGGAGCGAAGGGCGTGTTCGAAAGTGCGCGGGCGTGCCGGTCAGTGCGCCGGCGGGCGGGCCAGGCGGGGCAGGACGAGCTGGCGAGTCAGCTCGAGCCACTCTTCGAGACGGTCGCAGGACTCCTGAGGGCGGGTGCGGAGGGCGCCGCGCAAGAGCGTCAGATCCGCCAGGGTGGCGATCTCGGCACGCAGCTCCTCGGGCAGCAGGAAGAGGAGCTCGTAGAGGAGCCGCCAGCGGGCGTCGAAGGATTCGAGCGTGGTGGCGACGCCGGCAGTTGAGCGAAGCCCGGCCACCAGGCGCTCGGGCAGCGATAGCGGGGTCGTGTCGCGCTCGGCCTGAGGGGTGCCGGGGGCGCGGGGCGCGGGCAGTGCCGGCTCCCACGGTCGGGTAATCGCCGCGCCGCTCTGGGGTTGCACGTAGGAGCTCCTGACGCTGTCGTCGACGCGGGTCTGCGAGAGCGGCGCGGCGGCCAGCGCCAGCGCGGCCACGGCCAGGCCACCCCACAGGAAGGCGCTGGGGCGGCGCGACGCCGATCGGGAGAGCAGCTGGGAGAGTGCCGGCGAGGCGAGCTTCTCCCGGACAGTGGCGTGGGGCGAGCGGGCCAGGTCGGCGATGGAGGTCACGGCCTGGGGAGAGGCGAGCATCTCGGCGACGTAGAGCGCCGAGAGCTGCATGTCCTCCCGCGGGCTGGCAGCCATCGCCGCCAGCCGGGCGGGCACATCGACTGAGGGGTGGGCTGCGAGCGCGACGAGCGCATTGGCCCGGACGCGGTTGTCGGTGTCCTCGAGGCAGGGGAGCAGGGCGTCGAGCTGGTCGGCGCGGGCCAGGAGCCTGAGCGCTTCGACGGCACTGGCGCGAACGCGGGCCTCGGGGTGCGCGGCGAAGGGGAGCAGAGACGGCACTGCCGCCTTGGCCCCCAGCCGACCCAGGCAGCTCACGAGGAAAGCTGCGACGGCCGGATCTCGCTCCTCGTCCAGTCGCCGGGCCAGCTCGTTCCAGCGCTCGGCACGTCCCTCGGCCAGCAGGCCCTTGGCCCAGGCCCGGGTGTCGGCCGTGGCGGCTGTGGGCGCCACGGCCTCGGCCAGCCGCGACAGGCGGATCACCGCGGTGTCGGTGTAGCTGGTGGGGAGCTGCTCGTTCTCGAGGAGACGCGAGGCCCCGTCGACCCCGGCGCGGGCCAGCTGGGCCAGCGCGCGACGCGCGCGCGAGCGGACCGAATCGAGCGAGTGAGTCCTCAGAGGGGCCAGCAGCTCGACGGCGTCGGCGCTCTTGGTGCCGCCTAGGACCACGGCAGCGCACTCGACGTGCCAGGCGATGCTGCTGGAGGCCATCTGGGCCAGCAGCGCGCGGATGGCGGGCCAGCCGCGGTTGGCGAGGATACCCATCGCCAGGGAGCGGACGTCCTCGGAGGCATCCGTAAGTCCTCGGACCACGTAGGGGCTGGCGTCGGCACCGGCCAACATGGAGGCCGTGCGGAGAGCTGCCGCGCGCACTGCCGGCTCGGGTGCCTCGAGGAAGGGGGCGGCGACCATCAGGTCGGAGGCGCCGCCGACTGCGGCCAGCGCGCCCAGGAGGGCGACGCGGACTCGCGGCTCCGGCTCAGCTCGCAGGCGCTGTCGGAGCGTGAAAGCCAGGTCCGTGCTCCTCAGCACGCAAGCGACCCAGGCGGCGCGCTCGCGGACGATGGCGCTCTTGTTGGCGAGCTCGCGCCCCAGGAAGCTCGGTCCGTCCTCGACGGGTCCTCCCGCCCGCCGCAATGCGTCGAGCGCCGCGCGGCGCACGGCGGGGCTGGCGTCGCGCTCGGCCACGCTCTGGAGCATGACGCGCGAAAGGGTCGAATCGCCCGCCGCCGCGGCCACGGCCTCGACTGCCGCCGTGCGCTCCGACTCGGCCATGCTGGCAAGCCCGCGGACGAGCTCGCTCCAGCCTGCCTGCGGCCCTTGACCGGTCTGGCTCACGGAGTTCGCATCCGGTCGGCTCGCGGCACGGGCACGGCCACCGCGAACCGGTAGGTTGCCTCTCCTCTGGCCCAGGCGCGAGTCATCACGCGAGCTCGAAGCTGCCGGATCATCGGATTGGCGGCCGGCGGCCCGGCAATCGGAGCCGGAAGGGTCACCGTATCCTCGGGCTCCTTAGAGTCCGGCGAAGGCGCGGGCAAAGCCAGCGCCGCCAGCAGGAGCGCCGCCGCGGCCGGCCGCAACGCCGCCGCCAGGCCGAGCCAGTAGTGCCTCGGCGGGCAGGCTTCGACAAGCTCAGCCTGAGCGGATTCCGGGAGGTGGGCTTCGACAGGCTCAGCCTGAGCGGATTCCGGGAGGTGGGCTTCGACAGGCTCAGCCTGAGCGGATTCCGCGCGCGGAGGACTCACGGACGGCTCCTGGAGCGGTGCATGTGGCCGCGCACGCGCCATCGGGTGACGACCAGCGCCGCCGCCATCGCGGCAGCCTTCTTCGCGTTCCCGGGCGATTCCTCGATGTGTCCTACGCCGTCGCTCTCGCTGGCCAGCACGGGACCGAGCTTCTCGATGAGCTGGAAGGGCGCCCCCGCTAGCCGCTTGTACGGCGCGACCACGAACCCCTCGACGCCGGGCGAAGTGCCGGCCAGCTCCTCGGCCTCCCACTCCTCGTCGGTCGACGTGATGACGCTCTCCGGAAGCGTGGCGGGCGGGTCGTCCAGCGCCGGGTGCGCCAGTGCGGCGGGTCCCGAGCTGATGCCCCAGCGGAGCAAGTTGATCAGAAGCAGTGCGGCAATCAGGCCGTTCCAGCGGTTTCGAGTCATCGGTCGAATCCTCCTCCATCTCGCCAGCGGAGCGAGCTCAGGGGTGTCCCCCGTGATGAATGGGTGGTTGCAGGTAGAGGGAGCGCGTGACTGTCACATCCCCGATGCGGACGGTCGCTCTCAGCTCGCAGAGGTATGGGTCCGCGGCGTGCTCGACGACCATGACGTCGTGGTCGCCGACCCGGAAAGCCCAGCTATCCGGCGCGTTGGGGCGTTCCCGAGCCATGAGTGCCAGCTGCAGGCCGCCCTCGGCGGCGTAGGTCGCCTGGTTGTGATGGATGGCGTGCCGCGCCCGCCGCAGATCGCTCTCGCCGAGGATGGAGCGCACGGCCAGCAAGCCGCCAAGCACCGCCAGCATCGCCAGCACCAGCGCCATGGCTTGGCCTCGTCGCTGATCGGCACAGCGGAAGTCTCGGCCGCCTTGGAGCTGCGTCATCGCAGCAGCGCCCCCCAGCGCCCGTTTCGGCACGAGGCCGAGGTCGCCACGCGCACGGGCTGCCCCTCGACCGTGAGCTCGAGCGCGCACGCGACGGTGTCCGCGCCGTCGAGCGCGATCGGCCCCAGTTGCGCGGGCAAGGGCAAGAGCGGCAGTCCCGCGTCGGTCGGCATGAAGCTGGCGCGCGTGAGCTGCGTCGCCAGCACGGTTTCGACGGCGCCGCCCGCGGCCTGCGGCCGCGCCGCATCCTCGATCAGCACGAGCTCGCCCGGCCGTCCCTCCGCCGCCGGCCGAAATTGGTACAAGTCGACTGTCCCCTCGGGAGTCCTGAGCAGCAGGGTCGGGCCGGCGGCTTCTTCGACCGATGCCGCGTCTCGCACGGAGCGCACGATGCGCTCCATCGCGAGGGCGAGCGAGACCGACGCCGCCCGCACACGCTCGCGCCGGTCAGCCGGCTTCCGGTAGAGCGTCATCAGGCCGACGACCGCCGCGAGAGAACCGAGCCCGATCGCGGCGCCGACCAGGAGCTCGAGCAGGGTCATGCCTCGGCGCGTCATGGCAGCGCCTCCAGCGTCGAATCGGTCCTGACCGTCGTGAGGCGCAGCTTCCGGGCGACGCCGTCTTCGCGCCAGCTCGCCACGACGTCGATCTCCAGCGCCTCGGCGTCCGGCCCGCTGGCGGCATCGGCGTACGGCCGTACGCTGACGTGCACCGCGGCGCCTGCAAGCTCGCGGAAGGCGCCCGCCGGGGACGGGGTCACCGAGGCTGCTGTGACGGGGCTTGCCGCCAGGAAGCGGAATGGCCGGGCGACGACGCGTTCCATGGCGCCTCGCGCCTCGTCGAGCGCGGCCAGACGGGCGTGCAGGTCGCGATCCTGACGGGCCTGGAAGGCGTGCATCCCGACCCAGATCCCGGCGGCGACGAAGGCGATGGCCGAGGCGAGCAGCGCCTCCACGAGCGAAAAGCCGCGCGCCGGCGGCGGCCGGTGCCGGCGTCGGAAGGTGGGGTCGCCGCGGGCCGAGGAGCTCACGCCTCAACAGTACAGCAATCGTTTCGAGATTTCGGCGATGCGCCCCCTGCTATCCTGGCGCCTACGAGGAGGTCCGGGATGGGCAGGCCACGAGTCTCCGCGGGCGGTGGGTTCGCCGCGGTTTTCTATTCAATGCGCAAGGCGCGGGAAGCCGGCGGCTTCCTGAAACTGTACGGTCGGCTGCGCTCGCGCAACGCGTGCAAGACGTGCGCCCTGGGGATGGGCGGACGGCGCGGGGGAATGGTGAACGAGCTGGGTCACTTCCCCGAGGTGTGCAAGAAGTCGATCCAGGCTCAATCCGGGGACATGGCCGGGAGCATCGGCGAGGAGTTCTTCGAGCGCACTCCGCTAGCGGCCTTGGCGAGGCTCGACTCGGCCGGCTTCGAGCGGCTGGGGCGGCTGGCGTTCCCTGTCCGCGCCCGTCCCGGAGCCACGCACTTCGAGCGATGCTCCTGGGACGAGGCGCTCGACGCGGCGGGCACGGCCCTGGCGGCTGCCGACCCCGAGCGCGTCTTCTTCTACATGTCGGGCCGCTCGAGCAACGAGGCCGCTTTCCTGACCCAGCTGGTCGCGCGCCTCTACGGCACCGCGAACATCCACAACTGCTCCTACTACTGCCACTCGGCTTCCGGTGTGGCGCTCGGGATGGTCTACGGCTCTGGGACGGCCTCGATGACGCTGGAGGATCTGGGCAAGGCGGACCTGGCGTTGATAGCAGGGGCGAATCCGGCCAGCAACCATCCGCGCCTCATCACGCAGCTCGTGGGGCTGCGCCGCCGGGGCGGGCGCGTGCTGGTCGTGAATCCGTTGAAGGAGCTTGGGCTGGTGCGGTTCCGGGTGCCCTCCGACTGGCGGAGCATGCTGTTCGGCTCACAGCTCTCGGACCTCTACCTGCAACCGCACGCCGGCGGCGACGCAGCCGTGTTCAAGGCATTTCTCAAGGGCGTTCGCGAAGCCGGAGGAGTCGATCGCGCGTTCGTATCCTCGAGTACTTCCGGGTGGGAGGCGGTCGAGGCCGACCTGGACGCGACGCCCTGGCCCAGGCTGCTCGAAGAAGCGGGACTTTCGCGGGGGGACGTTCACGAAGCGGTGCAGCTCTTGCTCTCGGCCCGCCGGGGCATCTTCCTCTGGGCGATGGGCCTGACGCACCATGAGAACGGCGTCGACAACATCCTGGCGCTGTCCAACCTGGCGCTCGCGCTCGGGTGGCTGGGAAAGCCCGGCTGCGGGCTCCTGCCAATCCGCGGCCACTCCAACGTCCAGGGAATCGGCACGGTCGGCGTGACGCCCCGCGTCAAGGACGCGTTCGCCTCCAGGCTGGCCCAGCTCTACGGCGTGGACGCGACCCGCCCGGGGCAGGATACCTACGCGTCGATGGTCGCTGCCGCCGCCGGCCAGATCGACGCCGCGATCCTGCTGGGCGGAAACCTCTACGCGAGCAATCCGGACAGCGCCTGGGCCGCTTCCGCGCTGCAGAAGATCCCGCTGACGTTCTCGATCACGACCAAGCTCAACCCGGGCCACGTGCTGGGGCGCGGCCAGACCGCTTACGTCGTACCGTGCCTTGCGCGCGACGAGGAGGCGCAGTCGACGACGCAGGAGTCGATGTTCAACTTCGTGCGTTCCAGCGAGGGCGGCACCGCCTCGGTGCCGGGCGAGCACAGGAGCGAGGTCGACATCGTCGCCTCACTGGCCGAGCGCGTGCTGCCACCCGGCCGCTTCGACTGGCGCCGGATGCGCTCGCACCGCCACCTGCGCGAGCAGATGGCCGCAGCCGTTCCCGGCCTGGAGCCGATCGCGCGGCTCGACGCCGGCGGCCTCGAGTTCCAGATCGCGGGCCGTACCTTCCACGAGCCCCGCTTCGCCACGGCGGACGGCAGGGCCCGGTTCCACGTCACGCCGCTTCCCGAGCGCACGTGGCCCCCGGGTCAATTCCGCCTGATGACGATCCGCTCGGAAGGGCAGTTCAACACCGTGGTCTACGACCAGGAGGACCTCTATCGCGGCAACGACCGGCGCGACGTCGTGATGATGTCGTCCGAGGATGCCCGTGCGCTCGGGCTCGTCGAAGGCTCGCGCGTCCGCGTCGAAACCGAGGCCGGGTCCATGGTCGTGCGCGCAGCCCTGGCAGATATCCGCCCTGGCAACGTCGCGATGTACTACCCCGAGTCCAACGTGCTCGTGCCTCGAAGAATCGACCCTCGGAGCGGCACACCCGCCTTCAAGTCGATCCCAGCCAGGTTGGTTAGGCTCGAGGAGTGAGGGATCAGGCTTCAGGCGTCAGGCTTCAGGAACCAGGGCCAGGCTTCAGGGATCAGGGAGCAGCCGTCCTTCCGGGAGCAGAGGCGCCGAGGATGCGCCGCCAGGTCGAGGATGTCCCGCCAGCCCCGCTTCCACCTTCCACCTTCCATCTTCCACCGTCCCCCCCTAGTGTATTCTGACTACTGTCTACTGTCTACTCCCCACTCCCCCCCGCATCGGCTAAAGTGAGCGCGTGTCAGACGGGCCACGCGAAACGGCGCTCGCCGCCGAGGAGATCCGGCTCGGCGTCGTGCGGGCGATCCGGGAGTTGACGGCGTCGGAGCCCAGGGCGTTCGACCCGTATGGGGAGGATCTGCGGGCCTTCCTGGCGAGCTTCGACCGGGTCGGAGAGCCGAGACTCTTCCATGTCCGCGACCAGCCTGCGCGCTACATTGCTCCTTTGGAGCGTGGGGGCAAGATAGGGGCGCTGGTCCCGTGCGATCCGTTCACGGGAGAGATCCTCGCCTGGCCGGGGTGGCTGCCGGGGCTCACGCCGCCTTTCCTCTCCACCGAGGCCGAGCTGCTCGAGCTGGTGCGTACGGCCGACCCCAGGGTGGCCGAGGTGCTGCCGGCCGACATCGACCGGGCGAATCGCTTCGCGGTGACGCCGGCGCACCTGGAGCGCGCGCAGCTGATCGAGGGATGGGATCTCCTGCCCTTCAAGAATCAAGAGGAGCGGTGGTCCTGGGTCGAGGAGGTTCGCGAGTCGGGTCGGATGAGGACGGCGTGGAGGTACAGCGCGGGCGTTCAGTACCCGGCCTACAAGTGTCTGAGCTATGCCTCGTCGACCGTCGTCGACTGGTGGGGAGCGATGCACGGAAAGCCACCCACCGGCCGCTACCAGAACTTCGTGAACGGCCTGCAGGAGTATGGGCTCAACCCGCGCGAGCTGGAAGTGCTGTACCACCACCGGGCGCGGCGGGACCCGGTGCACTACTCGCGCCTGCCGCCCGCGAGCAAGACGTTGGACCCGGTCACCCGCGAGCGCATCCCGACCAGCTTGCGCGGATACGCGCGGCTGCTGACCACGCCCGCCGAAGAGGAGCTGGCGGACCCGTTGTATCGGAATTCGGCGCCGGTCTATGCCTACTGGCCCGGCAAGTACCACATGGACGGGCCCTTCGAGACGCTCTTCACGCGCAACCGGCACGACGACCGCGCCATCGTGGAGGCGCTGGACCGCCACGGCATCGTGCTCGGCATGACCCAGAAGCGGTTGTTCGGCGTGGTGCCGGTGGGGTTGCATGCCATTCCCATCGTCGGCCACTTCGAGCGGGACGGCAGTACCGTGTTCGTCTACCACGAGAGCTACGGCAACAAGGCCGCCGGTTACCTCTGGGACAACTCCGGCGGACCCGGGCTGATGAGCATCCCCTCGAAGCTCCTCCGCGGCGCCGTGGTCTTTCCGCATCGGCTCTGGCTCGACCTGGACGGAGGTTCCCTCGTCGTCCGGCACTCCGAGGGCGGGCGGCTGGAGTGTGACATCTCGGCGCATCGCGATGGCCGTCTGCTGGAGCTCGAAGCGGGCGGCTCGGGCGGGCGCCGGGTGACCTGGCCGCTCGCCGGTGCTGTCGACGTCGCATTTTCGCGACGCCACTGGCGCGCCCCAGGGGGGGGCGACTTTCACGCGCTCCTGAAGTGGCCCGGCAGCGTCCGCGGAGCGCCCCTGGCGATCGCGCGCTGGGTGCTGTTGACGGATCAGGTGGAGAGCCAGCGGCCGACCTATCCGCCGCAGTGGATCTCCGAGGCGCTTTCGAGCTCCACCGACGAGGTAACCCGCTGGGCCGCCCGCCTGGGCACCACGGAGGCCGCGCGGCGCTTGCAGCCCTACCGCGAGCTCTTCCTCACCGGTCTTTCACGCCTGCGCCGCGGGCGGCTGCTGGCCGCCTTCCCAGCCCTTGCCGGCCGCTAGGCCTCCCCGGATGCAGCTTCCTCCGGTCCCCCCGCTTCCGCCCGGTTGCCCCTGGGCCGACTGGGCGCCACCCAACATCAAGTGGTGCGAGGAGAACCTCTGCGCCTGGATCACGGCGCCGGCCAACACCTACTCCAACCTGGCCTACTTCCTGGTCGCCTGGCTGCTCTGGCGCCGGGCGCGTGACCGGGAGCCGGGCGGCCTTCTGGCCCTGTATCCGGCGGCCTGCGCCTTCCTGGGTGCGGCATCCGCGGCGTTCCACGCGTCGTACACGCTCTTCTTTCAGTTCTTCGACTACCTGGGGATGTTCGTCATCCTGGCTCTCTTCATCGTGCTGAACCTGCAGCGGCAAGGTTGGCTCCCGGCACGCCGGGTGCGGGTCGTTTACGTGGCCTGCGTGGCGGTGCTGAGCGGCTCCATCCCGGCGCTCCACGCCATCGGCTTTCCGTACCAGCTGCTCATCGCGGCGCTCGCGATCGCCGTCATCGTCCAGGAGGTCGTGCTTCGCAGGACCGGTCGCGCCGCGCCGGCCTACGGCTGGTTTGCCGCGGCGCTGGTCAGCCTGTTCGCTGCTGCCGGTTGCGCTGCGCTCGATATCACCGGTTGCTGGTGCGACCCCACCGACCACCTGCTGCAGGGCCACGCTTTCTGGCACCTGTTCAGCGCCGTGTCGCTCTACTCCGCGTACCACTTCTTCGAGAGGATTGCGTCCGGCCGACCTCCTCTGTTAGAATAAACTCAATTCCTCAAAGAGGATCTCGATCCTACGATCGAGCACGGGTAGCGCAGGGAACGGAGCTCCCGCAAATCAGGGCTCCGTCGGATGGCACAAGCTTCACCTCGGATTCGCAGGTTCTTCCCTCGGCAACTGGGGGCCGTAGGAGGAAGTCCAGCCCTCTGTGCGACCATCGGGAGGCCTCTCTTGATCCCCCAGTTCAACTCGCTTCGAAGACGGCTTGGCGGCGTCGCACTTCATTGCGGAGGGGCGCTGCTTACGGGGGTGACGCGCGCATGGCAACGGTCCTGATCGTCGACGACCGGGAAGTGAACCGGCAGCTGATGACCGCGCTCCTGCGGCACGCCGGCCACCGGCCGCTGGAGGCTTCCGGAGTCGAGAAGGGGTTGCAGCTGGTGAGGGCCGAGAAGCCCGACCTGGTGATCTGTGACATCTACATGCCGGGCGCCGACGGCACCGAGTTCGTCCGGAGGCTGCACGCGGAACCTGCGCTCGCGGCCACTCCGGTCATCTTCTGGTCCTCGACCTACCTGGAATCGGAGGCACGCTCCATCGCCCGGGACTGTGGCGTGAGGTGGGTCCTTTCCAAGGGCGGCAACGTCGAGGAGGTCCGCAGGAAGATCAACGAAGCCCTGTCCACCACGGTCGCGCCCGTTCCCGACGAGGACCTGCTCCTGACCGATGGGCGCGACTGGAGGGAATCGGCTCGCAAGCTGCGATCGCTGGTGGAGCATTTGCCGGCCATCATCTATCAGGCCGCCTTCGAGGAGCCGCATCGGATGCTCTATGTCAGCCCGCAAATCGAGACGCGGCTGGGCTACGACAGGACCCGCTGGCTGGTGCCGCCGGGGCTCTGGGGCCAGAAGCTCCATCCGGCAGATCGGGCCCGGGTCCTCGAGGCGGTCCGGAAGCTGGGTGCCGACGGCAGCCAGCTGACGCTGCACTACCGGCTGATCGCCGAGGGCGGGCAGGAGGTCTGGTTCCGAGACGACGCGATCGTGATCGGCCGAACGGCAGAGGGCGCGCCGATCTTGCAGGGCGTGCTGGTCGACATCACCGAGCAGAAAGTGGCCGAGCAGGCACTGGTGCAGCGCAGCCGTGTGGCGGCGCTGACCGCCGACGTGAGCATGGCACTCGCGCGGAGCCTGGACCTGCCGCAGATGTTCCGCACGTGCAGCCAGCTGATTCTCGGGCACTTGGAAGTGGAGCTGGTTCGCATCTGGACCGTCGAACCGGGCTCGCAAAACCTGGACCTGCGTGCCTGGGCAGGACTGGCACCGCCGGCCGGGACCGGCGACATCAAGATACCCATCGGGGTCTGTGGCGCTGGATTGGTGGCCGCGGAACGGCGGCCCATGCTGGTGGAGGACGCCACGCGCGACGCCCGATTCAACTCGTCGGACTGGGCTCTCTGCGGTGGGTTGAGGGCGTTCGCGGGACAGCCCCTGATTGTCGGCGGCGAGCTGGTCGGCGTGTTGAGCGTCCACTCGTCCCGGCCGCTCAGCGAGGCTTCGGTGGGAGGCCTTGCGGCCATTGCCGAGATCGTCGGGCTGGGTCTGGAGCGAGCGCGCGCCCGGGCCGCGCTGGAGCGCAGCGAATCGATGCTGCGGCAGTCGCAGAAGATGGAGGCCTTCGGACAGCTCGCGGGCGGCGTCGCGCACGACTTCAACAACCTCCTGACAATCATCTCCGGCTACACCGACTTCATCATGACGGGTGCCCCCGAAGGGTCTCCCTTCCACCGGGACGCCGAGGTGATCGCCCGGACGGCCGAAAAAGCGCGCTCTCTGACCCAGCAGCTTCTGGCCTTCAGCCGAAAGCAGGTGCTGCAGCCGCGGGTCTTCAGCCCGAACAATCTAGTCATCGAGACCGAAAAGATGCTCCGACGCCTCATTGGCGAGCACATCGCACTCAGGACGGACCTGGCCGAGAGCGTGTGGATGGTCCGGGCCGACCCCGGCCAGATGGATCAAGTGCTCCTGAATCTGGCCGTGAACGCCCGCGACGCGATGCCGGGAGGCGGCTCTCTGACCATCACGACGGCCAATGTAGCCGTCTCGGCTTCGACCCGGATCTGCGTAGCGCCCGGGGAGTACGTCCGGCTCAGCGTGCAGGACTCGGGCACCGGAATGGACGAGGCGACCCAGGCCCGCATCTTCGAGCCGTTTTTCACGACCAAACCGCAAGGGAAGGGGACCGGACTGGGCCTTGCCACGGTTCACGGAATCGTGCAACAGAGCGGCGGCAGCATCTCGGTGTCCAGTCGGCCTGGCGAAGGGACGCGCTTCGACGTCTACATCCCGCGCTCCGCGTCCGCCGAGGGTGCGGTTGCGCATCGGCCCGCGGCCGAACGGACCACTCGAGGGCAAGGGACCGTGCTGGTGGTCGATGACGAGGAGGGCGTGCGAGAGATGTTCCGGCGCACTCTGGCAAGGGAGGGTTACCGGGTACTCCTGGCGGACAATGGCAAGTCGGCTCTGGAACTGACGAAGGGGCATGAGGGGCCGATTGACCTGGTCATCACCGATGTCGTGATGCCCGAGATGGGAGGGGCAGCTCTGGCTACGGCTCTGCACGAGAGCCGCCCTTTGACGCGCGTGCTGTTCGTGTCGGGCTATACCGACGACGAGCTGGGCCCTCAGGGCGGGCTCGACGCCGGCATCCACCTGATGAACAAGCCGGTCACGCCTTCGGAGCTGGCGTCGAGAGTCCGCCAGCTCCTCGAGGCCGACACCTCGAGCCCGGCGTCTGCCCTCACGGCCCCCTAGCGTGCCGCTGGACCCTGGCGTGGGTCGGACGGCAGGGACACTCCAGGCGGGCGTAGAGGTTTTCGTCTCCCCAGGAGAAGTTTCCCGTCCCTGGGCGCGACGGATCGTGCCGCCAGGGGCCGGCCAGGAGCGGAATCACGGGGCTGGCACGGTTCCTGATTCCAGGCGAGCGAACCCGAACGCCGGCCCGGGTGCCGGCAAGAAAGGAGCCTCGCATGTCCGGAGCACCGCTCAAACTCCTGGTCGCCACCACTGTGCTGATCAGCTCCGCCGCCCCTCGGCTCCTGGCCGAGCCACCGCTTTCCGCCGCCGACTCGCAGGATGGGACGGGTGCCGCAGCGCTGGCCGGCGTGCAGCTTGCGTCGCGCGCCGGCGAGAGCGCCCCGGGTGGGCAGCCGACGGCCTCGGAAAGCGGCGGCGGCTTCGATCCGTTGGCCCTGTTTCGCGGCGCGAGAAGAGTTTTCGCCGGAAACGACGTGACGCTGACCCAGGCACAGCGCCAGCGGCTGCAGGGGATGCGCCCCGCGCTCTCCGAGCTGTCCGGACCCGATGGCGCGTTCGGGTACGATGACGTTCCCGACGTGGTGAAGTCGCTGGAGCCGCAGCTGTCCCAGCGTGTCCGGCAGGAAATCTCGCGGCGAGCGAACGCGGAGATCCAGAAGGGCCGGTTCCCGGCCGTGCGCGGCATCTTCGTCCGCGGCCACCTGAACCGCAACTACTGCAACTACTTCGAGAAGGGGATGGGCCAGGCGCGCGGCATGGTCGATTCGGGACTGGGCGAGTTCCTTGGCGGCGTCGGGACCGAGCGAGGCCAGGTGCCCCAGAGTCCCTTTGTGAAGCGCAACGTGACGCTCTCCCAGCTGGACGACTTCCGCGCCGGCGCCGAGACGCTGCGCGAGATCGACCGCGTCCGAAACGCCCCCGTCCGGGTCGTCTTCCCTCGCGGTTTCGGCGTGCGAGACCTCGACTCGCTCCTCGAGAACCCGAACCGGGTGCCGCCCGGCGGCAAGGTCCGGATGCGGTGACCGGGTCAGGCGGGCGTCAACCCCGTCCGGGGAGCCCCGCCAGCCAACCGAGGATCGCCGCTTCGAGCCGGCGGCGCTCCTCGGCTAGCCAGCGCGCGCGGTGGCCGGGAGAGTCTTCCAGGGCGGCGCGGAAAGTGCGGAGCGGCGTGCGGCCCATCAGCGCCACGGCTAGCACTCCGCGGTCCGGGCCCGGGGGCAGTGAAAGAGTGAATTGCTCTGCCCACTGCTTTTGCTCCTCCGGCGGCGGCGGCTCGATGCGCGCGAAACGGAGCGGATCGCCCAGCACTTGCCCTCGCAGCTCGCGGACGTCGACCAGCTCCTCGGTTTCGGCAGACCAGCCCACAATCTCGCCCGTCTCGCGGTCCAGGTAGAGCTCCTGGTCCGCTCCCGCCGCCCGAAAGGCCGCGAGCAGTGCCGCCATGTCGTGCTCCATCGGCTGCACGATAGCCGATCCGGCCGCCGGGCCTCAGGGCGCGAAACGGGCGACTTCGTGGGCCAGCGGAGCGGCCAGGGTCCCGAGCGGTCGCGCCTGGGCCAGCCACAGTGAGGCTTCCCGGTGGCGGCCGGCGTTGGCAGCAGCCACCGCCATCAGCGCCAGGTGTGCGTCCGGCAGCGAAGTCCGGGCCAGCGAAAGTCCCAGCAGCCGAAGCGCTTCGCCGTGCTCGCCTGACGAGAGGCGGCTCCGCGCCTGCTCGAGCCCGGCGGCCTCCTCGTACCAGCGGCCGACGTCCGCCGGCCCCAGGGCCATCAGGGCGGCCAGGAGAGTCGCTGCGAGGGCCTCGTCGATCGTGTCGGGCTTCAGCAGAGCGACCCGGTCCGGCGGCAACCCCGAGTCCTGCACGTCGGAGAGAAACTTCTCGATTCCTTCCGCAAGCGGCCCGGACGTGGCCACGAGCGCCGAGGGGTGGACGGCCAGGACGACCTCGTCGGATACCCCGGCAGGTGGAGATGCGAGCCGCGCCTCGGAGGCGAGGAGCTGCAGGGGCCGGCCGGCCTGCCGCTCGAGACGTTCGCGCGCCGAGGAGCCGCAGGCCAGCACGATCCGAGGTCGGCGGCCCGGGCTGGCCGCGAGCGGCCAGGTGGAGAGAGCGAAGGGGCCGGTCGAGGCCACCGTCCGGCGCACGGCTTGCAACGCCTGCAGACGCGGCAGTGGCGCCGCCGGCCATGCAGTGAGCCTCCCCAGCGCTGCTCGAAGCCGGGCGCTCGTGGCCGACTGCACGTCGGACGGAGGGGGGGGCGGCGCCTTCGCCGCCCCGAGCGCCGTTGCGGCCGGCGCCAGGGCGACTGCGGCTGGCTGCGGGGCCTCCGACAGCAGCGCGCGGATCAGGCCTCGGAAGAGCGCCAGCGCCGCCGGGCCTGGGGGGCCCTCGGTCGTTGCAGCGGCCAGCAGGTCGTCGCCCAGACCGGCGACGTAGCCCTTGCCCGCCGGCGCGCCTGCGAGCACCGGGGTTTCGTCCACCGTCCAGAGCGCCGAAGCCGGGCCGCCCGCCGCCGGATGTACGGCCGACGGTGCGGGCCAACCGTGCGTCTGGGTGAGCGCGGCGGGAACCAGAGAAAACTCCAAGCCCAGTGGCGCCGCCAGAGTGCGAACGGCGCTCGTGTTGCCCGGCCCGGCGATGAGCAGCAGCCTGCCGCCCTCCTCTACGAAGCGGCGCCACCGCGTCACTTCATCGGCCTCGAAGGGCCTTCTCGGGCTGACGATCACGGCAAGCCTGGCCTGGCCGCGAGTTGCGGACCGGTCGGCCCCATCCCGGGTCACGCGGGCGTTGATGCCCAGGCTCGCGACCTCCTCGAGCGCCGGCCCGTAGAAGCCCAGGCCCGGCGGACGCGGCGTTGGCTCCTCCTCGCCGATGGCGTGGCTAGCGCCGTGCGAGACATCGAAGACCACCTGCGCAGGGTCCACTGCATTCAGATACGATACATCCACCGGCTCCCGTGAGGTGCCGCCCGCTACTCCCCACGCCAGGCCGGCGCCAGCTGCGAGTTGCGCCACGGCGTGCGCGGCCACGCCGTAAGGATTGGCCGCGATCGCGGCGCCCAGCGCGGCGGCCTGCGCGGCCTGCAGGTCCCAGGGGCCGCCGGACGAATCCTGCCCTGACAGCCACCGGAGCCAGAGGTACCAGAGCAGTCTGCGGTCCGGATAGCTCCAGTAGGCGTTGTTGAAGGAGGTCGAGTCGGTGAAGGCGATCACGCGCCCCTTGCCGAACCGGGAGCACGCCATCATGACGGCGTCGCCGAACCGGTCGACGGCGTCGACCCGGCGATTGCCGAAGAAGCTGGGCACGAAGTAGTTACCCGGCTCCGCGAACGTGGAGCGCCGGCCCAGGACCAGCGGCACGGCCGGAGCTTGCAGCTCAATGGTGCAGTTGGTCGCCCACATGAAGGGTCCCAGCGGCGCCATCGGGCTGCCGGGGGTGTGGCAGGAGCGATCGGTTTCGATCCAGCCGCCGAAGGCGTCGTAGTGCTCGTCGGCTCTGAAGCGGATTCCGAAGCGGCCGGCAACTGGATTGAGATGCGTGTTCAAGAAGAAGGCGTCGCTGTGCTCGCCGAAGAGCAGCAGTCCGCCGCCGCGCTCGACGAAGGCGACCACGGCCTCGAGCTCGCGCTCCGAGTAGGGAATCGTCGGGCACTTCAGCAACAGCACGGGCCGCTCGGCGCCTCGCGTGAGGGCATCCAGGCTGCCGTCACCGAGTCGGACGCGCTTCACGGCGACGTGCCCTTCGAGGGAAGGGTCGAGCTCACGGACGGGGCGAGAGGGCTCGGGAGATGGGTCGAGCCAGACCTCGAGGGCGACCAGGCGGGAGAGGAACCGCGCCATCGAGACGTAGTTGTTCTGCCGGACCGGCTCCCCGGTGCGATCGTCGTAGCGCAGGACGACCGGCTCCCAGTCGCTGTGAGTCTCGTCGAGGACAAGCCGCACGGGCGCGGCCAGCGGCGCCGTGACCGTCGCTTCTGGCGCCAGCATCCAGCTCGCCAGAGCGCCCGCCGCGATCACGGCTGCGCCGGTGGCCAGACTCTTTCGGCCTTGCGGTGACCGGGGAGGCGCAAGATCTGCTCCCTTGCGCGCCGGCCGAGGCGTTGCCCCGCGCAGGCACAGCGCCAGAAGCGCCACCAGCGGAAGCGCGGACACTGCCTGCCACAGGCCCGCGTACCGGTGGAACGTGGCCGGCCCGGCCGGCTGCCCGTCCGAAAAGAACCAGCTCCAGGCGATGGCGCGCACGGGTAGAAAGAGGATAAAGGCCATGGCACCCACTGCCATCCGGGGTCGCGCCCGATCCAGCCGGTGGGCCAGAAAGGCGAAGACCGCCAAGGCGCTCGAGGCCTCCGCAAGGCCGAGCGGCACCTCTCCCAGCCGTGCGGCCGAGCCCGGCGGAAAGATCCAGGGCGCGCTCGCGCACCAGGGCTCGCCGGCCAGCGAGGCGAGCGCCGCTGCCACGGCGCCGGCCGCGGGCGCCAGCGCCGCCGAGCAAGAGTCGCCAAGCCGGAAACCGAGTGACGCCACGAGAAGCCCGGCGCCGCAGGACGAAATCGCGCTGGCGAGTCCCTTGGGGTCGGGTCTCGCCGCATCGTAGGACTCTTCCGGAGTCTCGGCCGCCGTCATGATCCAGCCTGCCAGGATGAGAACGGCAGCCCAGAGTGCCTCCGGAGCGAGCTCCCGGCCGAGCGGCGTGGAGAACGCAACCGCCAATCCCAGCGCTGCAGCCCCGCGGAAGGCGGAGGGCTCTAACCCGCGAGGCATGAAGGTAACGGCCGCGGCCAGGAACATCGCCGCGGCGACCCAGGGGGCCTGCCCCAGCGCCGCCAGCTCCGGCGTCGCCGCCAGACACGCGTTGGCAAGCCCCAGGGCCGCCAGCGCACCGAACGCTCGCAGCGCGCTCACGGAGCCCCCCTCGCTCCTACGTCCGACCTGGGCCGGCCCAGCAGACGCCGCCACGCTTCGCGGCGAGGGACCGCGACCGCGGCCGGCGCCTCGTCCAGAGAACGCGACTGGAGCAGCTCCGGGTCCGCCAGCGCTATGACGGAACCGCGGCCGCGGCGGAGCTCGATCAGCACCGGAGCACCCGCGTGCCGGGCCACCACTCCAGGAACGGCGCCCTGGATTCCGGTCAGCTCGAAAGGGCGCGCCATCGTGAAGCCGGCCAGCCGCGCCAGAGGACCGGCTCCCTCCAGCTCGACGGGGAGAGGCCCCGAGGGAACCTGCGAAACGACCCCCTCGGAGGCGATCGGCTTGCGGGCCGCCGCCGGCAACGCTCCGACGGCCACGCCCAGCGGCGCCAGCAGTGGCGCCAGCGCCTGCGGGTAGGCCGGGTCGGCGACCGCGACACAGGTGCCTCCGGCCTCCGCGACCGCCAGGCACCACGCTGCCTCCTTCGCCGAGAGCTCGACCCTCGGCGCAGGCAGCAACACCCCCGCTACCTCCGAGATCGGGATCGCATCGAGACGTCCTCGGAAGTGAAGTCGCGGGAAGTAGCCGGCGGACTGGAGCACGCTCATCAAGGAGTCGAGCGACTCGCCGCCCGCCTTGCGGCGCCGGTGGTAGAGCGCCAGTGACTCGGCGTGAGACTGGTCGACGAGAAAGGCCCCTGGGAGCCGCGGCGGAGAGGCTCTGAAGTCCGCGGGCAGCGCCAGCGTCGTCAGGAGCTGAACACCGGCGAAGGCGCCGGCCGCCGCCTGGCAGACGGACACCCGACTGGCAGCGCCCGCCAGCAGCAGGAGCATCGCACCCGCAGCCGCAATCACGGTCACGGCGAGGCGCAGCACGGGCAGAGAGACCGGCAGAATCTCCGGCCTGTTCAGCCAGTAGAAGATCGCGCGCGCGGTCTGGGGCGAGTCGTAGAGCCCTCCGTTCTGCAGGTAGCCCGTGTCGCCCAGGAGCAGGACGCGGCCGCGGCCCACGCTGGACGCTGCGGCCAGGGCCAGGTCCCGAGACGGCTCGGCTCGCGGGTCGTGCTTCGAGTCTCCCAGGAAGGAGCGGGCCCCGCCGCGCGGGTCGCCCGCGTCGGCCCATACTCCCCACCGCGCAGCGAGCAACGGCCATGCGTGCGGCCCCCAGTAGGACACAGAGGCTCCGTTGGCGACATTGAGGTGCATCGCGCCCAGCGCCAGCGGGTGGGACGCGTGCGCCAGGCGATCGCGCTGAGCGCCGTCCAGCCAGACGGTGTCGTATCCCAGTGCCAGCCCCGCCTCCTCGAGCACCGGGTTCAGCGCCTCCATGACGCCGGCCATGTTCGTGTGTTCGCCCACCGCCAGCAGTCCCCCGCCGCGCTCCAGGAACGCGCGAATCTCCGCTCGCTCGGCCGCCGAGTAGCGCTGGGTCGGAAACCCCAGCACCAGCACGTCGGAATCAGCCAGGGTCCCGGGTCGCCATGAAGCGATGCGACTTACCCGATATCCCCAGTGCTCCAGCAACGCCGCGAGGTTGCCCATCCCCGTCTGGGCGGACTCCGGGTCCTCGGTTGCTCCTCGGCTCGAGACGAGTGAGCTCCCCCGGTTCCCGTGCGACTCGTCGAACGCGATCCGGCCGGTGTTTGGCGTCCCGCCCGGTGCCAGCCGGCAGACCATCGCCAAGAGGACCCAGCCGACAAGGCAGGCCTTGGCTCGGCGGGATGGGGCGCGTCCGCCCCCCGGCAGCGCGCAGAGCGCCACGCCAGTTCCCAACAGGCCCAGCTCGAGCGAGGCCATGGGCAGCCCTCCGAGCAGGTGAAAGGTCGTCCACGGCAGCGTGATCAGCAGCAGGTCTCGGGCCAGCTCTCCGAGAAGCCCGGTGGCCGGCCAGAGGCCGATAAGCGCCAGCGCGGCCGGCAGATCCTCCGGGCCGAGCGTGCCGGGCAATACCCAGCTGTGACGCAAAAGAAGCCAGAGCGGCCCTGCGAACGCCGCGATTGCCATCCGGCCTGACGATGCCACGCCGTCCTCGAGCTCCCCGGAGCCGGTCGCTGGAACTGCCGGAGTGGGCCGCTCGCGGCTCCCGCCGGCGGGGGGACTCCATGGATCGCTCCCAGCCCGCGAGAGGCTCAGAGTCACCGCGGCCAGCCACGCCCAGCAGAGCGCCAGGAAAGTCGAGCGCCAAAGCAGCGGGGGGCCGTCCGGCCACGGCCCGGCCATGGGAACGCCCAGGAGGAGCACCGCAACCAGCGCGGTCGCCCCCGCCTTGCGAACGAGCTCCCTGGTCTGGTGCGTCATGACGAGAAAACCCGAGGACCTTTCTACGCGCCGGCGCTCAGGTCACCGGTCGGAAGAGGGGTCCTCGGGCTTACGAGTACGAGGAGCGGAAGTGTCAGGCTCGATGGACCGCGCACTTGCCGTCGCTGCAGGTGCACTTGGCGTCGCTGCACTTGCCGTCGGAGCAGCCGGCGGCGGCCAGGTGAGATTCGCACTTGCCGTCGCTGCAGGTGCACTTGGCATCGCTGCACTTGCCGTCGGAGCAGCCTGCGGCGGCTGCGGCCAGGTGAGTTTCGCACTTGCCGTCGCTGCACTTGCCGTCGGAGCAGCCGGCGGCGGGCGTCGCCCGGGCGACGGTGGCGGCAGTGGCATCGGGGGCGGCGACCGACGAGGCGATGCCGGCGCCCAGAAGCGCGAGGGCCTGCTCTTCGGCGAGCTGGTCGATCGAGGCGGTCGGCTGGGCCAGGCTGGCCAGCGCGATCGCGTTTTCTCGCTGTTCGGCCGAGATCGAGGCGATGCCGAGCCCGGACGCTGCGCGCTCCAGGGCTGGCACGAACTGGGAGCGGAACTCGGCGCCTGCGGCGGACGCGAGGTCGGCGCAGCAGACGGCGAGGGACAGGGCCAGAAGGGCAGGACGGACGATCGAACCCAGGTGCACGGATTTACCTCCCAGTTGGAGTGTCACGAGTTGCCGAAATGCGAGGCGCGCACGATACGGCATGCTTTGCCAGAAGTCAAGGCAGAAGAGGACCAGGGGAGCGACGCAGGAAAGTGGTAGGCCGCTCTGGCGTGAGGTTTTCGAGGGGATTGCCGAGTGTCGACCCTCTTTCTTGCTGAGCCAAGGGGGTTCCGGGGGACGAGTCCCCCGGATG
>JACPRK010000032.1 GCA_016190005.1 Candidatus Wallbacteria bacterium | reverse complement strand
GTTGGCCCAGACGCCGCCCAGGATGGTGCCCGTGCCGATGAAGAAGACGGTCACCTGGATGGCCTGGTAGAGGTACTTCTCGATGCTCTTCAGCGAGGGAGCCGAGCCCTTGTTCCAGACGAACACACCCAGCCAGAGGTGACCCAGCCCCAGACAGAGCGTCGCCGCGGCATAGCCCAGCGTGATGGTGAGCACGTGGATGATGAGCCAGTAGTTGGACCGCAGGACGGGTACCAGCGGCGACACGTACGGGTCGAGGCTGACAAAGTCCGAGAGCGTCAGGATGGCCGCACCCAGGAAGGTCGCTGTCAGGCCGAAGTATCGGGCCCGGTGGACGAGCTCGAAGGTGAGTGCGAAGAGGTTGATGCCAAAGGGGACGAAGAGCATCGTCTCGTAGACGTTGCTGACCGGGGCGCGGCCGCTGATCAAGCTTCGTAGGGCCATGCCGTAAACGTGCATGGCGAACCCTGCGAGGGCGAGGAAGACGGCCACTTTGTACATGCGGCGCGGGGGGAGGGTGCTGGAGACCAGGAAAGCCAGGAACGCCAGCAAGTAGAGGACGCTGGACTTCTCGAACGGGCGGAACCGGTGGTACCAGACCTCGCGCTCGATTCTGGTGGCGTCGACTAGCTCCGGCTTGGCCGACGTCTTGACGCGCGCAGCGAGCTCGCCGACGGCCCGGTTGAAGCCGGAAGCGTCGTTGCCGCTGTAGGCCGTGGTCATCGCGGCAAACGCCTTCTTGACAGCTTCATCGGAGGTGTCGGAGAGCGTGAGCCAAGCGCCGTTGGCGTCCTTCTCATTGGGAATGACCTTCCACCCCTGGCCCTCCATCTGGTTCTCCAGGACGGAGACGCGGTGGTAGAGCAGCACGACTTCCTTTTCGAGCCTGGGGAGCTTGTCGGGGTCCTTGCCGGTCTTGCGGATCTCTTCCATCAAGGCCTGATACTTGGAGTTGCTGACAATCTCGGCGGCGCCAAGGAACTTGACCTCGCGTTTGACACCCAGCTTCTCCTTGAGCGGAAGGAAATCGATGGAAACCAGCGGGACGTCCGTCCACTTCTTGAAGTCGAACGCGATGTCCAGGATCAGCTCGACCGGGTCGCGCTTCTGAAAGACCTCGCTGCCGGTGATGAAGCGGACTGTCTCGCGGGCGTAGGTGTCGAAGGGCTTGACGCGGCCGTTGTCGAGCATGGGCAGCCGGGACACGGCGCCCAGGTCGATGCCCTGCGGCGCTCCGGCGACGAAGCCGGGAAGCAAGGCGACGGCAAGCGATACGGAAAGCAGCCAGGATCTCGAATTCATTGCGCCTTCTCCTTCTTCAAGCGCGCCTGGTCCCAACGAGCCAGGAACGGCTTCGCGTAGAACATCAGGAGCATTCCGATCGTCATGAGGATGTAACCGATGTAGGTGGGCCACTTGCCCGGATCGCGGGAGACCGAGAGCACGGTGGTGTAAGTCTCACCCGGGATGTAGCTCGACTGGAAGAATGTGTAGCCGCGATAGAGGAGCGGCTCGTTCATCGAGATCACCAGCTCCTCGTTGCTGCCCAGCTCCTTGTCCTCGAGCTTCACCTTGCTCTCGTAGGTGGCCGACTGCATCGTGCCCGGGTACTTGTCCTCCTTGAACTTGAGGAGCTTCAGGGAGAACGGCACGTCGTAGCGGTCGCCTCGGTAGAGCAGCGTCAGCTTCTTGCCGTTGACGGAAAGCTCGCGCTGCTCGCCCCAGGGGAGCCAGACTCCCGCGCCCTCGCCGCCGGCGTCGGAGACGAGTTTGACGTGGATGGAGGGGTTTCGGGCCTCGTCACTTGCGTTGACGGCCTTCTGGACAACACGAGTGCCCTTCATCAGCTTCTTCACTGTGAAGCCGATGCGGCCGTTCATGAGGTCGAGCCGCTTGCCGAGGACGACATCGCCCGAGCCGGCAGGCTTGCCGCCCACGCGGACGGAGTAGGCCAGCTTCTTCTTGTCGAGCCACCAGAGCGAGAGGCGGTTGTCGGGCTCGTGCGCGCCGCCCTTGAAGTGATAGCGGGCCTTGAAGAGCGCCTGCTTCTTGCCGTGTTGCAGGCTGAAATCGGGGTAGTTGGCGAAAGCAATGTCGGGCGTCTTTCCGTCGGGACCCTCGACCAGGAAGGCTACGGCCGGGTTCTCTGCAGGCCCGGGCCGATCGCTGAAGTCCTTGCCGTCCATCGAGAAGTTCCCGAAAGTCTGGCGGATCATGACTTTGAACTTCTTGCCGCCAATCGTGATTTCTTTGGAGTTTCCGTCCGCGGCCGTAATCTCGACGCTCTCCTTGCCGGCGAGGTCAGAGAGGACGAGGACATTCGGACCCGCGGCCGAGGCCGACAGCTCGGCCGGAATGGGGCCGGACGCCTCGGCGAGCCGGATCGACATCGGCCCCATCGCAACCTCTTCCTTGCCCTGGACGCCTGCGGCGAGCCACCCGTTCACGTCGGAGCCCATCGCCGTCAGAACGAACTCCACGGCCGGGTTTTCGCCCTCGCCACCGGGCTCGATCGACTGCTCGAACTCGAGGTCGGGCCAGTACTTATCCATGACGGCGGTCAGACCCGCCTTGGGCAGGTGAGCGGAGACCCAGAGGTCCTTTTGCTTGGAGCCGCGATCGATCGGGACGAAGAAGGAGATCTGCTCGCCGTCGGGTGCGGTCACGGACAATTTGTCATCGTTGCCGACGAAGTGCCCGCGAGTGGCGTCCTGCGGAATCGTCATCTGGCCTTCGATCCCGAAGTTGCGGGTCAGGAAGGCGCCGAGCAGGATGGTGAGGACGCCGAGGTGCGTGACGCCGAAGCCGAAGTAGATCCAGAGCGGACGGAAGCGCTTGTAGGTGCCGCCGAGGAGGTTGAGCGTGAACCCGCCCAGGAAAATGTTGAACCAGACGGCCCTGTAGACCTTCATCTGGACGGCGCCCGTGCCTTCGCGGCTCTCGATCACGGTAGCTACGGCGAGGATGATCGCCAAGGCCACGAGCAGGAAGATCGTGAACCGGATGGAGCAGACGAACTGAAAGAGCCGTTTGGAGAGGGGGAGCGTTGCCGGAGTCTGTTCTGATGCCATACGGGCGGCGTGCGCTGCAAAGTCTCGGCCAGCCGGGGAGCCACCATCCGTGCTGGGGACCCGCGTGAAAAGTACGAGGAACCCGTCAGGATAGCACGCGCACGCGTTCAGTGGAAGATGGATGATGGGGTGGGTCCCAAGGGAGCAGCCGTGGGGGGGGGCCAAGGCGCGGGGGGGGGCAAGGCGAAACTCCCCTCCCTGGAGTGGAGCCAAGGTAGCCCTGCGGGGCAAGCCGTCCGGTTAGGATTAGCGCGCCAGGTTGCACCCGGAGTTACCGGATGCCGCGCCTCCAATGGAGCGATTGGCTCCGGTGCGGATTCCGCGGTCGCGTGGAAATGCTTGACTCTTCGGTTGGCCCGGTGGCTTATACTATCTGCTCAAGTGGACTCAATCAGTCCCGCGTACCTATCACATCCAGCAAGGAGGAACCTAGATGCGTCTATCGAAAGGCACCATCTACGCAGTGAATGGCCTGATGGCCCTCGCCGGAATGAAGGCAACCGGCCCCGTCCAGCTCAAGGAGATCGCCAACACGCGCGGCCTGCCGGCCAACTACCTGGCCAAGATCTTCGGGCAGCTCGCCCGCGCCAAGATCCTCCGCTCCTACCGGGGCGCTCGCCGCGGCTTCATGTTCGCCCGGCCCATCCAGCAGATCTCGCTGCTGGAGATCTACGAGGCCGTCGAGGGCCCGATGGAGGCCTCCGATTCCGTCCTCGACAGCAAGAAGGGCAGCAAGGCCGGCGAGTCCAAGTTCTTCAAGCGCTGGGACAAGGCCCTCAAGGCGATCGCCAAGGAACTGGCCGCCGTCTCCCTGAAGGACCTGGTCTGATCGCCTAGCCCTCACCGGCACGCGATCCCTGGAGGCACCGGCCCCGCGCCGGTGCCTTCGTCATTCCCCGCGGAAAATCGGAAAGCGAAGAAATCGGGGCAACTCGACTTGCCCCAATTTCCAAAATTGGGGCAAGTCGAGTTGCCCCGATTTCTTCGCTTTCCGGTGCCTTCTCGCGGAGGCCCCGACTTCGGCGAAGGCCCCGTTTTTCCCGCACCCGGCTTCCCTACCCGTCGGGTCTCGTGGTATACCGCCGGGCGCAGGGAGGATGGCCTCCCGAGGAGTGTTCATGGCCATGGGCGAAACCGTGTTCGACCTCGTCGTCATCGGCGCGGGGCCTGGCGGCTACGTCGCCGCCATTCGTGCCTCCCAGCTCGGGATGAAGGCCGCCATCGTCGAGCGCGACCAACTCGGCGGCATCTGCCTCAACTGGGGCTGCATCCCCAGCAAGTCCCTCCTCAAGGCCGCCGAGGTCTACAGGCTCGTCAAGGACGCCTCCGACTTCGGCATCTCCTGCGACAACGTCCGCTTCGACTTCGCCAAGGTCATGAAGCGTAGCCGCGACGTCTCCGGACGCATCGTCAAGGGCGTCGAGTTCCTTATGAAGAAGAATGGCATCACCGTCTTCCAGGGAACCGGTGCCTTCGAGGCACCCGGCGTCCTCTCGGTCAGCCCCCGCGCCGGCGGCCCCCCGCAGCGCGTGCGCGGTAAGCGCTTCGTCCTGGCCACGGGCGCCCGGCCTCGGAACATTCCAGGCCTCGCCGTCGACGGCAAGCACCTCCTCGACAGCACTGGCGCCCTTTCGCTCACCGAGTTGCCCGGCCGCGCCGTCATCGTGGGCGGCGGCGCCATCGGCATCGAGTTCGCCTACTTCTGGAGCTCGTTCGGCTGCAAGGTCACCGTGCTCGAGATGATGCCCCATATCCTTCCCCTGGAGGACGACGAGATCGCCGAGACGCTCACGAAGTCACTCGTCAGGAGCGGCATCGACATCGTCACCGGGGCCCGCGTGCAGGGCAGCACTGTGAAGAGGGGCCAGGTGGAAGTCACCTTCGATCGCGGCAAGGGCGCCGAAGCCGTGAGCGCTGACAAGTGCCTGGTGGCGGTCGGCGTCACGGGCAACGTGGAGGGGCTGGGCCTCGAGAAGCTGGGCGTCACCGTGGAGCGCGGCTTCGTCAAGACAGGCGACCACTACCGCACTTCCAACCCGGACATCTTCGCCATCGGCGACGTGAGCGGGCCGCCGCTCTTGGCCCACGTCGCCAGCCACGAGGCCATCTGCGCGGTCGAAGGGATGCTGGAGCCGAACCGCCCGCCGCGCATCGACACGACCAACTTCCCGAGCTGCACGTATTGCCAGCCGCAGGTCGCCAGCATCGGCCTGAGCGAGCGCGCCGCCAAGGAGCAGGGCTACAAGCTGAAGATTGGCCGCTTCCCCTTCCGTGTGCTCGGCAAGGCCATCGCGGCCGGCGAGACCGAGGGCATGGTGAAGCTCGTCTTCGACGCCAAGTACGGCGAGCTGCTCGGCGCTCACATCATCGGCCACGCCGCCACCGAGCAGATTCACGAGCTCGGGATCGCCAAGACGCTCGAGGGGACCTACAAGGAGATCCTCCACACGATCCACGCCCACCCGACGCTCTCGGAAGCGATCATGGAGGCCGCGGGCAACGCTTACGGAGAGGCCGTGCACCTGTGAGCAGCCCGCTCCTGGTGCTGGACCTGGGGCGAATCGCCTTCCAGGAAGCGTGGGCCCTGCAGCAACGCCTCTTCGAGCTGCGAGGCGCGGGGCGGCTTCCCGACACCCTGCTCCTGGCGGAGCACCCGCCCACCATCACGCTGGGCCGCTCCGGGCGCCGGGAAAACCTGCTGCTCGCGGCCGAAGCCTACGCGGCGCGCGGCATCGAGCTGGTCGAGATCGACCGCGGCGGGGACGTGACCTACCACGGCCCGGGACAGCTGGTCGGCTACCCGATCCTCGACCTCTCGGAGCGGCTGCCGGACGTCCACAGGTATGTCCGGGCTCTGGAGGAAGTGATGCTGCACGTCCTGGCCGGCTTCGGCATCGCAGGTGCCCGGGTGCCCGGGATGTCGGGCGTCTGGTGCGGCAGCGAGAAGGTCGGCGCCGTCGGCGTGAAGGTCAAGAACTGGGTCACGATGCACGGGTTCGCCTTGAACGTGGACCCCCGGCCCGACGGCTTCGAGCTCATCGTCCCATGCGGCATCCGAGGAAAGGGCGTGACGAGCCTGGCTCGGCTGCTGGCGCGACCCGTCGACCTTGGCGCAGTGCGTCAACCGACGGTCGACGCGTTCGCCGCCGTCTTCGGCGCCACGCCCGTCAGCGCCGCCCGTGCGCCGGAGCTGACAAGCGTCGTGCCCGGGCTGCAGGCCGCCCTCGCTCCTGCCAGCCTGCCAGTGGAGGCGCGCTGACATGCCGGCCGCGAGACGCTCGAAGGCGGCCGCACCGCCCGCGCCCAGGCCGCGCCACCGCCCGGCAGCAGCTGCCGCGCGGTCCGGCCGACCTCAGCCCTCGACAGGCTCGCCTCCCACATCTCCCCCGGACAGCCCGCACTTCGGCCTGTCCCGCAGCGAGCTCCACCGTCTGCTCTACCTGATGCTGCTCAACCGGGCGTTCGACGACCGCATCTCGACCCTCTACCGCCAGGGCAAGATCTCGGGCGGCGCCTTCGGCAGCCGCGGCCAGGAGGCGTGCTCCGTCGGCAGCGCCTTCGCCACCGAGCCGCACGACGTGGTGGGCCCGATGATCCGCAACAGCGGCGTCATCTTGACGCGAGGCCTCGACCTGCGCCGCTTCTTCGCCAATTACCTGGGACGCGCCAGCAGCCCCACCGGCGGGCGCGACGGGAACACCCACCTGGGGGATCTCTCGCTCGGCATCGTGGCGCCCATCAGCCACCTGAGCGCCCTGATCCCGGTGCTGGCGGGAGTCGCGCTCACCTTCAAGCTGCGCGGCGAGAAGCGCGTGGCGATGACCTGGATCGGCGACGGCGGCAGCAGCGTGGGCGACTTCCACGAGGGGCTGAACATGGCGGGCGTGATGCGCCTGCCATTCGTGCTGGTGCTCGAGAACAACCAGTACGCCTATTCGACCCCGACGGCCAGCCAGTGCGCGGCCGCGCGGTTTGCCGACAAGGCCGCCGGCTACGGCATCCCGGGCGTGACCGTCGACGGCAACGACGTGCTGGCGGTCTACTTCGCCGTGCGGCAGGCCGTCGAGCGCGCCCGGCAGGGTGGCGGACCAACGCTGATCGAGGCGGTCACGATGCGCATGAAAGGGCACGCCGAGCACGACGACGCCGGCTACGTCCCGAAGGCGCTTGTCGCCGAATGGGAGAAACGCGATCCGATCGCCCGGTATCGCCAGTGGCTGGCCACGCGGAAACTGATGACACAGCCCGAGGAGCGCGAGCTCGAGGCCCGCGTCGCCCGTGAGATCGATTCGGCCTGCGAGGCTGCGCTGGCCGATCCGTTCCCCGAGGGCTCCTCGGCCCTAGCCGGCGTGTATGCGGAGGGAGGCCCAGGTGCGAGCCACTGATCCAGTGCCCGGCGCCGCCCAGGAGCCGCCGGCAGAGGAACCGACCTACATCCAGGGCATCACGGAGGCTCTGCGCGAGGAGCTGCAGTCCGACCCGAACGTCTTCCTCATCGGCGAGGACATCGGGACCTACGGCGGCGCCTTCAAGGTCACGAAGGGTTTCCTTCAGGAGTTCGGTCCGGCGCGGATCGTCGACACTCCCATTAGCGAATCGGCCATCGTGGGCGCGGCCACCGGAGCGGCTCTGATGGGCATGCGGCCGGTGGTCGAGATGCAGTTCATCGACTTCATC
>JACPRK010000030.1 GCA_016190005.1 Candidatus Wallbacteria bacterium | reverse complement strand
TCCTTCGACAGGCTCAGGATGAGCGGGGCCTTCGACAGGCTCAGGATGACCCTTCGACATGACCGCTGCGCGGTCTGCTCAGGGTGAGCGGAGGGGGTGGGATCCGCTCAGGCTGAGCTTGTCGAAGCCGGCTGGAGCAAGGGGGCGGGCGACAGGCTCAGCCGCGCATGCTGTCGCGGTGCATCTTGAGGACGTTGTACTGGCGGGCGGCGAGGTACTCGTCCAGCTTCTCGACCATCGTGACGGAGCGATGCTTGCCGCCGGTGCAGCCGATGGCGATGGTGAGGTGGGACTTGCCCTCCAGGGCGAACTGAGGCAGCAGGAAGTCGAGGAACTCCTGGAGCCGGGACAGGAACTCGTGGGAGGCGGGGCTCGAGAAGACGTACTCCTGGACCTCGGCGGTGGTGCCGGTCAGAGGGGAGAGGTGGCTGACGTAGTGGGGGTTGGGCAGGAAGCGAACGTCGAAGAGCAGGTCGGCTTCTATCGGGATGCCGTACTTGAAGCCAAAGCTCTCTAGGACGATGTTAAGGCCCTGTGCAGTGAGCTTGCGGTCGATGATGCGGAGGATCTCGTTCTTCAGCTCGGTTCCTGTGAGGCCCGAGGTGTCGAGAATGAGGTCGGCATGGCCGCGGAGGTCGGCCAGGAGTTTGCGCTCGGTCTCGATGCTGTCGCGCAGAGAGGGGCCCTTCACAGGGTGCTTGCGGCGGGTCTCCGAGAACCTGCGGATGAGTGAATCGGTGGCGGCCTCCAGGAAGACGATGTGGTGCTTGATCCCCTTTTGCTCGAGCTCGTCGAGCTCGGAGAAGAGGGGCTGGAACTCCTCGCCGCTGCGGATATCGCAGACCATGGCGACCTGGCTCAGGTTCTTCTGGCTGTTGATGGCCAGCTCGACGAACTGCCGGACGAGCTTCACGGGCAAGTTGTCCACGCAGTAGAAGCCCTGGTCTTCGAGCACGCGGCTTGCGAGGCTCTTCCCGGCGCCGGACATGCCGGTGAGGATGTAGAACGATTGGTGGTCCATCAGGCCTTTCGGGTCGCCAGGAACGATTGGACGGTCTGGAGCACCTGGGTAGCGACGACCTCCTCGGCCTGCGATGCGTCGAGCACCCGGACCCGGCCGGGCTCGGCCTTCGCCAGCTCGCGGAAGGCCTGTCGCAGGCGGTTGTGGAAGTCGAGCGCTTGACCCTCGAAGCGGTCGGGGCGGCTGGTACGGGCTGCGCGCTCCAGGCCCAGCTCCACCGGCACGTCGAGCAGCAGGGTCAGGTCGGGCACGAGGCCTCCGGTGGCGAAGTCGTTGAGCTGCCGGATGAGCGCCGGATCGAGGCCGCGGCCCGCACCCTGGTAGGCGACGCTGGAGTCGACGAAGCGGTCGCAGATGACGGTGATGCCATCCTCGAGGCTGGGCCGGATGAGGTTGGAGACGTGGTCCGCCCGGGCGGCCAGCATCAGCAGGAGCTCCGTCTGGGCGGAGAGGTCCTTGGTGCTGCGGGAGAGGAGGATCTTGCGGAGCTGGTCGGCGAGCTTGGTGCCGCCCGGTTCGCGCGTGATCTGGCAGCGGAGTCCCTGCGCGCCCAGGGCGCGGGCCAGCCGTGCGACCTGGGTGCTCTTGCCTCCGCCCTCGGGTCCTTCGAATGTGACGAATGGTGCGCGCATGGTTTTGATCACACGAGCCTCGAGAGCTCGTCGCGGGCCAGGGCGGCGTGGTGTGCGCCGGCCAGGCACTCGAGGGCCCTCAGGTAGTGGTGGTGGGCGGCGGGGGTCTGTCCCAGTCGCCTGTAATGGCGGGCCAGTGCCAGCTGAGCGGGCGCCAGCTCGGTGTTGAGAACCGAGGCGCAGGTCAGCTCGCGCAGGCCTGTTTCGGTCTCCTGGGGGTCGGGTCCGGTGATGAAGGCCAGACCTGCTTCCAGGTGCAGGAGAGGCTCCATCGAGTGGCGCCTCAGCGCCTTGAAGGCTATGGCCGACATCCGGGCGCGGTCGGGCTGGGCCTCGGCGCCCGGCGCTCCGCCGGCGTTCTTGAGCAGGCCCCACCAGGGCCAGGGCGAGGCCGGATCGAGCGAGGCGGCTTTTCCGAAGGCGATGTCGCTCTTTCTTGCGCCCTGGAGCCACTCGGATTCGATCGTCAGGTATCGCAGGGCGAGCCCCAGGTCGAGGAAGCCCAGAAAGCCCTCGGGCTCTTCGGAGACGCAACGCTGCAGGCGCCGGGTCTCCTTGCGCGCGGCCTGCCGGCGGCCTTCGCTGCGGGCGGCGTCTCTCCACCAGAGGCGCAGCCTCAGGGCGCGAACATAACCGCTGGCCGAGTGCGGCTCCGCCAGGCGCGCGGCCCGCTCGTACTCTTCGGCCGGAAGAGTCGATTGCTCCAGCAGAGCCTCCAGGTAGGAAATGACGTGGAGTGGCTCCGCCGGGGCGGTTTCTGCGAGGCGGCGGACCAGGGGCAGGCGGGCCGCGTCGTCGCCACCGAGCAGCTCGAGCTCATGGAGTCCGCGGAGCTTCCAGACGGTGACCTGGTGGGTGGAGCGATCGCCGACGAGCTCCAGGTTCTCTCGTGCCTGCGAGCGCCAGTCCGGTCCCCGGGCAACGTGTCGGCCTACGGAGAGGTAGAAGTAGGCCAGCTCCAGGCGCGCCAGGTCGGGGTCCTTGGCTCGGCCCAGATTGTCCTGATAGGCCGCCAGCAGGGCCGGATAGCGATCCGGGGGGACGCCTTGGTCCAGGAAGCGGTGGCCCAGGGCGCGGATGACGTGGATGCGCGAGGTGACGTCGGAGCCGTCGAGACCGACGGTCTGCTCGAAGAGGCGGAAGGCTATCTCGTAGGCGCCCATCTGGTAGTGGAAGAGGGCTGCCCGGCGCTTGAGCGCGGGGTCGTCGGGGGTGAGCCGCTCGATGCCGTCCAGGACGCGCGCGGCGTCGCGGAACTGGCCCAGGGAGACGAAGACGTCGAGCATGTCGCGCAGCCAGCCGACGTTGTCCGGCACCAGCGAGAGGACCTGGCGATACAGAGTGAGCGCCTGCTGGAAGTCGCCTCGATCGGCGGCCTCGCGGCCGCGGCTGAAGAGGTCGAAGGCCTTGCGGACGGCCTTGTGACCCCGGATCAGCTCGGCGTCCAGCCGGGCGTCGGGGCAGGCCGGGTCGAGCTCGCGCGCGGTCTGGAAGTCGAGCACGGCTTCATTGTAGTTGCCGGCCTGGATCTGGAGGCGAGCGCGCTTGCAGAACAGGTCGGCTTCCCTGGGGGCCAGCGCGATGGCGCGGGTGGCGGCCTCGACGGCCTCCGGGATCATCTCGAAGCGCTCGTAGACGTCTGCCAGCCGGGCGAAGCTCGCTGGCTCCGCAGCGAAGCGCTCACACCGCAAGAGCGCCAGGCGGATGGCCTTGTCCTTGGCGCCGAGCTGCTCGTAGACGCGCGCCAGCTCGGAATGGATCTCGAGGTTCTCGGGCGCCATCTCGAGCGCTCGGGAAAGCTCCCGCTCGGCCAGCTCGAAGTCTCCCTGCAGGCAGTAGAGCCGTCCCATCTCGAAGCAACCTCGGGGATCGAGCGGGAAGATCTTCTGGAACTGCAGCAGGTCGGCGAGGGCCTGCGGCGTCTTGGCGGTGGCCTGATGCAGGCGTGAGAGCAGGAGGTAGGCCTCCGGGACCCTGGGGTGCTTTGCCAGCACAGAGTCGAGCAGCTCCTGGGCCTGGGGGTGCGCCTTGCCGTCGAGGTAGATGTTCGCCAGCACGAGCTGCGAGGGGAGATGATCGGGCTGGCTGCGCAGCGCTGCCTGGAGGAAGAGGATCGCCTTGTCGGGAACGCCCAGGGCGTGATAGCAGAGCCCCATCTCGTGCGGGACGAGGAAGTTGCCCGCATCGAGGTCCTTGAGCGCCTGGAGGTACTTGAGGGCTTTGGGGTGGTCGGCCTGCTTGCGGCTGAGCCGGGCCAGTTTCCAGTGGGCCTCGACGTGCTGCGGGTCGAGCGACGCGACCTTCCGGAAGCACTTGCTCGCCTCGTCGTCTGCGCCTTCCTGCTCGAGGATGCAGCCGAGCTGGAAGTGGGCCTGCACGTGGTCGGGCTCGACGGCCAGGATCTGGCGATAGGTGTGCTTGGCTTCGGAGAGATTGCCCTCCTTCTGGTGGACCCAGCCGATGAGGTCCAGCGTCTCGACGCGTCGAGGCTGGAGCGCCCGAGCCACGCGCAGGGAAGAGAAGGCCCGGCCGATGCGGTCGTGCTCGATCAGAAAGCGCGCCAGCTCCAGGTGGCCGGATGGGTCGCTGTAGTCTGCGCGCACGCGCCTGAGCAGCGTCCTGTAGCCGGCCAGGAAGCTGGGCCGTTCGGTGGACGCGCCGGCGGACTCGACCTCGATCTTCTTCATCTGACAACGTGCCCGGGAGCCTGGAGCAGAGCCGCAGAAGGCTAGCATGAGGCTCCGGGCGAGTCAAAGCCCCTAGCGTCGTTCCCGCGTCGACGGAGCGCCTGCTCCGCGCGTGGGTGAGCGCCCCGCCCTGGCTGGCAAGACAGCCAGAGCGTCGGGTTCGCCGGAGCTGATGCTCGCCCCGTTTCGTTCTCACCGGATTGCACCGGACCTCCCGGAGAGACGCCCGTCGTTGAACCACGCCCCTTTGCCGAGGAGCCGTTCGACTCCAGCCTCCTGGGTCAGAAGACAGCACGGGTTCCCCGATTTGCTTGGAGGTCTCTTTGCCATCCGGCATGTCGAGGCCGTATTTTTGCCCGCGCAGTGCGTATCCGAAATAGCCGGCCATCGCTCTTTCTCCGACCGGATTTTCTCCTCGCGTTCCTCGTCCTTCTCCTTACGGCCCAAGGGGTTTCGAGCGCCGATGCCGCGTTGAGCCAGGCGCGAAGGCTGCTGGCGAAGTACCGCTTGCGTGAGGCAATGGCGACGCTTGCGCCCCATCTAGAAGCGCACTCGGACGACTCAGAGGCTCTCCTGATCGCGGGGCAAGTGTTCGAGGCGATGGGCGACCTCCAGACGGCCCAGACGCACTACAGGTCGGCCGTGGCGGCGGCTCCCGGCTCTGCCGAGGCTCGCGCCCGACTGGCTCGATCGCTGCTGGCCCTGAGAGACCTGGACGAGGCGGCGACGCACTTGCGCGGGGCACTGGCGGACGCTCCCCCTTCGGCATTGACCCTGGCCACGGCGGCCCTCTATCACCTGCAGCGGGGCCGCTACGACTTGAGCCAACAGTATGCCGACAGGGCGGTCGCGGCCGATCCCGGCTCGAAGGAAGCGGCCCTGTGCACGGCGGACCTTCGGTGCAACCGCGGCGATCTCGCGGGTGCGCGCCGAGTGCTCGAGCGCCTGCTGCTGGACAATCCGGCGGACGCCGACGGTCTCTACATGATGGGGGTCGTCCTCTTCAACCAGCGCGACTTTCTACAGGCTCAGACCTACCTGGAACGGTCGAGCGGCCTCAACGCCTTTGCGGCCGGCGTCCTGCGAGACCTGGCGCACGTCTACATCCAGAACGGACAGCTCGAGCAGGGGCTCACGGCGCTGGACCGGGTGCTGGAGCGGGTCCCCGGCGACGCATCGGCACTCTCCATGCGAAGCTGTCTGGTGGAGCGAATCGAGCTGGTCCGCCGCGGAGTCCAAACCCAGATCGGCGCTTTCCATTTCGTCCACTCGCCTGAGCTTGGGCGGCAGGTCCTCGATGGAATCGCCGCGCTCTTTCAGGAGGCCTACACCATCGTCTGCCCGCAGCTCGGAGGTTTCCCCACGCGCGTCGACGTCTGGATTTTCGACCAGACGTCGGGCCAGCTGCCCGCGTACTACAATCATCTCAACGATGAGATCGTGGTCTCCCGGAAGTACTTCTCCAACCTCGGCAACCCGGCTCAGCGCCGCATCGGACGCCATCTCGTGCTGCACGAGTTCACGCATCTGGTAGCGTATCAGAAACTTGGAAAGCCGGCTTTCACGACGCGGTCGCTCTGGCTGATGGAGGGCCTGGCGGAGCGTATGGCCGGCGGGTACGAGTACGCCGATGTCGAGGTTCCGTGGCTCTTCCGGGATGGTCTGCTCGATTTCTCGGCGCTCGCCGAACAGCTGCCGGTCTCGGCGGTCGGCAGCAGCCAAGCGCGAGCGAAGGCCTACGTCCAGGCCTTCCTGATGGTCGACTGGCTGTTCCGCCGACCCGACCCTCTGTCACTCTTTGCCAAGATGATCGCCGACTACTCGGCCGGGAAGTCGGACCTAGAGATCACGGAGGGTCAGCTGAATCTGACGCCCGATGCCGTCCTCGGCCAGGTGGCGGGCCACATCCGGACACTGAGCAACTGAACCGGCGAAGGGACGCCCATAGCGACAGCGTTCAGGGTGAGACTCGGCGCGCTCCGTGCTGCGCCGGGCTCATCCGGGGAGCTGCTCCAGCAACGCGGCCGGCAGAGTGGCGAAGACGTCCGAGAGAGCCAGCTCGGGCCGGTCGCCGGTGGGACGCACCTCGACGATCCGCTCGGTGAACCGATCACGAAATCGAGAGGCGGCCAGCGTCGCGGGCAAGGGCAAGCGGGTCGCCCGCCACCAGCTGCGGCCCGTCGCGAGGCCTTCGCAGGGTTGACCAGTCCTCACGCCCAGCCGAACGAAGAGGCGAGCCGTCACGGCCACGACGGTCCCCGCCGAGGAGCTCCGCGAGAAGGCGACGACGTGGTCCGCCAGCTCTCCCTGGGCCTCCAGCGGCTGATAGTCCGCGGCGGCGAAGGCAGCGGCCAGATTGCGCCGCAGCGTCAGGCTGCGCCAGGTGACGAACAGCTTGATCCTGCCGTCATCGGGGCTGTTCGCCAGCTCGCGGGCCAGCTGCTCCATTCCGACCTCGTAACCTCGCCGGGTCATCTCCTCGAGCAGCGCGGCCCTGAGAGCGAAGTCGACCGGGGAGCGATTGTCGGGATCGACCAGCCGCAAGTCCCAGAGCTCGCTGCCCTGGTAGATGTCGGGAGTCCCTGGCGAAGCGGCTTTCAGGACCAGCTGGGAGAGCGAGGACTGGCGTCCGGCCCAAGCCAATCGCCTTTGAAGCTCCAGGAAGGTTCGCCAGAACGGATGGTCGAACGGTCTGGCCAGCAGGGCACGGGTGAATTCGAGCAGGGCCGTTTCGTACTCCGGGCGCGGGTCGATCCAGCTGGAGTGAGTCTTCGACTCTCGAACGGCTTTCGTGAGATACGCCTCGATGCGAGCTCGGAACGTGTCCAGGTCTTGCGGTCCCGGAATGGAGTCAGGAAAGGTCCCCAGGAGCGTCTGGTAAAGGAAGTACTCGTCGTTGCGATCGGGGGCCGGGCTGCCGGCGACGGGGCGCTTGAGCCGGCGGTTGAGGCGTGCCCATTGCAGGGCCAGCTGCAGCCATTGCTCGGGCAGCTCTGACAGCACGTCGATGCGCAGGCGCACGTCCTCGGAGCGCTTGGTGTCGTGCGTCGTCGTGGAGAGCAGGGAGCCGGGCGCCCGGGAGAGGCGTTCCCGGTTTTGCGCGTGAAACTCGGAGGCGGTAACGCCGATGCGATCGGGTTCTCCGCCGACCTCGTTCAGAGAGATCAGGCGATTGTACGAGTAGAAGGTCGTATCCTCCATACCCTTGGCCATCGCGGGGCCCGTGAGCTGCTGAAGCTTTCCCGAGAACAGAGGCTGTACGGCGGCGCGCCGGGAGTCGTCCGGCTCCGGCGAGCTCTGGAGTAGCACCGACTGGATGAACTCGAACACCGATGGGGAGATGGCTCGTGAGTGTCTACGCGCCTGGCTGACTGCTGTCTGGACGTACTGCCTGTCGCGGACATCGACCTCGCCGCCGCCCGACGGAAGGTAGGTCCTGTAGACCGGGAATGCGGCAATCACCTCGGCAAGGGCGGCCTGCAGCGTTCCCAGGGTGAAATCTCGAGTGCGGGGGGCGGCCTCCGACAGGCAGTCGAGGCGGTGAGCCAGGACTTGCAGTTCGGAAGCCAGGGCCGAGTCGAGGATGAGCTTCTTGGAGTCGCGGACAATCGACTGGTAGTCGGACCTGCGCCCCAGGAACCTCGTGTACGCGGCGTCTAGTCCCTTGGCGCCCTCACGGTCGACGAAGATCCCGTTGACCGCGTTGAGGAAGTCGTAGCCGGTCGTGCCGCTCACGCACCAGCCGTCCGGCAGTCGCTCCCTGCGCCCGAGCACCTTTTCCACGACGATGAAGAGAGGCAGAGCTGCCGAGCGAGGAATCCCGGCGAGCTCTCTCGAACAACGCAGACCCAGGGGCTGCTCCAGATCTGTCCACGGGATCGCCGACGGTTGTTCGGCATGGGCGCACCGGCACTGGGAGATCAAGGTGCGCGTCTGCAGCCGATGAAAGTACTCGCCGGGATCGTAAAGCCCGTCGGGATGGTCGATTCTGAGGCAACGGACGAAATCAGTCTCGACCCACCCCCAGAGCAGCGCGTGGGCATGCTCGAAGACCTCGGCGTCCTCCATGCGGATGGCCACCAGTTCGTTGACGTCGAAGAAGCGACGGTAGTTGATCTCCTCGGCGGCGACCCGCCAGTACGCGAGCCGGTAGAACTGCTGTTCGAGAAGCTGGTGCAGCTCTCTGGGCGTAGCCGGTACTTGCGACGGCTGGTTCAGGCGTTCGACGGCCTGTTCGACGTGTGCCCTCACCTCGGAGTTCGCGTTGCAGAGCGCGGCGAGACGGCGCTTGACGACTTCCTTCTCGCGACGCTGCTCTTCGAGCCTCGCCGGATCGGATTCAGCTTCTCCGGGCAAGTTCCGGATCGAAGACAACACGCTGAGCAGCTCCAATAGGTCCGGATGCTCGTCGCCGAGTTTCCGGTGAAGCCTGTCCAGGTCGAGAGCAAGTACGGTGGCGTAGGAACGCGGCGCCACCGGGAACCGGTGCTCCCAGTACGCGATGAAGAAGCTCCCGTTCTCGTAGCCGAGCCTCAGCTCTCCACGCTCCAGAATGACGCCGTACTGGTCGCCGAGAATGGGAAGAAGCACCTTGGATGCCAGCTCCGGCTTGACGGGGCGCCAGTCGATGTCGAAGTAGCGGGCCGAGCGGGCCGCGGGACCATTTTCGAGCACGTCCATCCACTGAGGGTTCTCGCTTCCGATGGCCATGTGGTTGGGCACCCAGTCGAGCAGCAAGCGCATCCCCTGCCGGCGCAAGGCTTCGTCGAGTGCCGCCAGATCGGCATCGTCCCCCAGCGCATGGTTGATGGCCCCGTGGTCGACGATGTCGTAGCCGTGGGTGCTGCCTCGCCTGCACTTCAGGATGGGCGAAGCATAGAGGTGGCTGATTCCGAGGGCGTCGAGATAGCCGACCAGGGCCGACGCGTCTCGAAACTCGAGGATGCCAGGTTGCAGCTGGAGCCGATAGGTGCAGGCCACGGGTCGCGCGGCGGCTGCGATGCGCTGCCACGCCCTGGCCACCAAGCGATCGATCTCCTCCTCGACCGACGGTTCCGGAACCTGCGAGGAAGCAGCTCCGGCCGCGGCCGGTTGCGGCGTCTGCCCAACGCTCATATCGTGAAAGTACGACAGTGGGGAACTCGAGACGCACATCGGACCTGTGCCGAAAGGCAGTGAACGGCGAGGGGTGGGCGCGCCGCCGGCTCGGGGCGTGGCCAATCGACGGAGGCTTCGAGTTCCGGGTCTGGGCTCCGGATGTGCGGGTCTGCGAATTGATTTTGGAGGAGACGGGAAAAGCCCTCCGGCTCGTTCGCCATAGCCGGGACGAGTACGCTATTCGGGTAGAGGGGGTGACGCCCGGCACGCTCTACCGCTATCGCCTCGACGGAAGAGGTCCCTTTCCCGATCCGGCGTCCCGTTCCCAACCCAAAGGAGTCCATGGACCTTCCGAGACCTGTGACCTCGCCGCCTTCCCATGGAGGCAGAGTTCTTGGAATGTGCCGGAGACGGACCGGCTGGTCGTGGTCGAGCTGCACGTGGGCACGGCGACGCCGGAAGGGACGTTCGACGCGCTGGCGGGCCGGCTGCCTTACTACGCCGGGCTCGGCGTCACGGCCGTGGAGCTGATGCCGGTCGCCGGGTTCCCCGGGGCGCGAAACTGGGGCTACGACGGTGTCTCGCTCTACGCCCCGTCGAACATCTACGGCGGCGTGCGGGGCCTTCAGCGGTTCGTGGACGAAGCCCATTGGCTGGGGCTGGCCGTGCTGCTGGACGTCGTCTACAACCACCTGGGACCGGACGGAAACTACCTCGGGCTCTACTCCAGCGGCTACTTCACGGCGGCCCAGACGCCCTGGGGACAAGCCGTCGATTTCGGTAACCGGCCGGTGCGCGACTTCTTCCTCGGCAACGCCCTCATGTGGGTCCACGACTATCGGGTCGACGGCCTGAGATTCGATGCGACTCACGCCATGCTCGTACCCGGAAAGCCCCACATCCTTGAAGAGCTGACGCGGCGGCTGCGCGCCTCCGTTGGAGACTCGCGCAGGCTGCTGCTGATCGCGGAAGACGGCAGCAACGAGGCGTGCCTGGTCCGGCCGCCGAGCGAGGGCGGCTTCGGACTGGACGCGGTCTGGGCCGACGATCTGCACCACCACTTGCATGTGGCCGCCACCGGGGAACGGGACGGGTACTACACCGACTATCGCGGTCTTCCCGAGGAGATTGCTCGCACGCTCCGCAGGGGATGGTTCTTCGAGGGACAGAGGTCGGACTACTCGGGACGGTCGCGAGGGACCCGCTCCAGCGGCCTTGCCGCGAGCTCTTTCGTCCACTGCCTGCAAAACCACGATCAGGCCGGAAACCGTGCGATGGGAGAACGGCTGCACCACCTTTCGGGGCTAGAAGTCTGGCGAGCTCTTTCGACTCTCTTGCTGCTGGACCCCGCTGTCCCGCTGTTGTTCATGGGTCAAGAGTGGGCTTGCTCCTCGCCGTTCCTGTACTTCACTGATCACGAGCCGGCCCTGGGACACCTGGTCACCCAGGGCAGACGCAGGGAGTTCGGCCGCTTCCGTGGCTTCCGCTCGGCAAGAGCGCGCGAGCAGATTCCCGATCCTCAGTCCGCCGAAACGTTCCTTACCTCCAAGCTCGACTGGCAGGAAGCTGACAGAGCGCCTCATTCGGGCGTGCTGGCGCTCTATCGGGAGCTGCTGCAACTCCGTAGGCAAACGCGCGGGCCCGCCGGGTCGGCCAGTGCGGCGTTCGCTGCTTCAAAGCTTGGTCGGCGAGGACTTGCGTTCCGGCGCGGCGGCGGTGGGCCGGCTGTCCTCGCTGTCGTGAATCTGGGGGGGACGCTGCGGCAAGATCTGCGAGCGCTGCGCATCACACGCCCGCGTCGGGGATTCGAATGGGCGCTCATGCTTTCCAGCGAAGAGGACCGCTTCGGCGGCAGTCCGGACCATGTGGAGCTGTCGGCTGCGAGCGCGCGGCTGACAATCCGAGGCCCGGCGGCCGCCGTTCTGCGCGAACGGCCGGTGTAGAGGGACGTCGTAAGCGACCACCGAGGGGAGGGCTGGGAAAGGAGACCGCGGAGTCGAACATGTTGGAGGGTCCCGCCCGAGAGCCCGTCGGGATCGAGATTCATCCGTAACTTGAATCACGACTCGGATACGAACTCCCTTGAACTGATTCGAGACCGGGGGACCCGTGGACTGGAGGTAAACCGTGACCACTAGAATCAGAATTCCAAGGCTGGCTACCTCGCTCGGGCTTGCGCTGCTGGTGGCCGCCGGCGCTGTGTTCGCGATACCGCGCGGCCTGATTCGCTCTTCGGACTTCTCGAAGATCTACTGGGTCGACAAGTTCGGCGTCAGTCACATCGTGCCCGATACGGGCCTGATCCCGACTTACTTCCCGAACGACATCATCAAGGAGATCGCCTGGAACGACTTCATGAAGCTGCCGAAGGGCGGACCCATCACGGCCGCGACACCGCCCGAGTTCTACGACACGGCGACGACCCGCATCACCATGAAGACACCTGCGGTCGTCGTCCCCAGCTCCGCGCCGCCGCCGGCGACGGTTCGCACCATCGAAAGAGCGATGGGCGCGCCGCCCGTTGTCAAGAAGACGGAAACGGTCCGTTCGCCTGGGGGAACGACCACGACTATCGAGACGGCCCACGGGGCGCCTCCGCTGTCGAAGGAGGCGGACGACCTGCTGCCGGCTACCCTGGAGAAGCGCGTCGAGACGATCAGGGCGATGCCTCAGGTCGTCGAAAAGAAGACCGAGGTGGTCACGAAGTCTCCCGTGATCCGGCGAATCACTGAGGTCTCGACGCCGGATGTGGTCCAGCAGCGGACCGAGCTCATAACGCCGTCGGCCGTCGAGCGCAAGTTCTCGTTCGTCCCTTCGCGAGTAGTCGAACAGCGGGTCGAAACGAGCCTCGGCGCCGCGCCGATCGTGGAAAGGAAGGTCGTGAGGAGCTACGGGCCGGCGCCGGTGGTCGAGCGACGCATCGAGACGAGCTATGGAGCGGCACCATTCGTCGAGCGGCGCATCGAGACCGGTCTCGGCGCGGCACCGGTGATCGAGACCGAGACCGTGACCACGAACCCCGTGATCATGGAGCGAAGGGTCGAGACGCTCATGCCGGGCCTCGTGGAAGAGGATAGCAACTTCGAGTACTAGTCCGGGGCGACCGCCGCCAGCTGCCGGCCGGCGGTCGCCAGGATCGGTCGATGGATCACCGGGTCTTTCCAGCCGCCCGGCTGGGAATGACGCGACCGAAAGTCCGGGGCGCCCAAGCAGGTGCCTCAGGAGGTGATTGTCATGCTCGTCACGCGAAGTGACATTCGAGTCCTCGAGATCGTCGGGCTTACCGCCGTGCTGACAGTTCTGATGCTCTTGGCCGGGGGCTGCGGGGCAGAGACCGGCAAGCTGGAGAAGACCCTCGGGTCCTCCGCTGGGTCGCCTAGGGAAGCCGCCAGTCGTGGCTTGCAGTCGGGGATGGGCAGCCCGCCCATCGACGAGCCGAAGAGCGAGGAAGTCCCAACCAAGTCTGGTGAACCGTCGCAGTCCGTAACGAACGTGTCGGGCCCGGATTCGGCGTCACCGGGAGCCGCGGGTCCCGGCGCCAGTCCCGCGATTTCCGAGACGACCGCGACGACCCCGAGCGTACCCACCACCGCCGAGAGTTCTCAGTAGCGCCAGAGACTCTCGATGAACGCGATACCGGAAGCGGAGCCCAGGTGGCGGCCGGCCAACGTTCCGGCCGTTGCCGGGCTCCGCTGACGACGTGCTCGGGAGCCTGGAGCAGAGCCGCAGAAGGCTAGCGCGAGGCCCCGGGCGAGTCAAACCCCCAAGCGTCGACGGGGCTCGTCAACCGTAGGGCCCACGTGCTAAGAGTGGCGGCATGACAAAACGGGTACTGCTCACCAATGACGACGGCATCGACGCCCCCGGGTTGGCCAGCCTGGCGATGGTCCTGGCGGCGAGTTACGAGGTTTACGTGCTGGCGCCGGACCAGGAGCGCAGCGGCGTGGGGCACGGCTTCACGCTCTTCTCGCCCCTGCGCTGCGATGAGGTCTCCGGACGGTTCCCGGCGGACCTGGTCCGCAAGGCATGGAAGTCCAATGGTACGCCCGTCGACTGCGTGAAGCTGGCGCTGCTCTTGATGATGAAGGACACGCCGCCCGACCTGGTCGTCAGCGGCATCAACCGCGGCGCCAACCTGGCCATCGACACGCTTTACTCGGGGACGGTGTCGGCGGCGATGGAGGCCATGATCATGGGCTTCCCGGCGATTGCATGCTCCTTGGCCACGCACTTCGAAGGGACCGCCACGCACACGCACTTTGCCGGCGTGGCCGAGATCGTGAGCGAGTACATCGCCAGCCACGAGGAGCAGCTCCTTCAGATGAAGGACTACTGCCTCAACATCAATGTCCCCGGGGTTCCCCGAAACGAGCTGAAGGGGGCGCGCTACACGCGGCTGGGCAAGTGCTGGTACGAGGACCGCTTCCAGGTGCACAAGGATCCGGGGGGGCGGCCGTACTACTGGATCGAGGGCTCGCTGAACATCGATGAGCAGTACGAGGACAGCGATGTCGTGGCCGTCCGGCAAAAGTACGTCTCGATCACGCCGCTCTCGTCGGACCTGACTTCGATGGGGCAGTTTCAGAAGCTCCACGGCCAGGAGCCGTTTCCGGGAGGAATGAACGGCTGAGGGGCGTCCTTCGACCCGACCGCTGCGCGGTCGGCTCAGGATGACCCTTCGACAAGCTCAGGATGACCCTTCGACAAGCTCAGGATGAGCG
>JACPRK010000029.1 GCA_016190005.1 Candidatus Wallbacteria bacterium | reverse complement strand
CTTCTCCTACTGTGTACTCCCGTCCACCCTTCCACCTTCCACCTTCCACCTTCCGCCCCCCTACTCACTACTCGCTACTCACTACTCCCTAGTCCACCCGGATGACGACCGTGTTCTTGGCGACCTTCTGGGCGATGGGCTGCTTGGCCTTGGTGCGGCTCTTGCCAGCGGCCCGGGACTTGCGCGAGGCGACCTTGCGGCCGTGGCTGCGACGGGAGGCCAGCACCCGGCGGCCTTCGAGGGACTGGATCGTCTTGGCGAACTGCTCGGGAGACTGGGAGCGGTACTTCTGGTACGCCTGCAGGATTCGCTTGGCGACCGAGGCGGCCTGATGGCCCCACTCGTGGTCGAGATGGACCACGCAGGTCACCTCGGGCTTCTCGTATGGGGCGAAGGTGAGGAACCAGCCTTGCTTGCCCAGCGTGCCGGTCTTGCCCGCCATCGGCAGGTCCGCGATATCCGCGTGCTTGGCCGAGCCCTCGATGAGGCAGCGCCGCATCCCCTCGCGGATGACCTGGACCGCCCCGACGTCGGTGAAGACAGGCGGAATCTCGACCCCGCCCGGCAAGTTCGTCCCGGCCGTCGCCAGTGCGCCCAGCATCCGGGCCTGCGCCAGCGGGCTCACGTACCAGCCGTCGCCGTGCCCGAAAAGCTCGGGCTTCGTCGTGCGCGTGTCAGCCGGAACATAGCCGACCGCCTGTGCCAGACGCTCCAGCTGCGTCGCCTCGCTGTCGGCCAGCAACCCTACGGTGTAGAACAGACCGTTGCAGCTGATGGCCAGCGCCCGGCGAATGTCGATCTCGTTATGTCCGCCCGAGTGCCAGCAGCGGATGTACTTGCCGCCGTAGCGGAACGGCTTGCATTGCAGCGTTCCGTCGGGGTCGATCAGTCCGTGGTTGAGGCCGTAGTAGGCCGTCAGCAATTTGAAGGTGCTGGCGGCGTTGTACGCCATCCGGGCCTTCACTCCGCCCGAGATCCAGCGCTCCCCGGTTCGCAAGTCCGTCAGCACGGCTTCGCCGTTGTGCCCACGAAGGATGCGATCCATCGCCGCCTGCATCGCCGGCGTTTCGCCCCGCGGCGGCAGATAAGCAGCCGCTTCTTGAGTCATGATGCCCGGACCCTCGGCCATCGCGAGTCCTGCAGGGATACCGAAGAGGATGGGTAGAATGAGGAACGATTTCAGGCTCATAGGCGTTCCTCATAACTATCGGACTCGAGTTGCTTTTTTTTAGGCCTGACGCGCACTTATTCCTCCATCCACCGATGCCCGCCGGCGCCAACCCGTTCCAACATCCCGGCGCCCCCCACCGCCTCGTGACACATGTCACGCAGGCACGAGCGCCCATTATAGCCGAAAACTCCTTGCCCAGAAAGGCTTCATTGTGTAAACATGGGCTTCTATATGAGCGACGCCCCCGCCATCGATCCCTCCATCGCCTATCTGGCTGATGCCATCGAGCGGTCGGCGATCCTCCAGGCTGCCCACGTTCGACTCCTCTTGCGGCAGCTCCAGGGCTACAAGTTCGACGTCGCCGACGAGCGCATCCTCAAGAAGTCGATCGACGAGGCCATCGCCGGCCGGAACTTGATCCTCAAGGGCTAGAACCGCGCCGCCAGCCTGGGCGACACCGCCACTGCCCACCAGTCCTTGCGGGAATGCCTGTCCCGCGAAGGCGGCAGCACGCGCGTATCCTGGTAGACGCGCACCGCGGCCGATGGGTCGATCCGCCCCTTGTTCAGATGGTAGGTGACCAGGTTACCCTTGATGCGGGTCAAGCTCCACGCCGGTTTGATCCCCTCGCTGGCGTACACGGTGCCCTCGAAGTCGCTCCCCAGCGCCAGCTGCGAGCTGCTCGGTTCGCCCCCGGAGGCGCCTGCCAGGTTCTCGTAGGCAAGCGTCAGGTGGCTCGCGGCATCCGCCCGCCGGAGCCGGATGCGCAGGCGCGGCTCGTCCCCCTCGTCACCCAGCGCGGCGATCACGCCGCGGCCGCGATAGGTGAAGACCCTGTCTCCGCCGTCGTAGTCGAGCTTGCGGATGAGCACGATTCCGGTCACGTCCAGCTCCCCCGGATGGTCCCGCAGGTACTCCTCGAACGTCTCATAGACCCGCGTCGCCGCCCGGAACCACGGCCGGTACTTTGGCGGGTAAAACCCCTTCGGGAAGCTTCGGGCCACGTTCTTGACCTCGGGTTCCGCCAGGGCCGCCCCGATGTTGCGCCCCTTGAGACGGTTCCCGAGTAGCGCCCGCCGCACCTTCGTCATCGCGTAAGCAACCCCCGCGAAGGCCCCCCCGGCGATGGCGCCCTTGACGGTCGACTCGAGAAGCCGCCGCACCAGCACGGCCTGAATCGCTTCGCGCCCCGCGCCCGCCAATGCCTTCTCGCCGACCCGCCTGGCCGTCCACCGGAGCAGCCCGTGCACCTTCGCACTGTCCCTCCCGACGCCCGTGAAGAAGCCGCTCACCTTGCTGCTCAGGCGGTCGCCCGCCTTCTCCGAGGCTGCGATGGCCGCCGGGCTCGAGTCCTTGCCGAAGAGCTTGCCCGCTACCAGCTTGTCGGTGAGCTTGGTCAAGCCGGCCGTCAGCACCGCCATCGCGATGTCGCTCGCCAGCTCGCCCAGGAAGTTCTGGTTCTGCCCGGAATCGAAGTGCAGGCCGAACGGGGCGAAGAAGTACTGCTCCCACTCCTTGGGCTCGAGATCGGCCACGGACTTCGAGGTCAGCTCCCCAGGCCCGTTGATCTTGTAGTGGATAGGGACCACCGCGATCATCATCCCGGCGGCCCTCAGCCCGGCGACCATCGGCGCCGTCCAGACATTGAGGACCGGAATTGCCGCCAGGAGCGGCCCCAGATCGATCACGGCGTAGATGTAGCGATCGTAGGTGGCGATCTTGTAGACGCCGTACATGCCGTGGTCGTGCTTGGCCAGATCGAGGGGTCCGTCACCCTCGTTGGACGCATAGAATGGTTCGGGCAGAATTGCATCCATCTCCTCGACTGCCCCCAGCCCGTCGCCGTACCCGCTTCGAGGAAGATCCAACCCACCCTCGTACGGCCTCGCCTTGGGCTTGCCTTCGGCCGTCACCAAAACGCCTCGGAACATCTGCACGGTCGGATCGGCAGCGCTGGCCCCCATACGCTCGGGCGGCAGCCCGGTGATGGAGAACGTCTGCCGGCCACGGGGCACGCTCCCCGTCAAGTAGGCCCAGTTGAGAGCAATGGCCAGCTCCTCTTCCGGCGGGATCGCCTGGTAGAGCCCGACATAGCCACCGAGCGCCGGCGCAGCGATTGTCGGGCAGAGCCCCAGCAAAAACACGCCCGGGAGCGACATGTTGACGATCGGAATCTTCAGGTTTCCGAGCAGGGGATTCTCGTGGACGGGGCGCTGCGGCGGGTGCGTGAAGGCCGCGAAACCCGAACCGGAAAGCAGACGGCCGATGGTGTTCAGGAGCTCGCCGGGAGAGAGGATCAGGTTCGGCATCCGGACGGCGCGGCTCGACGGGATCGTCGCCCAGCCGTGCCAGTCGCGCTTGCCGACCTCCGGATAGGCCACCGACGAGCTCTCGCGCAGCGGTCCCCCAAAGGAGGCCGGGTCGGAGGCGTCCTCGACTTCGAGGAAGAGCGGGCCACGGACGAAGACCCGGCCGCTTCCCTTGGGAAACGCGGCCAGCACGCCGCCGCGGTTCAAATCCTCGTAGGCGTAGCGCTCGTCAGGCGGCGGTCCGTAGTTGAAGAGCGTGAACTCCCGGGCCGGCGGCGTGACGTCGAGGACCTTCACGTCATGCGTGACGGTCAGCCGCCGGCTGCCCGACTGTCCGGCGACAGACGCGTCGACGGAGACGTCGAGCGTGAGCTGGCCCGTGAAGTCGCGTGGAACGGGGTCTCGCTCCAGGTCGCCGAAGACCTTCTCGCGGTAATAGGCGGCCGGATCGCGAAATCCGTCGGCGGCCGGATAGGCCATGGGGCGAAAGTCGTGCAGCCGCATCCGTGCCTTCGCGAGCGATGCGCCGCGGCTGCTGGCGGAGAGCGCGCGGGTGGCGGCGAGCTCGCCGGTCAAGTCGAGCTCGAAGTCGATGGCGCGGTAGTCTTCGGGGCGAGCCGAGCCGTGGCTGGATTCTATGGCCCGGTCGAGCTCGTCCGTGAGCCGGTCCTTCCAGGGCGGCGGTGTTCCGGTGGCGCCGAGCGCGGCTTCGATGCGCCCGAGCGCCTCGTCCACCGCCGAGCGCGCCAGCTGTTCGGCCCGCTCCGCCGCGGCCACGCGCGCCGTCTGCGCGTAGTCGCTGGCGCCGCCGAAGACGAGCGCGAAGGCCGCGACGCCCATCAAGCCTGCCAGCACGGCGATGACGATGAGCACGACGCCCGCTCGGAGTCTTGCAGTCCGATGCGCCAGGGGATGCACCTTTCCCTCGCGGGATTCCGGGCAGGTCGTGGTCGGGTTCCGCGGCGCTGTTGCGCCTGCTCCATTCCTACTACGCCCACGGCAGACGAAAGTTGGGTTCATCGAGCCTCGCCCGCCTTCAGCACCGTCGCCAGCGCATCCTCGAGCGTTCCGTCACGGCAGAGCCGGTCGAGCAGCTCTCGCCTGAGCGACGCGTCACGCTTCAGGTGCGCCATCAGGTCGGCCGGTTTCACCGGGTCCGCCGCCCCGGCCTCGGCCAGGGCCCTGAGCGTGGCCCGGGCGATCTGCTCGCGCAGGACCAGCACCTCCGCGTGGGCCGCGCGCGCCCGCGCCGTATCCCCCGCGTGCCTCGCCACCGTCTCCAGCGCCTCCAGCAGCCGCAGCCGGGCCACCAGATGCCGCGGGTCCTGAGCCTCGAGCGACGCACGCAAGAGCCTCACGGCCTCGCGAGCGTCGCCGGCCCTGGAGCGCGACCGCGCCTCCAGGAGAGCATCCTGGTAGGCGCAGTCGGCCTCGTCCAGCTCGCTCATCGCCAGAAACGTCTCCTCCCGGACGCCCCGGGAGTGATAGTAGGCGCGGACCCGGCGGGAGACCTCGTCGATTGTCGGCGGAGCGGGGCTTCCCTCCAGGTAGCTCGCCTCGCTGAACGCTTCGCGGTCCTCGGCCGTCGGCTCCCGGCCGGCCGGCGCCGCTCGTTGTCCGGCAAGCTCACGTTCGGCGGGTGGCGGGGCGGTCGCAGGGCCCCCCGGCGCCGGACCGGCCTCGCGCGGCACGCGCTGCATCGCCACCCAGAGCGCGTGCGCCACAAGAGCTGCCGAGCCGACGGCCGCCACGACGGCCAGCACCACCAGCACATGCACGGCGCGCTCCACCAGGGCACGGAAGCCGTGCCCGCCGCCGGGCGCGCCCAGGCGCAGTACGTGCAGTCGCCGTGCCTTGCGATCCGGCGCCATCAGTACTCGAGCTCCTCGTCGAGCGAGCTGAAGCGGCCCGGGTGACGCACCTCCGTCGACTTGGAGTCTAGCCAGACCTTGGTGGCCATCTCGAGCTGTCCCTCGTCGGCCGCGACGGGCTTGTCGGCGGGCCGGTCCTCGAGCGCCAGCCGCAGCAAGACGAGCGCGATCTCGGCCGGGCGAAGGGCGGAGCCGTCTCCGAGCGCAAGCCGCCGGCCGCGCGGCCCGGACGGGTCGCTCACGAGCGCCACCGGTGTCGCTTCGAACCGGGTCACGTGCGTGGCCAGCACCCGGCGGGATGCGGGCGCCACCGACTCCTGCGGCCGGAAGGAGTAGCGAGGCGCCTCCCCCCGGACGAACCGCCGCTCCAGGTATCCACCCGCCGATTCGACCACAAGCGACCCGGACTCCAGCCGCCAGCACTCCCGCACGCAGTCGACGAGCCAGACCGTCTCGTCGCCCGTGTCCGCGCTGAACGGGTAGTCGCGCCCCGCGGTCCCGGTGTCGTTGGCCTTCAGCCGCTCCCGGGTGTCGCCGGAGGCAAACCGGTAGTAGACGAACCTTCCGTCCCTGAGCCAATCGACCCGAGAGAGCGGCTCGGTCACGAGCACGGCCGCCCGGAGCCCGCGGACCAGGTTCTCGAGCGAGGCACGCGCGTCGGTGGCGAGCGCGGCGGTACGAGCGGCCGTGCCGAAGAGGCGGAAGGACCGCGACTGGAGGCCCACCGCAAACGCGATCAGGATCATCGCGAGACCGCCGAAGAGCAGCGCCTCGATCAACGTCACGCCGCGCCGCCTCATCGTGCGGCTCCCGGCGGTCCCAGCAGGAAGTCGAACCGGCTGGTTCCCTCCCGCTCGCGCGCCTCGGCCTCTCCCAGCGCCTCGCCCTTCTCCTGCCAGCGCACGATCAACGTGGCCGGGTGCAGCCCGCCCGGCACCGGGGCGCCAATCTCCAGGCGCGTGAAGATGCGCGCATACTCGGCCGGATAGTCGAGGCCCGCGAAGTCGGTGGCCCGCGCCAGCGGAGCCAGAGCTGCCATCATGGGGCCGGCCACCGGCCGCCAGTCATGCGCCAGGGCGCGAAGCTCTGCGGGCGCCGCCAGCGCAGCCGCCACCCGCGCGTCCTCGATCTGCTCGCGCGCGGCATGCACGGCCATGTAGGCCAATCTCGACCGGAAGCCCATCGCCCGGCCGGCCGTCAGCATCTGGTAGAGCGGCACGGCCAGCGCCAAGAGCAGGCCCAAGCCAAGGACCACCTCCACGGCACTCACCGCCCGTCGCTGCATGAGTCGCATTCTATCCTCGCATGCGTCGATCAAGCCTCGCGCGTTACTTTCCGATACGTCATACGGAGGTCTCCAGGCGAGCGGCTCCGAGCTCGCCCATTTTCCCGCTCATGACGAACGCGCAGCTCCTCGGCATCCTGGTTCTCACGTGCGGCGCCGCCGGCATGGCTGCCGCAAACCAGCACTCGGCCTCCACCGGCCCGCTACGGGTGGCCCTGACTCGGCTGCAGGCAGAGCGGGCGCGGCTCGAGGCCTTGGAGCAGGCTGCAGGCAAGCGGCCGTCACGCCGGGCGATCTGGTACCTCGACCGCCTCTCGACCGGGCTCGACGCCGCCCGTGACATGGTCCGCCGGATGGTCGCCCCGCTGCCCGCGGGTGAGCGTGCGGCGGCCGAACCGTTGCCGCCGGCGGCCCACCTGCTCAGCATCGCCGACCTCCTCCGCCACGAGGCCGACTCGGGCAAGAGCTGCTCCGCCACGGCGATCGCAGGCCCACTCGCGGGGCGGCGCATCGTGCTCGACGCGGGCCACGGCGGAAAGGACCAGGGCGCCACCGGGATCTGCCGGCGTGCCGGGGTGGAGCAGTTCCGGCTCCAGGAGAAGGACCTCACGCTCGACGTCGCCCAGCGGGTCGCCAACAAGCTCCGGCAGGCCGGTGCCACCGTTTACTTGACGCGGACCTCCGACGAGACGCTCGATCTCTACGGACGCGGCATCGCCGGCCGCGTGCTCGAAGCCGACGCGTTCGTCTCCATCCACTTCAACTACTCGGTGCTCTCCGACCCGACCCCGCGTGGCGGGCGAGCGGTCGACGGCATCGATTACACGGCCATCTACGTCTATTCGCCCTCGCGGCGAAACCTCCCGATGCCGGGCTACAGCCAGCAGCTGGAAGACCGCATTCGGCTCGACCAGCCGGCACTCTCCAATCGCCTGGCCGGACATCTCTTCGACCGGATCTCGGCAGCGATGGGAACCTCCGACGCGCCCCCGGACGCGGTCCGGGCCCGGATGCGCGCCGAAACCGCCCGGCGGGCGCGGCTGGCCCGCTCCCGCAGTAAGCGCACGGCCGCCCCCGAGCCCTCCGAAGAGTCGGGCTCGTCCGAAGCGCCGCGGGCCGTCGACGCCCCGAGCGCCGCGCAGCAGCGACTGCATGACCGGTTCTACAGCCGGTATCCGCAGTCGGCGCTGCCCCGCGGCGTCCGTCGTTCCGATTTCGTCGTGCTGCGCGAGACGCACGACAAGCCCTCCGTCCTCGTCGAGACTTGCTTTCTCGGCGACAGCCGTCAGCTGACGCGACTCCGCGAGCCCGACCGCCGCGACTCCGTCGCTACCGCGCTCTGCCAGGGCCTGGCCGACTACTTCCGGCGCTGATCCGCTGGCCGCCGGCCGGTCTACTCGACCCAGTCGGCGAGGAAGAGGTTGGTCTCGTGCGGGACCTTGCCGTTCCTGTTGGACGCGAAGACGAGCTGGCGGCCGTCGGGGCCGAACATGGGGAATGCGGCGAACGTGCCGTCGTAGGTGATGCGCTCCAGACCGGTGCCGTCGGCGCCGATCATGAACAGCTCGAAGGCCCTGCCCTTCGGGTCGAGCATGTTGGACGAGAAAACGATCCGCTTGCCGTCGGGATGGAAGTAGGGCGCAAAGTTGGCCTTGCCGTTGCGCGTGACCTGGCAGTCGTTGCCGCCATCGGCGTCCATCACGCGGATCTCCATCTTCGTGGGGCGGACCAGCCGCTGGGCCAGGAGACTCTCGAACTCCGCGAGCGCCTGGCCCTCCGGGTGATGGGCTCGGTATACGAGCCGGCGGGAATCGGGGCTGAAAAACGCGCCGCCATCGTAGCCCGGCCGCCGGGTGATGCGGCGCTGATTACGACCCGAAAGGTCCATCGTATACAGTTCCAGATCCCCGTCCCGATCCGAGGTGAAGACCACTCGCTTCCCGTCCGGAGAAACGGTGGCCTCGGCGTCGTAGCCCGGGCGATCCGTGAGCCGGTCGAGCGGGCCGCTTCCGTCCACCGAACCGGCGAAGATGTCGTAGGGATAGAGCGGCCAGACGTACCCCTTCGAGTGGTCCGGCTGCGGCGGGCACTCGAGGGAGACCTGGTGCGACGAGGCGTAAAGGACGCGGCGGCCGTCGGGGAAGAAGTACGCGCAGGTGGTACGGCCCTTACCGGAGCTGACCTGGCGCACCTGGCTGCCGTCGGTGCGCATGACGAAGATCTGGTCGCACGCCACGCCCTCTCGCGTCGACTGGAAGACGAGCCACTGTCCGTCGGGCGAGAAGTACGCCTCGGCGTTCTGCCCCCCAAAGGTGAGCTGGCGCACGTTTGCCAGATGCCGCTCCCTCGGGAGCGACAGCGCGGGCTCCGCGCCGGACGCTGCGGACGATGCGAGGAGGAGCGAGCAGAGAAGCGATAGGGAGCGATTCACGAGGGTTCTCCTTTCGTGGCAGACCTGTCCAGCCCCGCTCCCTCGCCGCGATACGATCGCGCCAGCAGGTCCATGACGTGCACGACCTGCACGGCGTGACCGGCTCGGCGAGCGCCGTAGCGGAGCTGGAACGCGCAACCCGGGTTGGACGTGACGATGACGTCGGGACGAGTCGAGAGCAGGTCGTCCATCTTGCGCTGCAGGATGGCGAGCGACATTTCGGTATGGGTGACGTTGTAGATCCCGGCGCTGCCGCAACACCAGTCGGCTTCCCGGGCTTCGGCCAGCTCCAGGCCGGGGATGGCCCTCAGGAGCTGTCTGGGCTGCGCCTTGATCTTCTGGCCGTGGACGAGATGGCACGGATCGTCGTACACAGCGCGCAGCGCGAGCCGCCCGGACGGAGGCCGCAACCCGAGCTCCACCAGCAGCTCATTGATGTCGCGGACACGGCCCCGGAAGGCCTCCGCCCGGCCGGCCCAGTCCGGCTCGTCGTCCAGCAGCTTTCCGTACTCCTTCAAGGTGCTGCCGCACCCGGCCTGGTTCGTCACGATCCAGTCGACGCCGGCCTCCTCGAAAGCGGCGATGTTGGCCCGCGCCAGCGCGCGCGCCTCCGGAATGAATCCGTTGTGCAGGTGAAGCGCCCCGCAGCAGCGCTGCTCCCGAGGCAAGACCACCCTGAGCCCATTGAATCTCAAAACATCCATCGACGCCGCATTGGTGGAGGCCATCGCCAGCTGCATCACGCAGCCCGTCAAGAAGCCGACCCGGCCGCGCTCGACCCCGTACGGCTCCAGCTCCCCCCGCGGCGCAGGCATCTCCCCCAGTGGAGACATCTCCGGCATCATCGACTCCAGCTCGACGATGCGCTCGGGGAAGCACCCCCGGAGCGGCGTCTCCCGGAAGAGGCGCTGCAGGCCCGAGGCCTGGTAAGCCCTCATCAGCGCCGCCACGGCCGCCAGCCGGCGCTGGTGCGGGAAGACATGCCGCATGAAGAACGCTCCCAGCCGACGCCCCCAGCTCGGAGCCAGCCGATCGTTCAGGACCGCCCGCGCGCTCTCGATCAGCGAGCCGAATTTGACCGCCGAGGGACAGGCCGATTCGCACGCCCGGCAGGCCAGGCAGAGCGACAGGTGCTCGTCGAGCGCCTCGTACCCCGTGAGCTCCCCGGTCGCCAGCCCCTTTATCAGCTGGATGCGGCCGCGCGGCGAGGCCATCTCGAAGGGGCGCTCGCGATAGGTCGGGCAGTGCGGCAGGCAGAGCCCGCAGCTCACGCAGTCCCGGGCGGGGGTGAAGTCGGGGTAGGCCATCGCGTCAGCTCGCCGCCGCCGGCTCAGATCTCCCCCACGAATCGTCCGGGGTTCCAGACATTGCCGGGATCGAGCGCTCTCTTGACCGCCAGCATCAGCGGGTAAGAAACCGGCCGTGGCCCCCAGACGTCGACCCGCTCCCGGACCTGCGGAGGCGCCTTGAGCAAGACACACGAGGCAGCCTCTCCGAACCCCGAGCGCAGCCGCTCCACCCGCCCAACCACGTCCTCGGGGCCCACCCCCTCGTCCCAGAGCAGGTGGACCACGCCGCTCACGACGTCGGCGACCATCCGGCCGCCGGTGCCTGCGACCTCCTCGCTCACCAGCCGGGCCGCGGTGCCGGGCGTCGCGGCGATCCGCAGCACGGCCCCTGCGCCGACGGGCAGGTCGTCGAGCGCCGCCCAGGCCGCGTCACAGTCCGCCGCCAGCAGCTCGGCGAAGTGCGCGCCGCCGCTGGCCGCTACGAGCGCCCGCACGTCTCGCACGCCGCGCGCGCAGCACGGCTCCGCGCCCGCAAACCGCACGGCCAGGCAGGCCCCGGCCTCGACCGCCGCCGCCAGGGCCCACTCGCCCGGCGCGCCCGCGCGCATCGAGCCAGACCGTAACCCGAACGGATCGTCCGCCCGCCCCCGGAGGATCTCCACAGCCGCCGGCTCCAGGCGCGAGCCCGCGATGTCGCAGGCTACCCGCACGGCATCGGCCGTGCTCGCAAACGACGCCAGCACGATCCGCCGCTCCTGCGGCAGCGGCAGGATCTTCAGGCTCGCCTGCCCGATCAGCCCCAGCGTCCCGAGCGCCCCGACGTGCAGCTTGTGCACGTCGTAGCCCGTCACGTTCTTGACCACTCGACCGCCGCTCTTCACTACTCGCCCGTCCGAGAGCGCCACGCTCATCCCCAGCACCAGGTCCCGCCATGCGCCGAACCGGCCCCGCAGCGAACCACACGCGTTGGCCGCCAGGAGCCCGCCGATCGTCGCGCCCGCCGCGGCCGGCGGGTTTACCGGCAGCCACTGGCCGTGAGCTCCCAGCTGCCGCTGCAGGTCGCGAAACCCGGTGCCCGCCTGCACGGTCACCGTCAGGTCGTCCGGCTCGTAGTGGAGCACGCCGCTCAACCGCTGGGTCGAAATCTCGACCGCATCCGGCCGCGACGGCCGCCCCAGCCAGCCGCGCGTGTTCCCGCCCCGCGGCGCCAGCGCCTGCCCCGCCACCGACGCTTCCTGCGCCATCCGGGCGGCTTGGGCCAGATCGACCGGCGCGAGCCCCGACGCGCTCATATCCACATCTCCCCGGCAGGCCGCCCGCCGTGGCCGTCCGCGCGCAGCTCCGCGCACCCTCGCCGCGCCGGAAACACCTTCTGCGGGTTGGCCAAACCCTCGGGGTCGAACGCGGAACGCACGCGCTGCATCGCCTCCAGATCCTCGGGCGAGTAGACCCAGTCCATCATGTCGTTCTTCTCGAGCCCGATGCCGTGCTCACCGGAGAGCGTGCCGCCGCTGGCCACGCAGGCGCGCATGATCTCCTCCCCTGCCACGTGGACGCGATGCGTCTCATCGGCGTCCGCCGGGTCAAACAGGATCAGCGGGTGGAGGTTCCCGTCACCCGCGTGGAAGACGTTGACGATGGTGAGGCGGTGGCGCGCCGCCGCGTCGGCGATCGCCTGCAGCACCGACAGCAGGCGCGTCCTGGGCACCACGCCGTCGTGCAGGTAGTAGCGCGGCTTCAGGCGGGCGACCGCCCCCAGCGCCCCCTTGCGCCCGGCCCAGAGGCGCTGACGCTCGGCCTCCGAGCCCGCCACCCGCACCTGCCGGGCACCGCGCGCCTTGCATAGGGACTCGATCGACCGGACGGCTCCATCGAGTCCTTCGCTCAACCCCTCGACCTCGATCAGCAGGACCGCGGCCGCGTCGACCGGGTAGCCGGCGCCGATGAACTCCTCGACCGCCCGGATGATCGGGCCGTCCATCATCTCGAGGGCCGCCGGCACGATCCCGGCCGCGATGATCGCGGACACCGAGGCTGCCGCGTCCTCCATGCGCGCGTAGCTGGCCAGCATCGTCCTCACGCCTTCCGCAGACCGCGCGATACGGCAGACCACCTTGGTCGCGATCCCCATCGTGCCCTCCGACCCGACGAAGACTCCCGTCAGGTCGTAGCCGAGCGGGTCCACGTGCCGCGCCCCCAGCTCCGTGACGCTCCCGTCCGGCAACACCACCTCCACGCCCAGGATGTGATTGGCCGTGACGCCATACGCCAGGCAGTGCGGCCCCCCCGAGTTGTTCGCCACGTTGCCTCCGAGCGTACAGACCTTTTGACTCGAAGGGTCCGGCCGGTAGCAGTACCCCTGCTGCCCGAGCGCCTGGTCCAGCGTCAGGTTGACCACCCCAGGCTCCACCACCGCATACCGATCCGCCAGGTCGATCTCCAGGATGCGGTTCAGCCGCGCCAGCCCGATGACCAGCCCCCCGGCAACCGGCACCGACCCGCCCGCGATCCCCGTTCCCGCCCCCCGCGCCACGAACGGCAGACCCTCCCGCACCGCCGCCCGCACCGCCGCGGCAACCTCCGCCGTCGAGCCCGGCAGGCAGACGACGTCGGGCCGCGCGCGCGCCAGCGACGCGTCGTAGCTGTACGCCAGCCGCTCCTCGTCCCGATGGAAGACCCAGCGCTTGCCGAGGACGCCTTCGAGCGACTCGACCAGCCTGCGTACTCGATCGGCGGCCGGCGGGCTCATCCTTCTCGGCGCCGCGCCTCGCAAGCCGGGCACGGGCAGATCCCGCGCAGGTACTCGAAGCTGTAGATGCCCGAGGAATGCCCGTCGCCGAAGGTGAAGCTCACAGCGTAGCGGCCGACCGGCGCCAGCGACACGAGGTCGGCCGGCCCCTCGGCCCCCTTCACCAGCACCGGCATCATCGGCAGCCCCCCCGGCGCCGCAGGCTTGGGCCCGTGCGACGGCTTCGACCCGCACGCGGCGCAGGGACACTTGTCCCGCAGGTGGCGGAAGGAGAACACGGCTTCGTGCCCGTCGACCCAGCGAATCAGGAGCTCCGCAGGCCCCTTCCGGAAGATCGCGATCGGGCCGATCGCGACCGGCAAGCTCAGCTCGGCCATACGGCGGCGAGCTTAGCAGATTGAACCCGCGGCGGTCAGCGCCGTCTTCAGGTCGGCGGCATGCGACACGGCCGCCAGACGACCCCCCCGGAGGTCCCCATGCGCTCCCTCAGCTCCCTGGCCTCGACCGTCCTGTTCGCCTCGGCCCTGCTCGCCTCGGCGGCCGACGCCGGCCTGCGCGAGACCCGCATCGCCGTCGACCCGGCCGACATCGGCAAGCGCGCCTTCACGTCCGACCCGCTCGTCTGGGTCGAGCCCGCGCGCTATCGCGAGCTGGTGGAGACCCTGCGCAAGCGCGAGCTCGCGGCGCTGGCGCCTCCCGCCCCCACGACCGCTCCGCTCGACGCCGCAGCCGTCGACGCCGGCTACCGCGGCCGGCTCGAGCCCGGCGGCACCAGCGCCCGGTTGCAGGCCACCCTCCGCTACCACGTCCTCTCCGCCGGACCCGTCCTGCTGCCCATCGCCTTCCCCGACGTCGGCATCTCGTCAGCCGCCGCCCGCTCGGCGACCGGCCCCGTGCCCATGAAGCTCCTGGCCCCCGAAGAGCCGGGCGGACCCGTCCGCGCCGTTGTGGACCACAAGGGTCCGTTGACTCTCGTCGTCGACTTCTCGGCCCAGGTCCAGCTCGAGCGCGGCCGCGGCTCGTTCGGATTCCGGCTCCCGGACTTCGCGGTCAAGAGCCTGGAGATGGACCTGCCGCCCACGGTCGTCGGCGCGTCGATCACGGCCGGCCGCGCGCTGCCCGCAAGCGTCACTTCGACCGCGAAAGGCGTCGCGTTGCGCGCCGCGCTGGGCGCCGCTCCCGAGCTGCGCGTCGGGTGGTTCGCCTCCGGCCAGGCCGCCCGCGAAACTGCCGAGGCCGCGCCCGAGGCCCCGCGCGCCCGCCCCGCAACCCAACTGCCGGCAAGGGTCTCGGCCTCCACCGCGTCGCTCTTCGTGCTGGGCGAGGAAACCCTCTCCGTGCGGCACGAGCTAGCCCTGGTCGTCACGCGCGGGCGCGCCTCGCACGTCGACCTCGCGCTCCCTGCCGCCTTCGAGATCCAGGACATTGCAGGCCCGCTCGTTCTCGACTGGAGCGCCGCGGGGGCCGCGGCCACCCGCACCGTGCGCATCAACCTCCGCGAGCCGCTGCGCGGCGAGAGCTCCATCCTCATCACCGGCTACCAGCAGATGGGTTCGACCGACCGTCTCGAGCTGGAGGTCCCGCGCGTCGCCGGCGCCGCCCGCCAGCAGGGCGTCCTCGGTGTCTCCTCTTTCTGCACTCTGGAGGTCGCCCCTGCCGATCCGGCCGGCGCGGCCGCCCAGCAGCTCGAGCCGAGCGATCTGCCCGGCTCGCTCACAGCCCACTCGACCACACCCATCCTGCTCGCCTATCGCGTGCCGCCGGGCGCCAGACCGATGGTGCTCTCCGTGAAGCGCTACGCCGCTGCCGGCGGGCTCGACGCGCTGGTCGAAAACGCCAACGCCGTCACCATCCTCGCCGAGAAGGAGCCCGAGGCCGGCACCTCCGGGCCGCGCCAGGCCACCACTTTCACCAAGATCATCCTTCAACTCGTCAACGCTTCCCGAAAAGTCCTGGCCGTGAAGCTCGACCCCGCAGCCCGCATCTCCAGCTGCTTCGTCGGCACGGACAGCTGCTCGCCCGCGCTGGGAAGCGCCAAGGGGGAGTTCCTGATCCCGGTGCCCAGGTCCTCCGTCGCCGGAGGCAAGCTGGCGGCCTTTCCGGTGCAGCTGACCTACCAGCTCGACCTGCCGGCGGGGTTCGCCGAGAGCGGCACGCTGCGATACGGCCTTCCGGTCGTCGACGTGGCGGTCGCCGACTACTCCTGGAAGGTCTTCACACCCGAGAGTTACCGGTTTCTCCAGTTCCGGGGCGATCTCGAGGACAGCGGCGAGGAGTCGGAGTTCGTGCTGGTCGCCGCCGCCAAGTGGCTCTTCGATCGGCTCCTCTACGACTTCGCTGCCCGGCTGGCGGCCCTGGCGATGCTCCTGATGGCCTCCGTCTGGGTCCTGCGCGTGGCGCGTCGCGGCTACAACGGGGCGACCGCTTGCGGCCTGATCTCCAGGGGCTCGCTCGTCGCCGTCGCCGGCTGCGCAGTGGTGGTGCTCGGACTGTCGGCGATTGCCGTTCCCAACTTCCGGGCAGCCCGGGAGCGCTCCAATACCCGCGCCTGCTTCGCCAACCAGAAAACGATCGCGGGGGCCGTCGAGATGTACAACCTCGACCAGAACACCTGCAGGAAGGAGCTGGACGCAGGCTTCCTGGCCGAGCTGGTGCAGCAGGGCTATCTCCAGTGCATTCCGTCCGATCCCGGGCAGGGGCCCGCCAGCGGTGCCAACTACTTCACCACGCCCGACGGGTGCGGCATCGCTTGCCGCGTCCACGGCGCCATCGGCGAGGTCGGCGCCCGGGTCTACGGCGTGGCGCTGCCTCCGGCCGAATCCGCCCAGGGTCAGCCGGCCGCCTCTCGCGTCCGACGCGACGACCGCACCAACCCGATCAACTTCCGAATCCCCAAGACGGGCCAGTACACGCTACTGCTGCGCGGCTTCCTTCCCGAAGGCGCGGCGCCGGGACTGGAAGTCCTCTACCACTCCGCCGGGCGCTATCAGCAGCTGCGAGCCCTCTGCTGGAGCGTCGGCGCGGTGCTGGCGCTGGTGCTGGTCCTCCCGGCCGCGCGCCGCCGGTCCGCCGTCGCCGATGTCGCCTCCATGGGCGCCCTGCTCGGCATCCTGCTGGCGCTGGACGACCGCGCCCCGGCCCTGGCGGCAGATTGCTTCGTGGCATGGACTGCCGCCGCGGCGGCCGGCCTGGCGCTGGTCCTCTTCGGCCCAGGGCTGGAGCGGCTCTTGCGGCGCTTCGAGCAGGGTCTGGAGAGCGAGCGGGCCGCGGACATCTCGACTCGAACGCTCTTGACGCTCCTCTTTGCCTGGGCGGCAACGGCGGCGCCACTTCCGGCCGACGAGTTGGAGGTGCGGCTCTTCGCTCCAGCCGTGCCGGCCGCCGGCGCCCCCAGCCTGCTCATGCCGCGCTCGGACCTCGAGCGGCTCACCCGGCTGGCCGGCCAGGCCACGGCCGAGGCCGCCACGACCGCGCCGGCAGAGTCTCCGGTCTCGCGAGTGGAGCGCGCCCGCTACAGCATCACCCCGGGCTATCCGACCGCCACGGTCGAAGCCCGATACGAGCTCTGGAGCCATGGCGCCGGATGGCGGACCGTGGCGCTGGCAGGCGAAGGCGTCGACGCGGTCGCCACGCCAGCCGTCATCGCTCCAACCGGCGCCCTCGTGCTGCCCGCAGGCAATCCGGGCCGCTTCCTCTTCGACCTCCGGGGCGATGCCACGGTCGTGCAGCGCTTCTCGGTCCCGGTCGCTCGCGACGGCAACCGCTTCAAGCTGGCCTTCCCGGTCCCTCGCGCCCCCATCAACGCCGTGGCGCTCGCCTCCACGCAGGACGGCTACCGGGAGTTCCTCGTCGCCGGCGGAGTCGAATCCTCCGGGACCTCCGACTTCAGTTTCCCGGCCGCCGACGAGCTCCGGCGCGACTGGACCAACGCGGCGCCGGCGCCGGCGCCCGCCCAGGAGGCGCCCGCCTTCGAAGTCCGGCCGCGAATCGAGGCCAGCAGCTGGCTCGCCGGCCAGATCTCCGACCGCGTCCTGCGAATCGACGCCGCCATCGCCCTCGACGTCAGCCGACGCCCCGTCGCCCGGACAACCATCGAGCTTCACCCAGGAATGGCGGTCGTCGACGTCCGAGCCCCCGAGCTTGCCGACTGGTCGGTCGAGGCCGTCCCGGGCGGCCAGCGACTGCTGGTGGAGTGGAAGTCGCCGGTCACCGGGCACGTGGAGCTCACCCTGATGCTCGAGGTCTGCCGCGAGGCCTCCGCCGCCTTCGAGCTGGGCCTTCCGGCCGTCGCCGGCGCCAGCCTGGAGCACGTCATCCTGGGCCTCTCCTCGCCCGGAAACTTTCTGCTGGAAGCCTCGAAACTGCCGCCGGGAACCCATCTGGGCGACCCGTCCCAGCCCCCGGCCCAGCTGGGCCGGCTCGCCGCGCGCCCGCTGTCTCTCTTGCTGGCCGCCACCCGTCACGGCGCCCGCCCGGGCGACGCCTCGGCGCCGCTCGAGCTCAAGGTCACCCGCTATCAGCAGATCCGTCTCCTCGCGGCGGTCGCCGACCTGGCCAGCTTCTCCCTCCACGCCGCCCGCGACGGCCAGCTGATGGGACGCGCGCGGTGGCTGGTCAAGAACAACTCGGAGCAGTTCCTGCGCGTGCGCATGCCGGCCGACGCCAGAGTGCTCGACTGCTTCGTCTCCGGCACCGCGGTGACGCCCGCTGCCGCCCGGACCGACGAGCTCCTGGTGCCACTCGAGAAGTCGGGCGTCCTGAACACGCAGGCCGCCGCCTTCCCCGTCGAGCTGACCTGGCTCCAAACGCGTCCCGCACTGGCCGACGGCGGCCGGCTCGGACTGACACTGCCGCACGCGCAACTTCCCGTCAGCACGCTGCGTCTCGAGGTTGCCCTGCCTCGAGAGCTGGAAGCCACGGTCGTGGCCAGCAGCCTGCAGTCCGACCCCGTGTACCGCGAAGTCGCCTACGCGGGCGAAAACGGGGAGGGCGAGCCGGCCGCGTCTGGCCGCCGGATGTTCGAGCAGTCGACTCCCCCGCTGAAGGTCCCCTTTCCCGAGCTGCTCGCCGTCGACCACTTCTCCCGTGACATCGTCGATTCGGCCGGCGCCGCGCCGTTCGTCGAGCTGGCGCTCCACGCGCGCCAGACCAGCCGGGCCCACCGCTCGCTCGGCTTCGCCCTGGCGCTTCTCCTGGCCTTCGGGCTCGTGCTGCACGGCCAGTCCCGGGCCTCCCGCAGGCTGCGCCTGATCGGGCTGTTGATCGCCAGCGGCGCCGCGGTCGGCGTGACGTCCTTCCGCCCCGAGGCGTTCGCGCTGGGGCTCTACTTTGCGCTGGGCCTGTTCCTCGGCGCCTGCTTCGCCCTGGTGCGATGGCTGGCCGAGTGGCGGCGCGTGGGGGCGGTTACCGGCGGCGCTGCTTGAGTGACCGGCGCAGCGTATCGAGCAGCACGCCGGTGTTGAACGGCTTCTGCACGAACTCCGTTCCCGGAAGGAGCGTGCCCCGGTCGGTCAGCATCTCGTAGGTGTAGCCCGACATGAAGACGATCGGGATCTGAGGGTGCAGCTGCACCAGCCGGTCCTGGAACTCGATGCCACCCATCTCCGGCATCGTGATGTCCGACAAGATGAGATCGACGTCGGAACGGTGGAAGTCGCAAAGCATCAACGCCTCCTTGCCGTTCTTGGCCTCCAGCACCTCCCATCCTTGGCGCCGGAGCACATGGCGGATGAGGCTGCGGTGCGTATCGTCGTCCTCGACGATCAGCACGGTGACGCTCTTGGCCTCGCCGGGTAGCTCTTCGTCACTCCCCTCCCCGGCCAAGTCCGGGTCCACGTCGGCCGGCGAGCGCGGCAGGGCAAACGTGAAGGTCGAGCCACGGGGACTGGTGGAGCGCAGCCAGAGCTGCCCGCCGGATTGCCGGAGGATGCCCCGCGACGCGAGCAGGCCCAGGCCCGTGGCCCCGACCGACTGCTTGGTCGTGTAGAACGGCTCGAAGAGCCGCTCGAGTGCCTCGTCGGACATCCCCTGGCCGGTATCTGTCATCGAAACGGTCACAAACGGCTTATCCCCCAGGGTCAGCTTCTCCAGCTCGGGCGAATCGTCCAGGTCGAGGTTCGCCAGCTCGATGGTGAGCATCCCGTGGCCGTCGATGGCGTCGACGGCGTTGCGCGCCAGGTCGAGCACCACCTGCCGGATGTGCGGCGCATCTGCCATCACCGAGCTGTCCTCGGCGGAGAGGCGGATCTCCACCTGTTTGCCCGGGCCAGCCAGACGAACCAGCTCCAGCCGCAGCGCCTCCAGCAGATCGTTCATCCGGAACCGGGCCGGCCTGAGCACCAGCTTCTCCGCGGCTGCCGTGAGCCGATGGGTAATCAGGGCCGCTCGTCCCGCCGCCGCGCGCATCGTCTCGATGTCCCGCCGGGCAGGATCTTTCTCCGCCAGCTTCTCGAGCAAGAGATCCGCGTGCCCCTGGATGATGGCGTGCAGGTTGTTGTAGTGGTGCGCCATCCCGGCGATCAGCTGGCGCATCCGGTCGCTCGAGTCCACTTTCTGGCGTACGCCCCGGCGCCGCTTCGACTCCTCTGCTCTTGTCATGACGTGCATCGAAGGTCCCTTCGGAGATTCTCAAGCAATCGAAGGGCCAGAAACTCACCCATCGGTCGAGAATGCCCGCCCAGTCCGGTATCCCAGGAGTTCGGCGGCGTCGCCCCGGCGCATCAAAGTAATGTGCCTCATTACACGCCGACGACATCAGCGCCGCGCTCAACCCGCCCCAACCGCCTGCCCCCTCTAGCGAACGCGGGAAGAACTCCCGTTCCAGGAGATGTAAGTTCCACTGGACAGGCGTGACGTCCGGCATTACAATTACCTCCCCGTGACCGCAGTTCCACCACCCAAGCCCGTGGTCCTGCTCGTCGATGACGAGCGTGATCGCCTCCACCTGCTCCCGCTCAGCCTCGGAGACGGATACCGAGTGCTCGCTTTCGACAGCGCCCGCGACGCTCTCGGACAGACCGACCTCGGCACAGTCGACGTGCTCCTGGCCGACGTGCGCATGGCGGGCATGAACGGCCTGGAGCTGCTCGATGCCGTCCGCGTGACCGATCCGGACCTGGCCGTCGTCCTGCTCACCAGTTATGGCAGCGTCTCCCAGGCCGTCGAGTGCATCAAGCGCGGCGCCTACGACTACCTGCAAGCCGGCTTCGAGGACGAGGCGCTGCGCGCCACCACCCACCGCGCCGTCGAGCACACCCGCCTGGCCCGCCGCGCCCGCACCCTGGAGGCGCGCCTTCATCTGCGCGAGTCCTACAACGGCATCGTCGGCCAGTCCCGCTCGATGCACGAAGTCTTCTCCCTCATCGATCGCGTTTCCACCAGCGACATCACCGTCCTCGTCACCGGCGAGAGCGGCACCGGCAAGGAGCTGGTCGCCCGCGTCGTCCACAGGACCAGCCGCCGCTCCGCCGGCCGCTTCGTCCCCATCAACTGCGCGGCCATCCCCAGGGAGCTCCTCGAATCCGAGCTGTTCGGCCACACCAGGGGCGCCTTTTCGGGCGCCCATGAGTCCAAGCCGGGCCTCATCGAGGTCGCCGAGGGCGGCACGCTCTTCCTCGACGAGGTCTCCGAGCTCCCCAGCGACCTTCAGGTGAAGCTCAACCGCTTCCTCCAGGACGGCGAGGTGCGCCGCGTCGGGGCCATCGACGGCAACAGGCTGGACGTCCGCATCATCGCCGCGACGAACACCGAGCTGGAGCGCGAGGTCGAGGCCGGACGCTTTCGGCGCGACGTCTTCTATCGCCTCAACGAGTTCCCCATCCACCTCCCTCCTCTGCGCCAGCGGCCGGAGGACATTCCCCTGCTGGCACAGGTCTTCCTCGAGGCGCGCTGTGAGCGTGAAGCCAAGTCGATCGAGGGATTCGACCCTGAAGTGCTGGCGGCGCTTTGCAGCTACGACTGGCCCGGAAACGTGCGCGAGCTGGAAGCCGTCGTCGCCCGCGCCGTAGTCATGGCGCGCGCCAGCCGCATCGGCCAGGAGTGCCTCTCCCCGGCTCTGCGTCGCACCGCCCAGCTACCCGCGGCCCCCCGCACCTTCGACGGCCTGAGCTACCGCGAGGCCCGCGCCGCCGTAGAGGCCGAAGGCGTCGGCGCCTACCTGCGCCAGCTGATCACCCGGCACGCCGGCGACGTCCGCCAGGCGGCAATAACCGCACAGGTCGAGCGCGAAACACTCTACGGACTACTGAAGCGTCACGGCATTCGGCCGGCGAACTACCGCCGCTCCGGCAACGCCGGCTGAGCCGGCCAGCGGTCGCGGCCGCCCTTGGGCCGCGGCGGCACCGTGAAACAGAACCGGGCCCCTTTCCCCGAGGCGCCCGGCTCCACCCAGATCAGGCCGCCGTGCAGCTCGAGGATCCGCCGGCAGATGGCCAGACCGAGCCCGGTCCCCGAAGCCCCCCCCCCCTCGACGGCGGACCGCTCTCCCTCGCCCCCTACAGAAGGCTCTCCTCGCGTCTCGACCGGCTTCACCTGCAAGTCGCCCTCGAAGATCTCGTCCCGCAGCTCCGGAGCGATGCCAGGCCCCTCGTCCTCGACGCTCACGATTAGCCCTTCCCCTTCGGGCGCACAGGCCAGCGTGATGCGCCCGCCCTGCGGCGAATGCCGGATCGCGTTGGAGACCAGGTTGTTCAAGACTTGCTGGAGCTTGTTCTCGTCGGCGTAGACGACCGGACAACCCGCCGCCGCCTCGCAGCCCAGCGCAATCCGCTTTGCTTCCGCCACCACGGAGCTCCGCCGCACGTTCTCCCTCAACAGCAGGTCCATCCGCACCCGTGTCGGGTAGAGCTCCAGTTCGCTCCAGTCGGTCCGCTCCCGCCCCAGAAAGTAGGCGATCATCCCTTCCATGAACTTCGCCGTCGCTGTCATCCGCCTCAGGATGTCGGCCTGCTCGGGCGAGATACCGTTCGGCGATTCGAGCATGACACGGCAGTAGCCAATGATCGTCGAGACCGGCATCCGCAGATCATGGTTGACGATGTTCAGGAACTCTTCCTTGCGCGACTGCAGCCGCAAGATCGTCGCCTGCGCATCCCTGAGCCTCAGCATCACGCCGATACGCGCCAGCACCTCGGCTGGGGCAAACGGCTTCACCAGGTAGTCGTCGGCGCCGGCGGAAAAACCGGCTAGCTTGCTCGCCAGATCGTCCCGAGCCGTGATGAGCAGGATCGGCAGAAAGAGCGGCCCGCCCCGCGCCTTGAGTCGCCGGCAGATCTCGTGGCCGTTCTCCCCCGGCAGCATCACGTCCAGCAGCACGATGTCCGGCTCGAACCGCCCGCACGCCTCCAGCGCCTGGGCACCATCGGCCGCGCGCTCCACGTCGAAGCCAGCCTCCACGAGCACGCTCACGAGCAGCTCCTGCACCAGCCGGTCGTCGTCGACGACCAGCACGCGCCGCGCCGGCAGCTCCGTCATCGGCCCCTCTTCTCGCCGCTCCGAATACGCGCCCGTCGGTTCCTCATAAACCTCTCCTGTCGTTACGACGCCACTCGCTCCAAGTCAACCGAGGGGCCCGCCCGCCTTTCCCGCGCCAATTCCGGTGTCGGGGCCGGGAGCGACGCCGGATCATGGTGAACCTCCGATCGCCTCGGCCGTAGTGGGTTCGAGCGGTGCTGGCCCGTGACTGGACCTGAGGATCTGTAGCCGCTTGCGGTGAGGGATCAGTCTCTCGAGTCGAGTGGAGCGCAGGG
>JACPRK010000028.1 GCA_016190005.1 Candidatus Wallbacteria bacterium | reverse complement strand
GGCGGGGGATGAGACGTTACAGATTTTCTTACACCTGGGGCGGGCAGTGTTCGGGCGGGGGGCACGGGAAAGGGGGAAGATGGGAAACTTGCCTCACCTCTAGAACAGAACCTGTAACTGGAGGTGCCGTTCTGGTCGACTCGGGGAGGGGTGGGCGGGTGGCCTGGCGGTTGCATCCACATCGGCTGTCACGGAGGGATGCAACGGATGATTCGCAACATTGAGCATTTCGTGTTCTTGCCTCTGGTGCTGGCGTACCGGCTGTTCGGCATGGTCGTTCGCCCCCTGATCGGGTTCGGGATGCACCACATCGGCCTGCTGCTCCTGGCCGCAGCCGTCTACGGCATCTGCCAGCCCTACTGGCGAGGCATTCTCGGCTTCCTCCACCTGACTCAGTGAGGGCGCGCTCGGTCCCGCCCCCGCCCTTGCCCCAGCCCGTGCCCCTCGAAATCCGGACCAGGTAGACGCCACGGGATTTCCGGCGCACGGGATTTCCGGCGGCGTCGGGGGCGGCCGCGGTAGGATGGCGGGGCACTGACCGTCACGTCGACCGGGAGGCATCGAGTTCGTGGACCGACTGATCTGTCCTTTCATCACCCCGTTCGTGCTCGAGATGGAGCCGGGGGAGTATGCGTGGTGCCGTTGCGGCAGCTCGGCCAAGCAGCCGTTTTGCGACGGCTCCCACAAGGGGACGCCGCTGGGGCCGCTCACCGTCAAGCTCCAGGAGAAAGGGGTCGTGAAGTGGTGCGGTTGCCGGCAGACGCGCACCCCGCCCTTCTGCGACAAGACCCATCTTTCCATCAAGTAGCGCGTACCCCAGCACCCGTGGAGGCCGAGACAACTCCGCTCTGCGCCCGGTGCGGCGAGCACGCAGAGCCGTGGCCGTTCGCCTGCCCGGAGTGCGGGCGAGTCCATCACGCGCGCTGCTGGCGTCTGTCGGGAGGCTGCGCCGCCTGCGACTGCCGCACCCACACACCGCGCCCCGAACCGGGCGTACCGCTTTCGCCCGCGCGGTTCCAGCGGCTAACGCGCGCCTATCTGTGCCTCGTCGCCTTCGTTCAGCAACGGCTCAGGCTTCCTCTGTCGCCCAGGGGGCTGGGGCTGACGCTGCTGGCGGTGCTGGCTCTGGCCCTTGCGCTGGTCTTGCGTTAGCTCGCGCGTCTCTTGGCGGGGGGGAAGACGACGAAAGGTTGGAAGCCGCTTCACCAGGTTCCCGTTCGTCGTGAGCCCTTCGGTAAGCTCAGGACATGCGTGCCGAAGGACGGGCGGGGCAGTATCCGCGCCTGGAGCTGCTGGTGGTTCGACAAGCTCACCACGAGCGGATCTGCTTCCCATTTCTCCGGCGTCGCTCCCGCGAGGGTCGCCGGGCTTCACGCGGCCCAGGGGCGATTGATACTGTGCCAGCGTGATAGCTTTCGCTCGGTTCGTCCACCTGACGTCGGTCGCCTTCTGGGCGGGGGCGACGACGTTTCTTTTCGTCCTGGCGCCCGGGGTCTTCGCCGCGCTGCCCAAGCCGGTCGCGGGAGATGCGATGAACGCGATCTTCCCGCGGTTCTACGCGCTCTCGTTCCTCTGCGCGGCGCTGGCGGCGTGTACTCTGCCCCTGCTTCCGGAGCGCTCGACGGCGCGAGGCGCCCTGCTGACGGCGGCGATCGCGCTCCTCGTCCTCGCCGGGCCGATCCTCGGCGCGCGGGCGGCGACGGTGCGTGAGAAGCGGACCCAGGCCGAGGCCGCAGTCGCGGCCGGTGCGGCAGCTGGGGAGCTGGAAGCATTGAAGAAGGAGTTTGGCATGCTGCACGGCGTCGTGACGCTTCTGGACCTGACGATGCTGGCCGCGTGCCTCGCGCTGCTCTGGTTAGGGATCTCGGCGTTGGCGCCTACCGGGTTGCCGGACGGATCGGCAGGCGCCACATGAGTGACGTCGCGGCGGCCGACTTCGTCGCCGCTCGAGCACTCTTTCCCGCGACCCGGCGGCTGGCCTACCTGATGAACGCCGCCGTCTCTCCAATCCCCACGCCCGTGCTGGACGCCATCGGCCGCCACCTGGAGGAGGTCTCGCTCGAGGGGTGTCCGGACTGGAACCGCTGGCTGGCCGTCATCCGGCGGTGCAAGGATCGGCTTGCCCGGCTCCTGGGGGTGGATGCGGCGGACCTGGCCTTCACGAAGAACACGAGCCAGGGCCTGCAACTGGCTGCGGCCTCGATTCCGTGGCGCCCAGGAGACAACGTCGTCTCCAACGACATGGAGTTCCCGGCCAACGTCTTTCCCTGGAAACTCCTCGAACAGACCCGCGGAGTCCAGGTCCGCACGGTCGCCTCGGCAGACGGACGGGTGACGGTCGATGCGCTGGTCGAGGCGATGGACGGCAGGACTCGGGCGGTGGCCGTGAGCTGGGTCCAGTTCTCGAACGGCTATCGGTGCGATCTGGAGCGCATGTCGGAGGCGTGCGAGCGGCGCGGCTGCTGGCTGGTCGTCGACAGCGTGCAGGGCGTGGGCGCGCTCGATCTGGACGTGAAGCGGCTGGGCGCCCGGACGATGGTCGCGGGCGGCTGTCACAAGTGGCTCCTCTGCCCGCCCGGGCTCGGCTACTTCTACTGCCCCAGATCTCTCTATGAGGAGCTTTCGCCCGCGGGCTGGGGTTGGCTCTCGATGCGGGACCCTTTCCGGATGGGGCACGAGCCACGGTTGCGTGACGACGGCGGACGCTTCGAGGAGGGGAACGCGAACGTGGCGGCGATCCACGGCCTGGACGCCGCGCTAGAGCTCCTGGAGCGGCTCGGCATGAGTCGCGTCGAGGCCCGCGTCCTGGAGCTGGCCGGCCGGGCTATGGAGGCAGCCCGGGGGCTGGGCTGCGACGTGCTAACGGCGTGCGGGGCGGCCGAGCGCTCCGGCATCGTGTTGGTCCGGCATCCGACGATCGCGGCCGGGGATCTAGTCTCGGGGTTGGCCCAGCGCGGAGTGATGGTCGTGGAGCGCGACGGCGCGGTCCGCGTGTCGCCGCACTTCTACAACGACGAGAGCGACATCGAGCGGTTTGCCGCGGGTTTGAGGGAGATGGGAGTGCGGTGAGTAGGGGCG
>JACPRK010000027.1 GCA_016190005.1 Candidatus Wallbacteria bacterium | reverse complement strand
GGTCGTTGGCGCTGCGGTGCTGTTTGACCAGGTCGTGGCCGTAGAAGTTGTTGTCTCCCAGGATGAGCGCACTCGGGTGGCCGCCGACGAACTCCCGGCCGATGATGAAGTCCTGGGCGAGCCCGTCGGGCGAATGCTGGATGGCGTACTCGAGGCGAATGCCCCACTGGCTGCCGTCGCCCAGGAGCGAGCGGAACCTGGGAGTATCCTCGGGGGTCGAGATGACGAGCACCTCGCGGATTCCGGCCAGCATCAGGGTGCTGAGCGGATAGTAGATCATCGGCTTGTCGAACACGGGCAGCAGTTGCTTGGAGGCCGCCTGGGTTGCCGGGTAGAGCCGCGTGCCCGAGCCGCCGGCAAGGACGATGCCCTTGCGGGGCCTCGATGAGGCTTGGGTCGAGGGAGTGCCGATGCCGGATGCTCGTTTCATGGTGCAGCATGAAAACCGCCGCGCCGTCCGGTGTCAAGGACTGGGGGCGGAGCTCGCACCGAATGCGGGTGGACTGCCACGAGGCGGGGCTGATAGTCTCTCGGCATGAGCTTCCCGCGCAGCGCTGGCATCCTGTTGCACCCCACTTCACTGCCGAGCCGCTACGGCATCGGTGACCTGGGCGAAAACGCCTACGACTTCATCGACTTCCTGGCCGGGGCCGGGCAGTCTCTCTGGCAGGTGATGCCGCTGGGGCCGACCAGCTTCGGCGACAGCCCCTACCAGTGCTTGTCGTCCTGTGCGGGCAACCCGATGCTGGTGAGCCCCGAGAAGCTCGTCGAGGACGGCCTCTTGCCCGAAGACCAGATCGGGTCGGTGCCCCGCTTCCCGCAGGACAAGGTCGACTACGGGCCGGTCATCGAGTGGAAGAACGCATTGCTCTGGCGCTCGTTTCACTACTTCCGCCGCTACGGCAAGGCCCATCGGAAGCGGCGCTTCGAGCGGTTCTGCGAGGACAACGCCTACTGGCTCGACGACTACGCGCTCTTCAAGGCTCTCAAGGAGCATCACGAGGGCGCCGTCTGGACGAGCTGGCCGCACGACATCGCTACGCACCAGCCCGGCGCCGTCCACCAGTGGCGCGAGCGACTGGGTGAGCAGCTCTGGGCGCAGAAGTACTTCCAGTTCCTGTTCGCCCTGCAGTGGCGCGAGCTCAGGTCCTACGCCAACGACCGTGGCATCAAGGTGATCGGGGACATCCCGATTTTCGTCGCGATGGACAGCGCGGACGCCTGGGCCAACCCGGAGATGTTCTGGCTGGACAAGGACGGCAAGCCGATCTACGTCGCCGGTGTCCCGCCCGACTACTTCAGCGAAACCGGTCAGCTCTGGGGCAATCCGCTCTACCGCTGGGAGACGATGGAGTGCACCAAGTACCGGTGGTGGGTGCGGCGATTCCGCGCATCGCTGGCCGTTGTCGACATCCTGCGCATCGACCACTTCCGCGGCTTCGAGGGGTGCTGGGAAGTGCCGGCCTCGGAGACGACGGCCGTCAATGGACGCTGGGTCAAGGTCCCGGGCACAGACCTGTTCCAGACGATCCAGGAGACGATGGGCTCGCTACCGATCATCGCCGAGGATCTGGGCGTGATCACGCCCGAGGTGCGAGCGTTGAGGGACAGGTTCGGCTTCCCCGGGATGAAGATCCTGCAGTTCGCGTTCGGAGGCGGGTCCGACAACGAGAGCCTGCCGCACAACCACATCAGGAACTGCGTCGTCTACACGGGTACGCACGACAACGACACGACGCGCGGGTGGTACGAGTCGGCGGCCGGGCACGAGAAGGACTTCCTGCACCGGTACCTGGGTCGTGGCGGCAAGGAGATCGTCTGGGAGCTGATCCGTGCGGCGCTGGCGTCGCCGGCCTGCATGGCGATCGTTCCCGCGCAGGACCTGCTGGAGCTGGGGACCCAGGCTCGAATGAACAAACCCGCCGTCGCCGCCGGCAACTGGTCCTGGCGGCTCACCACCGGCCAGCTCCACGAGGGAATCGGCCAGCGCCTTCTGGAGCTGACTCGCCTCTACGCGCGATAGGAGTGAGCAGCGAGTAGCGAGTAGGGGACGGCTGTCGCGGCTCCCTCACCCCTCACTCCTCGAGCCTGATCCCTGATCCCTGATCCCTGATCCCTGAAGCCTGAAGCCTGATCCCTGAAGCCTTACCCCTCACTTCGCAGGGGCGCTGTACTTCGGCGAGACGAAGCTCAAGACGACGTCGTTGGTTCCGACGACGCGGAACTTCTTGATGGTGTGTGGGACGGCCTCGCCGGTTTCGAGGAAGATCTTGCCGATCATGCCGCCGCGCTCTGTGATGGTCACTTGCATCTCGCCGCCGCCCTCGTCGGTGCGGGCGTGGCGGATGTTGAACTCCTGGGAGTTGAGCAGCCAGGCGTTGTCCTTGGCGACGGCGGGGTAGGGCGTGAACTTCGCGATGTAGATGAATGGGATGTCCTTGAGGACGCGTTCGCGGTGGCGCTCGGCTTCCTGGTTGAACTTGCTGCGGTCGGTGAGGAGATCGATGCGATTTCCCTGGGCGCGGTAGTCGGCGTCGATCTGGAGCTCGTAGCGGCGGCTTTCGTTCTCGGGATCGGTGACGGAGCCCGAGACCTTCACGGTGAACTCGCCGCTCGGCTTGGTGGCGAAGACGACGTCGCAGTGGCCGATGTCCATGAAGGCCTTCTTCACGGTTCCCCGGTACTGGGCGTTGTTGTTGTAGGTCTCGTGGATCTCGCCGGCCGGGGTCTGGGCGGCGGCGGGCGCGGTCTGCTGGG
>JACPRK010000024.1 GCA_016190005.1 Candidatus Wallbacteria bacterium | reverse complement strand
GGTGGGGAAGCCGACAGGCGAGCGGAAGACAAACAGGAGGGGCCCCGCCCGGCGAGCCACTGACGGGTGCGCCGCGGAGCGTGTGGAGCGAGGGGCCGACGCCTCCCGAGCGGGACGTCGAGGCTGATGAGCGGGCGGGGCGACCCGGCCACGAGCCCCTGAAAACTCCCATGGCTGAGGCGCTGCTGCGCGTCAAGAACCTGGTGAAGTACTTCCCGATCCGGGGCGGGCTCTTCTCCCGCGAGGTCGGCCGGGTCCACGCCGTGGACGGGGTCTCCTTCGACATCCTCCGCGGCGAGACCCTCGGCCTCGTCGGGGAGTCGGGGTGCGGGAAGTCCACCACCGGGCGGGCGATCCTCCGGCTCATCGAGCCCACCTCGGGGGAGGTCTGGTTCGAGGACAAGAACGTCAACGCGCTCGACAAGCGCTCCCTGCGGGCCCTCCGCAAGGAGGTGCAGATCATCTTCCAGGACCCCTACGCCTCGCTCAACCCCCGGATGACGGTCGGCTCCATCATCGGCGAGGCCCTAATCATCCACAAGCTGGCCAGGACCCGCGCCGAGCGCGAGGAACGGGTGGTCCAGCTCCTCGAGACGGTCGGGCTCTCGGCGGAGCACCTGCGCCGCTACCCCCACGAGTTCTCCGGCGGCCAGCGCCAGCGGATCGGGATCGCCCGGGCCCTCGCGGTGAGCCCCAAGCTCATCGTCGCCGACGAGCCGGTCTCGGCCCTCGACGTCTCCATCCAGGCCCAGGTCATCAATCTCCTCCAGGAGCTGCAGCAGCGCCACAAGCTCACCTATCTATTCGTCGCCCACAACCTCTCCGTCGTCGAGCACATCTCGAACCGCGTCGCCGTGATGTACCTCGGCAAGATCGTCGAGATCGCCGACAGCCGCAAGCTCTACGCGGAGCCCAAGCATCCCTACACGCGCGCCCTGCTCTCGGCCGTCCCTATCCCCGACCCCGACATCAAGCCCAAGCGCATCATCATCGAGGGCGACGTCCCCAGCCCCATCAAGGCACCCACCGGCTGCCGCTTCCATCCCCGCTGCCCCGTCGCCAACGCCGACCCCACGCGGCTCGCCAAGTGCCGCAGCGAGGACCCGCCCTTGGTCGACCTCGGCGGCGAGCACTTCACCGCCTGCCACTACGTGCCCGAAGCCGACCAGATCTTCGGCGTCACGCGGCATCGCCAGCCCGGGCAGTCCTGATGAATCGGGGGCTCGGCGCCCCTAGTTGTAGGTCCAGTAGATGGTCACCCAGCCTCCGTGGGGTGGAGTTGCTCTGGGCACCGGGGCGGCGGCCCCCACGGCGAGAGGGCCTGCATCCAGGCTCACGCCCGCACCTTCCGAGAGAGCGCGCGTCATCGCGCCCTCCCGGACCTGGATGCATTTGCCCGGTGGCTGCTCCCCAGGCTCCAGCCAGCCCGTCGCGAAAACGCTCAGGTGCCGTCCGGGCTCGATCGCCGGTTCGAGCACCAGATAGCCCATTCCTCTCGGAGCGAAGAGCTGCACCTTGGCGGGGGCGGAGCCTGTCAGAGCAAGCAAGCTCTCGAGCTGGATCCTGAGAGGGTGTGGCAAGTCGGTGGATTGAGACAACGCCTGCTCCAGGAAAAGCCGGCACCGGGTCCGATCCAGCCACCAGAGGGCTTCCAGGGCACGAAGCCGATCCGTGGGCTTCGCCGAGAGCGCGGCCGACTGCAGGATGCCGACGTCTTGCGGCAAGCCCGTGCGGCCGAGGCCCCAGAGGGCGGGCCCTTGATCGGATGCGTTGCCACGGCGCAGCGCCCGAAGGAAGAGCTCCCGCGCCTGGGCGCGGTCGGGCGAGCCAGGCGCTGCGAGACCTGCGAGCCAAGCCGCGCTCACCCACGCGTCCTGCGGCTGAGGATCGCCGGATTCGAGGAGTGAAAGGAGTTTCGGGAGCGATTGAATCGACCGGTTTTCCGCCAGGGCAAGCGCCCCGTTGGCGCGGGCATCGTCGTTTCCGTCGCTCAAGAGCTGGAGGGCCTCGGCAAGCGCGTCTGGATCGCCCAGGCGCCCCAGCGCCCGGATGGCCTTCCGACGGGCACCCCACCGGTCCCCATCCATGAACTGCTTCAGGTATGGCCGCACCAGCTCCGGGGAGCAGAAGATCGAGAGCTCTGCCGCGTCCGCCCGCGTCAACTTGTCAGTGCTCGTCATGGCGGCCGGCAGCAGGCGGGCCAACGCCTGCGGCGCCGACGAGGACCAACGGAGGATCTTCTGCCGCTGAATCTTGGTGTTGGATGCCCGGTAGAGCCGCGAGGGATCGAGCTCTCGCGACCAGCCGGGCGCCTCTTGGAGGGCATCCATCGCCACCGAACGCTCGTCGTGACTCCCGGAGAGGGCCCGCTCGTAGAGAAAGGTTGCTACACGCTCGGACCGCCGCGCCAGCCGCCCCAGGAGAGTTGTGAGAGCGCTCAGCCGTTCTTCCGCCAGTCGCGTCGGAGGCGTCAACATTCCCAGCGCCGCCTGGGCCGCAACAGACCCACCCGTGTAACGAAGGGCCTGGGCCGCTTCGAGGAACTCGGGCCCTCCCGACGTCGAGTGGGCCGTCCGCGCCAAGGCGTCGATCAAAAGCCTCTCGTGCTCCGGCCCGCCGAGCAGGCCGATCGTTTCGAGGGTCTGCATTCGGATGTCGGGTGTCAGGTCCGGCAGCATCGGCACCATCCGGTCCGCGAATCGGGGGTCGCCCGTCGGCACGAGATCTTCGAACAGCCAGCGATAGGAACGGACCATGACCCCGACCCCGAGCCCGAGTGAGTGGATGCTGTTGGTGAATTGCTCGAAGCGGTCGCGCGAGATCGTCACGGCGACGGTCACCGGCGGCGCCGCCACGATCGATTGGACGCTGCCGTGAGTCGTCAACCTGAGCTCGTAGGGCTTCGCCGGGTCCAGCCCGGTGACGGTGAGGTCGTGTTCCGTCGCGCGCTCGGGGCCGGTGCCCTCGCGCTGGAGGCTGCCGTCTTCCGACGAGGCGATCAGCTGCGCCCGAACGGCCTGGGCCGTCCTGAAGCGAACACGAACACGATCCAGCGAGGCGTAGACCCTGGCATCGGCTGCGAAGATCGGCGCCCTTCTGGATTCAACGGCTCTACCCACACTTGTGACCGAGCTCGCGGGCGCTGGCGACCTTCGGGCAGGACTGGGCCCTGGCGAAGACCGCGAAAGCCATGTCGCACTCATCAAGAGTGCCAGGCCCAGTGCCGCGAGCGCGGCCTTCCGGCCCAGGACGTGGCGAGAACTTCCGGGCGGGGCAACGCTCGCCGTTGACGGTGCCGCAACCGCCAGGTCTCGTCCGACGGCCCGAGTCTTCGCCGGATCGCGCCTGGGACGCCTGCCAGGCGCCAGCGACATTTGCCGTGTCACGGAGGCCTCGTCGGCGTCGTAGCGACGGGCGATCTCCCGAAGCGCCGCCGCCATCAGGACTGCCGAGCCCGGTCGAATGTCCGGGTCCGGATCGAGTCCCCTGGCGACCAGCTCGGACAACCCCGCCGGCAGTCCGCCGACCCGCTCGCCAAGCGGCTTAGGCGGGCCGGCCGCCTGGCGGGCCAGCACCTCGGCAGGCTCGCCTGTGCCATACGGCGGAGCTCCGTCCAGGAGCTGGTACAGCAGCGCCGCTGTCGAGTAGACGTCCGAGCGCGAGTCGGCCGGGCGGTCCCTGAACTGTTCGGGTGCCACATAGCCTGGCGTTCCCAGGACGATGCCCTCGTGCGTCAGCTTTTCGGCGGCCTCCAGCCTGGCGATTCCGAAGTCGACCACCTTCGGCGCCCCCTCCGGCGTCAGCAGCACGTTCGACGGCTTGATGTCCCTGTGGACAATCCCGGCTTCGTGCGCGGCCTGCAGGGCGTCCAGCACCTGGCAGGTCAGCTCAATGGCATCCGCAAAACCCATCCGGCCGTGCGCGGCCGACCACTGCTCCAGATCGGTGCCCTCGATCAGCTCCTGCACCGCGTACGGCGTGCCGCCCGAGACGCCATGGTCGAAGATCCGCACCACGCCAGGGTGAGTCACGCCGGCCATCGCCCGCGCCTCGCGCCGGAACCGCTCCATCGCTTCCGGCGCCGCCGCCAGCCGGCAGTCGAGCAGCTTGATGGCCACCAGCCGGCCCAGAGCGCGGTCGCGCGCTTTGAATACGACACCCATACCGCCCTCGCCAAGAGCCCCTAGCGGCTCATAGCGTTCGAGCAGCTCCGGGCCGAACGGGCTGGACCTGACCGCCATGCGTCGGATCTTAACAGGCTCCCTTGGATCGCTCGTGTGGAACATCCCGCCGCATGCGAGGGTCTGACCTCGCGAACCGGACGCTCGTCGCTGGGCGCCGGGAGAGGACGGTCGACATGCACGCAACTCAGAAGTCCCTGGTCGCCTGGGGTCTGGCCTTCCTGACGGCCGTCGCCCCTGCCTCCGAACAATCCTCGAGTGAGGAGGTTTCGCGCGAATCGGTGGAGTCGGTGAACGTGGCCGACTGGGCGACCGATGACCGCCAGCCCGGTACCGACCCCTTCCGAGTGCTCCTTCAGCCTCCGCCTCCCCCTGATCCGCCGCGTGACCCTGAGAAGCCGGACAATCCTCCAACGCCACCCCAGCCACCGGCACTCAACGCGACCCTCGTCGGGTTCGCCTCCGAATCCGACCACTGCACGCCGGTGCTCGAGTACGCCGGGGAGCTCTTCCTTCTAGACGAGGGCTGGAAGAGCCCCGACGGTCGCATCGCCGTGAAGTCGATCCGGCTGTCGCGTCCGGGATATGTCGAGGTCGAACTGACGGACGCGCTCACCTCCCGCCGGACGTTCCGGGTCTTCGGCGACCCGCCCTCTCCCCCACCCCCCGTGCTCGGGTGCGGCGGCGTCTACCCGCTTTCCCCCAGGCAGACCTCCTGCGTCATCGGTCCGTGAACCGGCCAGCAGGGTGCGTTCTCACTTGACTCTCGAGGCGTCAAACGTTATCGTGAAAGCTCCTCGAAGTGCACGAGTGCCGCCGTGGTGAAATTGGTAGACACGCATGTTTGAGGTGCATGTGGGAGCAATCCCTTAGCGGTTCGAGTCCGCTCGGCGGCACCATCCGGCTCCCGGCTCGGCCGAAAGGCCCGGCCAGGTAGAGCCCACAAGGGTTTGCGTGTTCGCGCGGGCCTGGGAACTTCCGGGGTCTGGCGCCCGTAGTGGGAAGTGGCCGGGCGCCGCCGCGCCCCGGTGACGTGCCATGCCTTGGAGGTTCCGTGTTCTCTCGAATCCTGCTGTCCCTGGCGCTCTCGGTAGCGACCGCGACCGCTGCGGAGCTCGAGCTCGGTCAGCTCGACGACATCGCTCCGGTGCAACGGGGCGGTGAGACTCTGGCCCGGGAAGTCTCTGGTGCCGCCTGGCATGCGGGCGAGATGTGGGTCGTCGACAACGAGGACGACGGAAACCTCCTGGTGATGGACGCTGCCGGCAATTTCAGGCCGCGCAAGCTGCCGGCCGGGGCTGCGATCTCCGACCTCGAGGGGATCACCTCCGACGGCACCCACCTGTATGTGATGGCCGGAGGCGGGCTCTCGAACAGCGGCAACCTCGATCCCAGGCGCTTCGCACTCGTGCGGCTCACCCTCTCGGGCGGGAAGCTCTCCGACGCCCGGACGCTCGACCAGCTCGGCTGGCTGCGGCAGTTCGGCAAGGAGCTGGAGCTCGACTTCGAGAAAGCCAAGGGACCCGACGGCGACAAGGTGAAGGTGATCGAGGACGTCAAGCTCGAGGGGCTGGCGATGGCACCGGGCGGAAGGCTGCTGGTGGGCCTGCGCAAGCCGCTGGTGAAGGACAAGTCGATGATCGTGGAGCTCAGGGGCTACCGCGAGGCGTTCGACAAGAACGATGCGTCGCTGCTGAAGGCCAGCCTCTTCGCGAAGCTCGATCTCGATGGGGCAGGCGTTTCATCGCTGGAGCATGATCCCGTGACGGGCAACATGCTGGCTCTGGCCATCCATGCCGGCAAGCTCAAGACGGACATGTGGGTCTGGAAGCCCGGTTCCGAGCCGCGCCGCGTGGGCAAGCTGCGCGGGCACAAGGCCGAGGGCATCGCCCGGATGGGCCGCACGTCCCGGGTGCTGATCCTGGCCGACGACGAGGACGAGGACGGAACGAAGATGGGGCGTTTCGGCTTCGTCGAGCTAAGGTAGTCGCCGGTCAGGCGCCGGGTCGGGGTCCGCCGGTCAAGCGCGCCAGCGCCTCTTCCACGCCCCGGACCGTCGTCTCGAAGCACAGCTGCCGGGCCCGGGCGAAGCCCGCCTCCGAAAGACGCCCCACCAGCTCGCCATCCGTTGCCAACCGCGATAGTGCGCGCGCCAGGCCGGCCACGTCCCCCGGCTCGACGACCAGAGCCGTCACCTCGTTCTCCGCGAAGTAGGGGGTCCCCCCGACCCTCGTCGTGACGACCGCGCACCCCATCGCCATCGCCTCCATCGGCGGCAGCCCCCACCCTTCGGACCGGGAAGGGCCAATCCAGGCGTCGGCCTCGCCGTACACCGAGGCGACCTGCGCTGGGTCGACGTTCCAGCGCCCTTTCGCGTACGGCGGCAGGCTCGGCGGCGTCTTCACCCGCCCAAGCACCAGAAGCTCCAGCCCTGGAGCCGAGCGCCGCGCTTCCTCGAAGGCCGCCAGGCCGTCGGAGAATCCCTTGCGCGGATGAGTGCCGTAGAGCATCCCGAACCGGCGGGCGGGCCGTGGTGGACGCGGCTTCCCCGGCAGCTGCGCCAGGTCCAGCCCCAGCGGCACCACGGCGTCGACCTTCGCACCCCAGTGCTCCTCCAGCTCCCGCGCGATCCAGTCCGACGTCGCGATCTTCGCCAGCGGCAGGCGGTACGTGGCGCCGGCCCGCTCCGGTTGCTCGTGCGTCTCGACGTCCTGAACGAGATAGGCGCGCGCTCCGCACCCGGGCGGGCAGGCCGCAACCAGCTCCGCCGTCTGCCAGGCGCTGGCCATGACGATGTCGCCCGGGGGAATCGCGCCTACGTCCAGCTCCGGGACGATGCGCAGCTCGAATCGAGGCGTGAACCAGCGGTACTTGCGACGCATCGCGGGCGCACGCCAGAGCCACTCGATTCGCCCCAGTCCAGCCGGCAGTCGCTTCAGTCGGACCGGCACTATCCCGGTCACGGCGTGGCCCCGCGCCGCCAGGCCGTTGGCCAGGTCGACCAGGACCCTCGAGCCTCCCGTCAGCCGCAGGAACGGCAGGACGATCGTGATCCTCACGGCCGCTCACCCGGCCGAGTGACTGCTTGTCGCGAGGCTGGCACGGAAGCACTATAGCGACTCCCGGCAATGGCCCGGCTGAAACGAGTATCCTGTCTTCGATGTCTCAGCCCGCTCTGCCGGAAACGGTCGATTCGAGCGCCCTGCGCTACCCGGGGGAAGCGAGCCTGCTGCGCAAGACTTGCCTGGCGCTCGCGGTCACCTATGTCGTCTTCATCGGCCTGACGCTCTCGCTCTTCGCACTCTGGCTGCTCGTGGCCTACCTGACCGTGACGGTGCTCCGCAGCCGCTACCTGGCCGAGGCCCTCGAGATCGGTGAGCATCAACTACCGAGAGTGGGTCAGCTCGTTCGGGAGTGCGCGGCCTACCTGGACATCCCCGCACCTCGCGTCTTCGTGACGGTCGACCCGGGCAACTGGCCCATCTACACGATTCCCGTGCCCGAGCCGACCATCCTGATGCATGCGCACTGGGTGCGGATGCTCGACGACGAGGAGCTGGCCTTCTACATTTTCCACGAGCTTGCGCACGCGAAACTCGGACATCGGATGTTCTTGGGCCCGGTCAATGTGCTCGAGAATGTCGGCCCCGTTTCGTGGATTCTCACCACGCCGCTCGAAATCATGCGGTACGCGCTGAGACCCTGGCTGCGCCTTGCCGACTTCTCGGCCGATCGCGTGGCCATCGCGTGCATCGGTGGACGGCTCGAGGTCGCTGCCGCCGCGCTCGCAAAGGTCATCGCGGGCGAGGAGCTGCACCAGGAGATCTCGCCGGAGGCGTTCATCGCACAGGCCCGCCGGCTGGGTGAATCGCGCCTGCTCAGCCTCTACGAGATCGCGACCGGGCGGCTCGGTTCGGCCCGCCGGCTCTCGCGCCTGGCCCAGTTCGCCGACTCCAAGGATTTCGCGGCGCTCACCGCACCGCGCCCTCTCGTGCCGTCGAAGGGGCTCTTGCGCCGGCTCTTGGCCTGGCCTGTGACGCGGGGACAGGCGCCCTGACCCGGATGTAGCGCGGACGGTCCGGCGCGGGTCACGGCCCGACGCTGAACTGGACGCCCTTGCTGCCTTCCGTCAACGCCTTGGCGAAGGAGCCGATGACGGTGAAGATGCAGTCGTTGGTCAGCAGGCACTGGTTGGGCTCGTGCGTGCTCTCTGCCCATGCGATGCCCGTGATCGAGAGGAACAGGGCGGCCGTGAGAATCGACTTGCGGCAGTGGGTCTTCTGAGTCATCGCGAACCTCCAGGTCGGTCGCCCGAAAGTCTAAGGATCCCCAGCCATTCGTCAAGCCCATGAAGGCAGACGCCTCAGGCGGCCTTACCTACTGGCCGATGCGGATCTGGCCGTCGGAAGTGATCGTGATCTTCTGCACTGACGCGGCGCGCGGGTCCGGGGCAGGGGCCGGGTCCGGGGGGAGAAGCTCGGGGTGCTCCTCGACGCCGATCTCCCGACGGGCGGCTTCCAGGAACTTCTGGTAGGCCTCGTCGCGCCGCTTCTGGGTGAGCTCCTTGGCCACGGCGTCCCGCACCTGCTCGAACCCGACGGCGCGCTTGAGGCCTTCCACCTTGATCAGGTGCAGCCCGTAAAGGGACTCGACGGGCCGGCTGGTGATCTGCCCCTCGGACATCGAAAAGGCGGCCCGGTCATAGGGCTCGACCAGGAACTCCCGCCCGAACCAGCCGAGCTCGCCGCCTTTGTCTTTCGTCGCCTGGTCTTCGGAGAGCTCTCGCGCCAGCGCGTGGAAGTCCTCGCCGGCGCGCAGCCTGGCGAGCGCATCCTCAGCGCGCTTGGCGGGATCGCTCCCCTTGCGGCGGAAGAGGATGTGGGAGCTCTGCACCTGCTCGCGGCCGAACTTTCGGAGATTCTCCTGGTAGTACTTGCGCTCCTCGGCGTCGTCGATCCGCACGTGCCGGTAACACTCCTCGGCGAGGAGCGTCTCGACGACCTCCTTGTCCTGCGAGTACTGGAGCTGCGTTCCGAACTTCTCCTGGATCGAGGGGCGCGAGGAGGCCTCCTGCGCGAGGCACTCGCGCTGGGCCAGCCGGTCGAGGAGCATCCTGCGGCCGGGCTCCCGCGTCAGGTACTCGCGCATCACCTTGTCGTAGCGCTCCAGCTCCAGCAGCACCTCCTGGCGCGTGATCCGGGCATCGCCCACCTCGACGACCACGGCCATCGGGTCGGCCTCCGCCATCCTCGCCTCATGGACCTTCACGGGGAACTTCTTGCCGCACGTTTCCATCAGCCGCGCCAGGACCTGTTCGTCGCGCCCGCCGGAGAGCTCTTGCTCGAGCGCCGCCTTCACGTCCTCGAAGCTCTTCTGTTTCTCGGGATGGAGTGCTCGGACCACGTAGAGCCTCCAGCCAGAACGGGTCTCGACCGGTTGGCTGACCGTGCCGAGTGGCAGGCCCTTCAGGAAGTAGAAGACGTTGGCCGGGACCATCCCGGCGTAGACCTTGCCCAGGTCCTTGAGCCGGGAAGCGTCCGCGGCTGCCAACCCCCCGGCGCCGCCGCCCGCGCGTGCCCGAGCCAGGAGACTCTCCGCGTCTGCCCGGCTGTTGCAAGCGACTTCGCTGGCTTCTACCGATTCAGGCTCGACCATCAGCACCTTGCGCGTCTCGTAGGCCGCGCGCGTGGCCTCCGGGGTGACCGGTGGCAGCTTCGCCTTCTCCTCGTCGAAAGCCAAGCGCGCCAGAGTCTCGCGGACCCTTGGCGCGAGGCGGGCCTTCACTGCTGGGTTCTTGTCGTACCCCTTGCGCTTGCCCAACTCGAGCAGCGCACGGAACTTCACCAGCTCGACGAGATACTTGCGCTGGCCGCGCGACTGGAGCTCGGGAGGGCTGGCCGCGAACATCCGCTCCAGCTCTGCCCTGGAGAACGACACTCCGCCGATTCGCGCCAGCACGTCGCCGGGCCCGGACTGCGGCGGCGTGGGCGTTACGGAGGATTCAGCCGCTGCCAGCTGTGCCGCGAGCGCCAGGAACAGCGAGACGGTCCTGAGGGCTTTCACGCTGCGAGTATAACGCGGCTCGCTACGTGAGCTCGACCGTGATCGCAGCTCCCGGACGCCCCACCGTCAACAGCCGGGAATCGCGGCCGTAGCGCTGGTCGTAGAACTTGCGGGTACGCTGCTCCAGCGGCTCGAGCGCAGCATCGTGCACGAGCGCCACGACGCAGCCGGCATTGCGCTCGCGCGCCAGCCGGGCCCCAAGGACCCCGGGCGCCGACTGCACTAACCGGGTGAGCCCGTCGAGCTCCTGCGGCTCGATCTCCAGGTGAGACGCCAGGCTGGCATGGCTTTCGTTCAGGAGCCGCCCGAGCTGCCCGAGCTCGCCGCCATCGAGCGCGTCGGTGGCGTTCCGCACACGTTCGGCCTCGCCGATGATGTGGCGGCACCGCTTCCGGGCCCGCTCATCGACAGCTTCGAGCTCGCCCTCGGTCAGGTCCCGCAACCGCTCCAGGTCGCCACGCGCGGCCTGCGCGGCCTCGAACGCCTGGCGGCACTCATCGCGCACGCGCTGGGCGTCGGCCTGGCTGGCCGTCTTTCGCAGCCCCGTGTCGATCAACACGAGGTGGTAGTCCGTCGGCTCCAGAGCCAGCACGCGGGTCGAGCGATCGTGGCAGTCGACGAGCACGAAGTGGTCCGGCTGTGTGGCCACGGCTGCCAGAAATGGCGTGAGCGCCTCGCCCACCCCCATGAATGCGTTCTCGGCTTGCCAGCAGAGCTGCGCCCGGTCCGGCGCCGAGAGTCGGCTGCCCGCCAACGCGTCGAGGGCACTAACTAGCGCCAGCTCCAGCGCCGCCGAGGAGGCAAGACCCGCCCCGACCGGCAGCTCTCCCTCGACGTACATCTCGAAGCCACCTTGCCGCAGCCCCTCGCGCTCCAGCATCTCCAGCACGGCCGCCACCGGGTCGGTCCACCCCCAGGTCCGCTCCAGCTTATCGAGGGCCAGCGCTGACTCGCCTCCGATGCCGCGGCTCCGAAGATAGACCCGCCGGTCGGGCCTGCGGGCCACTGCGACCCGTACTCGCTGCTCGAGCGCCACGGCCAGCACCAACCCCGTGTCGTGTCCGCTGTCCTCTCCGATCACGTTCACGATTCCCGGCGCCGAGGCCAAGGCCTCCGGGCGCTTACGAAAGACTCTCTCGAACTCCGCGATCAGCTCCGCCATCTGCCTCCAACGCACGGGGTCCTCATCCCGCCGGACCGGTCGACTGGAGTCGAACGCTCCACCGAGATGAGGACCCAAAACGCTTGCTGGCTGAAGAGGTTCACAATCGCCCGCCGCCGAAAACCGACCTACTCATTGCAGGTTGGCAGCGTGAGCGTCGTGCTGCCAGGCACCGAGAGCATGTAGCCACGGCCGGCCCGTATCGGGAATGCTGGCGTGAGATCCTTCACGTACACGCGGAAGGCGCCGGTTTCGGGATCCAGCTCCGTGACGAAGCTCGCTCCGGCTCGCGCTCGCAGGCTCTCGGCGGTCTCCGTGGGGGGAACACCTCGTGGATAGGCCACAAGGTTGAGGCCGCGGACCAACGAGCGCTGCAACCCCTGACCGCTCCACCGCGTTCCTGCGAAGTCGAGCGTTACGGCTGGCTTCCGACGCAAGATCAGATAGGAGGTGTTCCCCGTGATCGAGAACGGAGTCATGCCCAGATCGGCGTGGTAGACCTGGAAGGACGACGTTCCGTCGCCGGCACTGTTCTCCAATCCGATCACGACGCTCGCGCTGGTGGCTGCCGCTAGCTCGGCGGAGGTGTAGCTTCCGCTGGCTCGAGGCGTGAGCGGCACCGAGACGAGATCCAGCCCCCGCCGCAGCGGGAGCTCATGCTTGTCCTGCGCCGTCGGATCGGCGATCAGCTCCAGGATGGCAGGCTCGCTCTGGTTACTGCCGTCATCAGCGGTGACGGAGACGAAGAACGACCGCGGCGAATCGCCGCCCGTGTCGGGCAGAACACAGGTGGTGATCGAGGCATAGGGCGAGGAGAGGACGACGTCGGGGGCCTCCGCGTTCGACCAGATGAAGTTGAGCACGCTGTTGGGATCGGCGTCCGCTCCCAGCGCCGTCAGCGTGATCGGGCTGCAGAGCGAGGGCACGTTGACCTTTCGTTTGCCACCAGGAATCGAAACGGTGGGAACGTTGTTTCCGGGCGCGTTCACGATGACCCGGATGCGCCGACTGAGCTGCACACCCGTCAGCTCTCCGGCGGAGCTGGCCTCCTGCATGCTGCCCTGGAACTCGAGCACACCGGCCGTCGTCGGAGTGAACGAAACTGTCGACGTGAGGCCCAAGGTCAGCGAGACATCGGTCGGGAGCGCAACTGTCGGACCCGAGAGCTGGGAGAAGCTGAAGGTCCTCTGCAGTCCAGCGCCGTCCGGATCGTTGACCTCCGCGGTCAGGCTGACGGCCCCGGCTGTCGTACTGGCCTGCAAGCTTCCGCTGGCACCCTCCTTCAGTTCGTCCAGGACATCACCTCCGGTGGCGCTCCCCTGGGAAGAGGAGAGTCTCAGGATCGGCAGGCGTCGACCCTCGACGACCACCAGTGCCTTGGCGATTGCAGGGTTGCTCTTGGCGCCCTTCGTGTCGGCGCAGACGAGCTCGAACTCGTAGACACCAGCTTCGATCGGATCGAAGCTGGCCGTCGACGATGTGGAATCCGGGAAGAGAGCCACGGCTGAACCTCGAGTCTGACTCCACGAGTAGGTCACGTTGAAGATATCCTCGCGGTCGTAGGAGAACCGACCGTCGAGCACCACGGTGTCGACCTCGGCGACCAGCGTGGAAGGCCGCTGTCCCGGCCGGGACAGGCCGTCGGAGGCATTGCGGATCACGGCCACGGCCACCGGTGGGAAGTTCTCTGCCGAGCGGCCCACGGTGAGCAGCACGCGGGCGGGCGGGCTCGAGTTGAATCCGTTGCTCACGATCAGCTCGAACGCATAGGTTCCGGGAACGTCCGGCGTGAAGTTCGGCAGCGCAGTGTCGCTACTGACCAGGCCGCTGATCTGAGAACCAGCTGGCACCAACAACTGGCCCTCAGTCGACTTGGCCACGGACCAGCGATACGAGAGCTTGTTCCCCTTCGGATCGTGGCTACGGCGCCCGTCGAGGCGGATGAACCGGTTCCTCTTTGTCGCATCCTCCGGGTCCGGAATCGTGGCTGCCAGCACCAGCGGCGGACCCTCGCTCTCGACCCGGACGGTGACGACCTGGTTGAAGCCGGCGTTGGCTCTGGGGAGGAGGTTGCCTGGATCGATCGCCTCGATCTTCACGAGCTTGGAATCCGAGTTGCCCACCGGGTCCTTCACCGTCAGCTGGAAGACGTAGACACCGGCATCGAGCAGCCGGTTGCTGCCGTCACCCGTCGTCGCAGTCGTGAGATCGACGCTGGTGAAGGCTGCAAATGCGTCGCCGATGCTGGCGTCCGTGTAGGTGCTGAACCTAGGTTTCCGAAGCATCGTCCACGTGTACGAGAGCGTTTCGTCATTGGCATCCGAAGAGGCTCGGCCGTCCAGGAAGAACCGGGTCGCCGTCCGCCCGGCGAAGACATTGCTGGCGTCCGGCATCACGAACGACTGGTCGAAACCTGCATCGGCCCGGGGGGCAACGTTGGTGATGCGGACCGCGCGTTCGTCGGTGGAGGTGCGATCCGAAACGTCCGTGACGACCAGCTCGATCACGTAAGGACCGGCCAGCTGGGCTCGGAAGGCGGTGACGGCCTGAGTGGATATCACCGAGCCGACGGTCTGTCCGGGCGGGGTCAGAGTCCACGTGTACCGCAGCGCCGTGGCGGGGGTCGGATTGAACGACTGACGGGCGTCGAGCCCGACGACCTGCGGTCCACCCAGGTCGACGGCCCGGAGCGAAATCCGTGCGATCGGCTCGCCACCTGGCGAAAGCTCGGTCCGCAACAGAATCTCGCCGTCCGAGACCCGCCGCAACATCAAGAGCTGCGGAACGTCGTTTCGCAACGTCACGCCTTCGAATAGCAGCCGGCCCGACGAACCGGGATCTCGAAGCCCACGCCGGACGATATCCGTCCCGTTGAGCGTCCACACCACGAGCTCGAGCTCGTCGAATGCGCCGCCCAGACCCTCGTACAGAATTGTCGCCTGGATTCCAGCTTGGCCGAGGTCCGTGTCGGCGCCGTCGGTGATCGGCGGCAGCTTGCGGCTCTGAGCGGTGACAATGATCGGCGCACCCTGCGCCTCGCGCACAGTGCCCGCTCCCAGCCGTCGAACCTGACCGTTGCCTTCATCGGCAATGAAGAGGTCTCCCTGGGCGTCGAACGCCAATCCTGCCGGCGAAGAGAGCTCGCCTGGCAGGACGTTTCCGGCGTTGCCGAAATCACCCGAGACGGCTCGGCCGGTGATCCGTTGGGCACCCGCCGCGCCCGGGGCCAGCTTGAACACGGCGTGGTCCTGCTGGTCGGCGATCGCCACGGTGCCGCCGGCATCCACTGCGACACCCGTAGGCGCCCGAAGTGTTCCCGCCACTACACCCAAGCCGGGGTCGGACCCGGCGAGAGTCGTCACCAGCCCGCTGGCCAGCTCGATCCGCCGAACGCGACCATTCCCCGTGTCACTGACCAGCAGCCCGCCCCCGCGATCCAAGGCCAAGAACGACAACCGCCGGAACATGGCATCTTCGGCGCCCTTTCCATCCCCGGCAAAGCCGGCCTGCCCGGTGCCGGCGAAGGTGCGGATGGTACCGGTCGCATCGACCACACGAATCCGGTTGTTCCCGGAATCTGCGATGAAGACCCGACCATCCGAAGTGGCGACGACGTCCGTTGGTCCGTCCAGCAACGCCGCTGTCGCCGGTCCGCCGTCACCACCGTAGCCTCCGTGGCCGAACGGGCTGTCGGACGGGCTGCCGGCGAAGGTCGTGATCAGGCCGGTCGAGACAGAGAGCTTCAGCACGCGATGGTTGCCCGAATCGGCGATGTAGAGATCGCTGCCGTGCAGCCCGATCCCGCTGGCGTTGTCCAGTCGGGCGTCCAACCCGATGCCCCCGGCGAGCGATGAGCCAGCCAACCTCTGGCGGTTGACGACCGCGAACACCTTGCCCGAACTTCGCTCCAGCTTGACGACGCGGCTGGCCAAGCCCGAAGAGGAGCCAGCCGCTGAATCGTAGGAGCCGTACCCGTTGGACAGAATGTAGAGGTTTCCGAACGAGTCGGGGGCCACATCCCGCGGCCGATCCAGGAAGTAGGCGGTGGCAATTGTGCCGTCCCCGGAGGAGTTGGAGCCGGAAACTCCGCCCACTTCCACGTCGAGGATGGGCGTCAGCTCGCTCTCGGGTCTGGCCGAAACCGTCACCAAGTCGGTCGCCGACATCCCTCGAGCGTCCGTCGCCCGCAACTGGAACGTGTAGGCCCCGGCGGCCGTGATTGGGAATCGCACTTGGTGGGAGGTCGTCCGTGAAAGCGCCTGAACCGGTCCCTGAATCTGCTCCCACTCAGCAGTTGTTGTTTCGAAGTCCGGGTCGGATATCGTCCGCGGGCTCAGGGTGATCGCTCGCCCGACCGCCACGACGCGATCCCTACCGGCGTTCACCTGGGGAGGCCGGTTAGTGCCGCTCTCGATGCTCAATGCAGTGGCGGCAACCCGTAGACTCGACTCGGTGGCGGCATTCCCGCCCTGCGGGAAGGCTCGCGAGACGAGCGTGTAGGTTGCAGGAGGAACGTTGGGGAACAGGAAAACCTGACGCGAAGAAACTCCGCCTGGAGGCACGCTGAACGCCTGCAGTCCGGCGTAACGGTCCGTGGCCGGCTCCAGCGTCGCATTGTCGGAAAGGTAGCTCTCGACATTGACAATCAGCGGTGCCAGACCCGTCGCCGGAGTCGTGAACTTGACCGACATTGAAACGGGCACCGCCGCACCCACCGCAACCGTAGCGGTCAAGAGCTCCAAGGCTTCGAGCGACACGGTACGTGAGGGCGTGGTGATGGCGAAGGACGTCGCGCTGATCAGGACATTGTTGCGCTTGTTCTTCTCCGGATACTGATTCGACCTGTCCACCGTTGCGCCCAGGAAATAGCTGCCCTCACGCATCGCCTGAGGCACCGTGCATGAGAAGTCAACGATTCGGGTCTCTCCGATGCGAAGACTCTCGAACCGGGAGCTGAGGCGTGTCACGGCCAATCTGTCGAACGTCTTGGCCGGCGACAGGAAGGTCTCCACCTGCGCCTGGATCGTCAGCGGCGGCCCGAAGGGATGCTTGCCCTGGAGCTCTTCCTCCGCGGCTTTTGCCTGGGGACCCTGGAATCGAACGCCCACTTGGGCGGTGAACGTGGAGCCGGCGAAGGACGGGACCGACACCGGCTTCACGCTGGTGACCTCGAGATCGAAGGCCGGAGCCAAGACCCGAATCGGTTTCGTGGCGTAGAGAACATTGTTGGTCGGATTCACGTCCCGCGAATCGGCGACAGCCTCGGCCGCCAGGAAGTAGTCTCCGGGCGGCAGGAAGCGGTTCAGGACGATGTCCGCCTGGAAGGTCTCTCGCTTCCCGGGTTCCAGATAAACCGCGAAGGAACTCTGGAGGATGGGGGTGTCCAGGATCGCTGCCGAGCCCTTCGAGGCCGTCACATAGAACTTCAGGGTCTGGTAGCGAGCTTGGAATCGTACCGACGGCGCATCGTAGAAGGCGACTGCAGTTACCTGCAACACGTCCCCGGGCGCGACGATAGCAGTCGTGGATTGGACCTGTTCCACGCTGACGTCGGTACGCGGAGACCCCACCCTGATGGTGCCAACGCTGGCGGCGAAGTTGTTGGCCCGGTTGCTGTCGGGGGCCTGTCGCCTGGGATCGAGCATCATCAGAAGGAAGTAGCTACCGGAGGGCACGCCGGCCGGAACATCGATCGTGCCCTGTTCGCCCCGGAGCGAATCGGGCGCCACGGAGTCCGAAATCGTCTCGGCCTCGTAGTCGACCAGCGTTTCCAGCAACCGGTCCGCGGAGAGATAGATCCTGGCTTGCACGGGAATCCCGCGACATCCGCCCGTTCCGCCGACGGCGCGGACCACCGCTGTCGCCACGAAGCTCTCGCCCGCGGCCACCGATGAATCGATCGGTTCAACAGCCACGGCCTGCAGGTCCACTGGCTCATTGCCGAGCGTCAACTTGTCGGTTGCCCGCTGACGATTGTTGATCGTCGAGGTCTCCAGCGGGTCGCCTGAGACGGTCGCGACGGCGAAGACGTGATACTCGCCCACGGGCACTGGCGAGAAGAAGGTTGCGACGGAATCGGGATGGTCGTCCCGCTCCTTCGCGGCGGCCGGCTGCGACGTTCCCTTGGCAGCAGGCGAGTCCTTCTCTGACTTGGCCGGCGGCGTGCCGGAACCGGCGGACGCCGCCTTGAAGAGCGTGCCTTTCCGGGCTTCGAGCGAGTAGGTGCCGGTGTGGCTGGAGTAGCCTCGTACGACCAGGTAGTACCGCCCCGGATCCTGGAATCTGTACTCCAGGTGGGATGCGAGCGTGCTGCCAAAGTCGTCATTGTAGGCCAGTTGCGTCAGACCGTCGCGGTCCAGCACGGTCAGTGTGGAATCGCCCAATGTCCCAAGGCGCACGTCAATCGAGTACGTCCCCGCGGTGTCGACATCCAGGGAGAAGACGTCTACATCCCCGGACTCCTCGATCTCGCCAGCCGAGGCGTTGCCACCAGGTTGGACGCGATCCTGCGGACGAACGTCCTGGGGCCGGAAGATGCCCACCGTGCCTCCCGCCCGACCGCCCGGCGCCACAATCGCGCCGCCCGAACCCACCAGCGCGTCCTGCTGGATGTTCAGGGTTGCGTCGGAAGACAGGTAGACGTCGACCCCGACTGGCGCCGACCGGGAATCTCCCGCCGTCGGCGTATAGGACACCGTGAAAGTCGCCAGCGTCCCGCACTGCACCGAGGCCGCGGTTGCCAGCAGCCGGAAGCTGTCGAGCGAGACATCAGCTGTCGCAGCAGGGACTGTGAGGGTCGGCGCAAAGGTCCCCAGCGTGTTGTTGGTCTCGTCTTTCTCCCGCACCGTGTGCCGAGGGTCGACCTCAGCGATGAGGAAGTACTCACCGGCTAGTATCTCTCTTGGAGAGACCTGCAGCGACGTCGAGAAGGGGTTGGATAGGCCCGGTTGCAGCGAGAAGCTCCTCTGTCCCACCAGCCGATCCGACGGATCCAGGGTGAAATTGTCGGAAAGCCAGAAGCTGACCTGGACGTTGTCTAGCTGGGCAAACTCCCCGGCGACCGGCACCTGGTAAAGCAGTTGCAAGTCGACTTGCACGTTTCGCTCGACGTCCAGAGTCGTGCTTGCCACGCTCATCGAGGCGACCGAGAGATCGAGCGCAGGTTCCGTTACCGTCAGTGCTGCCGGCGCCAGCGACACGTCATTGGTCAGGTCCCGTTGCAGGACATTTGGCCTCATCTTGGCGAAGACGAAGTAGGGTCCCGGCTTCGTGTCGTCGGGCAGCACCAGGTCCGTTCCAAACGGGAATCTCGGCCCCGGATTGGAGAGATAAACGTAGGTACCGTGACCGAACAGCCTTCGATCCCGCGATTCATCCAGCGTCTGATCCGATGAGAGGTAGAGCTCGATCTCGAACTGGTCAAACAGCTCGGGCGATGGCTTGTCGACAAGGATGTCGCTCGTGAGGAACACCATCTGTCGGGCACTGACGACGCTCGGTGATGCGAACAGCGGCCCCATCGACAGGTCCAACGTGGCTAGCTGCACGCGCAGCTTCGGCCCCACGAAGATGTTGTTGGTCGTATCCAGTTCAGCCAGGTTCTGAGCAGCCCCGATCCGGCCAATCACAAAGTAGTCACCGGGCGGCACCTGGTTGGAGAGCCTGAAGGTGCCGTCCACGACCATAGGGGTCCCCGGTTCGCCTGAACTGAAGAGAGTTCCCAGCCGGAAATCGAACAATCCCGAGTCGAGCTTGTCGTCCGGAGACAAGAAGAAGGTCACGTCCATCTCCAGGCTCCCAGCTGCCGGGTGGGCCAGCACCTCCGCTTCAGCGCGCACTCTCAACTGCTGCGAGAGCGAGATCTCCTGCGGAGCTTCCAGCGATCGGATGACCAGATCCGCCCTGTCTGCAAGCACTCGGATGCCATAGGAACCGGTCGTTCTCGGCTCGCTGCCCTCGACGACGATGTAGTAAGTCCCGGGCGAGAGGATCCTCAGAGGCCGGTAGAGCGAATCGAGACTTGCCGCCAGCTCCTTGCGACCATCCGGCTCGAGCAAGCGAGCGCGTACGTTCGCGCCAAGACTGATCAGCCGCGGAATGAGGTGGACACCGGCCGGCAGTTGCAGCAAGAAGACGTCCTTGTCACCGGGATGGCCCAGCTCGGCTCGAATGAAGCTGCCGTCCGCCGGAACGCCGTCCCGGCCGAACTCCGCCGCCGCTGGTGTGTCCGGATGATCGTCGGTCACGCGGAACAGCTCTACGGTGCCGCCCGACTTCACATTGTTGAGCTCGTTGGATTCGGCGATGTCGCCGGCAGGGTCGATCCGTCCTGTGATCGTGTAGACACCCGGAGGCTGCAGGATTGGACGAGACGTATCCAGACGAATGACGCGCGTCTCCAGGGGTTGCAGAATCACGGCCGAAGCCTGCAGCACCGGATCGTCAGCACGCAGCACCCCGCTCGAGGATGCTCGCAACTGCAGAGGGGCGATGATCAGGGGATAACCCGAGGCCCCCGCATACCGCACCGCAACCGTGACTCCCAGGCCCTCAGCCACGCTGGTGCGAGGCAGGTCGGGCCGCACGGAATCGACGACGAGGTCCGGCAAGTCGCTCGCGGACGGAAGTGCCGGTCGTGAGAAGCGGACGTTGTCCTTCTCGTCCTTCTCGACGAAGTTCCGGTCGCTGTCGATAACCCCGGCCAGAAGATACCCACCCGGAGGCGGAGCAGGGTTGGTCGGCAGGGAGACTTCGGCGTGGAGCGAACGCATCTCGCCGGGCGCCAGCCCAAAGAGGGTCCGACTCATCAGCCTGGGATCATCTTGATCGGGCGTCAGGTCCCTGGAGAGCAGGATCAGGAGCGTCGGCGACAGGTTTGGATACGCCGTCGAGGGAGCCTCGTACAGGACGGTCACGCTCACCGGCAGCATGCCCGATACGCCTGCGCCGCTCGGCAGGGGACGCGCATCGAGGACTGAAAGATTGATCTGCGGAGCTTCCAACGTGACCGGGCTCTGGCTCGAGGCGACGTTGTTGGTCTCGTTGGTCTCACGGACTTCGTTTGGCCCGTCGACTTCAACCAGCACGAAGTAGGAGTCCGGTGGGACCCCCGCCGTGGCCGACAGAGTCAGGCTCGTCCTCTGGGTCGTGCCCGAGTAGAGACCGACGGAACCGCTCCCGACCAGGAAGTCGACTGCCGGCTGCAGGACAGCGTCCTTGGACAAGAATGCGCGAACCTGTGTGTAGCGGTAGGAGTAGCAGTCCGCGCTCGGCGAGCTCAGGCTCACCAAGAAGTTCACGCGCGGCGATTCGACGTGCGCAAACGAGGCCACGTCGGGAATGACACCCAACACCTGGAGGTCTTGCAACGTCGGCTCGACGACGATGGCTCCCACCGAGCGGCCGACGTTATCGCTCGAGTCCGTCTCCACCGGGTCCTGAGATCGGTTCACCTGGGCGAAGATGAAGTAGGTGCCGGAGGTCAGGTTGTCCGGCCACGTGAAACTATGGTTGAACGTTGTCGTCGTGTTGGCCTGAACGTAGACGCTATTGCTCTGGAGTTCCCGATCACCCGGGTCGAGCATCGTGTCTGTCGACGCAAAGTACCGGATGCTGGCATTCCGGTACCCAGACCCGACGTCGCGGTAGTCGAGGGTGCCGGTGACTGGAAGGCACGTATTCGGTGCGGTATTGGTGACCGGCACGCTGAAGTCGAGCAAGGCGAAATCCGCTGTGGGCGTGACGCCTCCGGGCGCAACCGCCGAGCCACCACCACCACCAAGCTCCAGTTGCTGGAGCGACACACGCGTGTTGTTGCGCTCGTTGGTCTCGGCCAGGGTGTTGCGGTCATCAATGGTGGCCGTGACCGTGTAGCGGCCGGCCGGACTGTTCGAGTAGGCATAGAAGCTCAACGCGGCCGTCGTGGGCATTCCGGGGCCGACTCGGAGGTTCTGAGAGCCCAGGGTGGTCTCGGTTCCTCCGCCGACCGGGATCAGCTTCAGGCCCACCTGAGTGTCGACGGCGTCGACGACACCGGGCGCATCGAGGCGCACGGTCACTTCTACGGGCAGGTACGAGTACTGGGCCACTCGCGTCGTCAGCAGCTGGAGTGCATCGATGGAGAGGTCGATACCCGTGCGCCCCACGGTCAGAGAGTCGAGCGCGACGTCATTCAGCGGGTTCGAGTCCAGCACCCGGTTGCCAGGTTCCATCCTCGCGATGAGGAAGTAGCTCCCCGGCGGGCGCAGAGGCATCATGAACCGCAGTGCAAACGGCGTGTTTTGTCCCCTCCCGACCGTGATCGACTCACTGGCTACCTGGGGATCGCTGTCGTTGGGGAACCTCTCAAGTCCTCTATCCGTGGACAGGTAGACCGAGACGGCTGTGCCCAGGAACTCGGGGCCCGTAGTCGCCTCGAAACGGGCGCTCCCGTTCAGGACCACCTCCTGGAATGGACTCACCGGGTCCGGTGAGGCCACAATGGGCCCCAGGATGACATCGGCTCGGGGCGGCTGAGGTTGCGCAGCGCCCACTCCGGGCGGGCCTACGAGCGTGATGAGGGGGCCGACGAAGACGTTGTTGCCCTCATTCGACTCGGTCAGCGAGTTCGAAGAGTCGACCCGCGCCAGGAGGCGATACGTCCCCGTCCGAGAAGTGGAGAAGAAAGACGTGCTCGTGACTGTGCCATTGCGTGGAACCGAGAGGCTGCTGGAGCCGACGAGGGTGTCGAACTCCGTCTCGAGCTCGCTGTCCCGGGAGAGGTAGAACTGCAGCGAGGTGAACTCCGACGACCCCTGCGCCACGGATGTCTCCAGAGACACGGAGTACGTCACCGGCACGGCAAGCGAGTTCGAGTGGGTGGCCGGCGCCTCCAGCCGCGTGATTCTCAGATCCGGCTGATCTGCTTCCGCCTGTAGCTCGTAGGTCCCCGTATTGGCCGGCTGGTCTGCCTGGACCCTCACGAAGTAGCTGCCGGCCGCGAGCACTGAGACACGAGACTGGAAGGTCGTTCCACTGAACCCGTAAGCAAAACCCTCGCTGCCGATTCGACGGAAGGTCGAGTCGAGCAGACTGAAGCGGAGCGTCGGCGCACTGCCCTGAGGCCCCGAGACGCTCCGGCAGCCGATGCGCAACGTGCCGCGACCCGTGACGACCAGCTTGAAGACATCCACGTCCTCCGGATGGCCGAGCGTACCGGTAGCCAGGGTGCTGTCGCCGCGCAACAGATCCCGAGGCAACTGCGTGGTCCCAGGCGTATCCGGATGGTCGTCACCCACGCGGAAGATCGTGATGGGGCCCGCGACGACCACGTTGTTGGCTTCGTTTTGCTCCGTCACGGTGCCGTCCGGATCAACCCTGGCCAGAAGGAAGTAGTTGTCGGGGGGAGCGACGAAAGGACCGACCTGCGTCTGGAAAGTGAAGTCGGTGCCCGGCTGCGCAGAACCGAAGAACGACTTCTGCAGGAACAGGTCATCGCTCGACGCCGTCACGTCCTTGGAGAGCAGGAAGGCAACCTCGACCGGTGCGAACGGATAGGAGGCAGCCGCCACGTACCGGATCGTCATGGAGACCGGCAGTTGCTCGGCCGCGCTGGTCGTGCTGGCG
>JACPRK010000021.1 GCA_016190005.1 Candidatus Wallbacteria bacterium | reverse complement strand
CCGCATGATTTCGTAGCCGCTCGCCCTGAGCTTGTCGAAGGGCGATCACGCGAAGTGCCGCTTCAATTCAGGCTGCCTTCGACAGGCTCAGGCCGAGCGGGCCGAAGTTCCCCATGATTCGGGGACGCTCCCCACGCCAGGGGAGCGCGCGGTAGACTGGCGCGCGATGAGAGCCGACGAGAGGCCTGCGAGGCTGGTGGGTGTGCTGGCGCTGCTGGTGGCAGCCTGGTACCTCTACACCTTCAACCTGACGCCGGGCGTTCTGGTCGGGGACGACGAGGGGGAGTTCACGTATGCGGCGTGGCGACAGTCGCTGGGGGAGCGGGTCTACCGGGACGTCGCCTTCGACGCAGCGCCGGTGCCGATCTACCTGGGAGCGATGGCCTACAAGTGGGCTGGGGCGACGCACCTGACCACCAAGCGGCTGACGATCGCCTTTTCGCTGCTGGCCGGGATGTTCACGTACTTGCTCGGCGAACGGCTGTTCGGGCGACCTACGGGCCTCCTGGCGGCGGCGCTCACGCTCTCGAATGCGTACTGGCACTTCTTCTCCTGGTTCTTCACGGCCGACGCGTTCTACATCTGCTTCTACGTCGCCAGCGTCTACTTCTTCGCGTGTGCCTGGCAGAACCCCGAGCGTCGCGGGGCGTGGCTGATGGCCGGGGCGCTAGGCGCGATCAGCTTCTTCAGCAAGTTCTTCGGGCTCTTCGCATTCGGGGGCGCCTTCCTCTTTGCAGCGCACCGGCTCGCGACGGACGAGCGCCACGAGCTGGACCGGCGGGCGATCCTGGCGGGGCTGGGCTGGATGGCCGCCGCCGGAATCGCCGTGGGGCTTTTCTTCATCGCGCCGATGTCGGACTACCTGGACCGCTTCCTGGCGCTCACGGTGGAGCACCACAGCAAGGCGGTGCCGACGCTCAGCCCGTTCTTCGTCTTTTACGCCTTCTTCGCGGTGCTCTGGTTCGAGCCGACGCCGCTGGCCCACCGGCTGTTGCTGTTCATGGGTGTGCTGGGTCTCACGGGGCGCGGCCGGCAAGCGCTGCCGCTCAGGGCCCTTCTGGTCTGGCACTCGGTGCAGGCGCTGGTGTTCCTGGTGGTGAAGATGGAGCTCTACGCGCGCCATCTGCTGTACCTCGTGCCGTTTCTCTCGATCCTGGCAGCCGACCAGCTGGCGACGATGGCGTCAGAGCGCGGGGAAGCCCGGCGCGCCTCGGTGTGGCTCGGGTCCTGGATCTTGCTGACCGCGCTCGTGGGCTTCTCGAGCGAACTGCCGACCTACAAGCACCAGAAGCTGGTGGAGCTGGTGCAACGGCTGGTACCGCCAGGAGGGACGGTGCTGGCGGAGCACGGCGAGATTGCGTTCCTGGCCCAGCGCCGCAACGTCCCGCTGCGTGACGTGCCGGCCAGCGGTACCAATCCGGCGGCGCCTCGAATCGACGCGCGCGAGATCGTGGAAGCGATCCGGATGGAGCAGCCGGAAGTGGCGCTCGTGATGAAGCGGACCCGCGATCGCTCCGAGGACAACCATTTCCTCGGGCAGATCAAGGACGAGCACCTGCTGATGGAGCACCTGCAGTCGACGTACGCGACGTACCGGACGACCGACCCCGAGCTGGGCGACTACCACATCTTCACCCGGCGGGATCTCGAGTGAGCCGCGAGGCGAGGCCGGCTAGCGCGGGCCCAGGTTGATCCAGACCGATTTGACGGCCGTGTACTGCTCGAGGGCGTGGACGCCCATCTCGCGGCCGAAGCCCGACTGCTTCACGCCGCCGAAGGGGGAAGCGCTGTCGAAGCAGTTGTAGTCGTTGATCCAGACCGAGCCCGCCCGGATGCGCCGGGCCAGCCTGAGGGCGCGCGTGACGTCGGCCGTCCAGACGGCGCTGACGAGGCCGTAGACGGTGCCGTTGGCCATACGGATGAGCTCGTCCTCGTCCTCGAAGGTGAGCACCGAGAGGACCGGGCCGAAGATCTCTTCCCGGGCGATGGTCATCTCGGAGCGGACGCCATCGAAGATGGTCGGCTCCACGAAGTAGCCGCGGTCGAAGGTTGGTCCCGTGAGCCGGCCCCCGCCGCAAACCAGTCGGGCCTGCTCGGACGTACCGGACTCGATATATCCGAGCACTCTTTCGAGCTGGCGCTGGCTGATGAGGCTGCCGACGTCGGACGCCGGGTCGAGCGGGTCGCCCACGCGTAGCGCTCGCGTGGCGTCCGAGAGTCGCTCGAGGAACTCGGAGTGAATCGCCTTGTGGAGGAAGAGCCTGCTGCCCGCGCTGCAGACCTCGCCCTTGTTGGCGAAGACGCCCCAGAGGGCGGCGCGCACGGCTGCGTCGATGTCGCAGTCCGGGAAGACGATGTTGGGCGACTTGCCGCCCAGCTCGAGCGACAGGCGCTTGAGATTGGAATCGGCGCTGGCGTGGAGCAGCTTGCGGGCCGTATCGACGGAACCCGTGAAGGCGATCTTGTCGACTCCCGGGTGGGCGGCGATATGACCGCCCGTATCGCCGAAGCCGGTGACGACGTTGACGACGCCGGGGGGGAGCCCGGCCTCCGCCAGGATGCTGGCCAGAGCCAGCGCCGTGAGCGGCGTCTGCTCGGATGGCTTGAGGACGACGGTGTTGCCGGTGGCCAGCGCGGGGGCCAGCTTCCAGGAGGCGAGCAAGAGCGGATAGTTCCATGCGACGATGGCACCCACCACGCCGACGGGCTCCCGCAATGCGAAGTTGAGGTAGTGACCGTCGACCGGGATGACCTCGCCGTGGAGCTTGTTGGCCCAGCCGGAGTAGTAGTGGAATACGTCCCAGGAGGGCGGCAAGTCGCCCCGACCGGCCTCCTTGACGGTCTTGCCGTTGTTGGCCGATTCCAGGCGAGCCAGTTCATCTTTTCTGGACTGGATCAGGTCGCCAGCGCGGCGCAGGATGCGTCCCCGCTCAGAGGCGTCCATCGTCGGCCACGGCCCCGACTCGAGAGCCGTACGAGCCGCGGCCACAGCGCGATCGACGTCCTGGGCCGAGCCGTGCACCGCACCGGTGAGCTTCTCGCCCGTCGCCGGGTTGACCACGTCGTAGCGGCTTCCGGGCCTGCCTTCCTCCCACCGGCCGCCGATCCAGAGCTGGCCGGGTTGAAGCGGATTCATCGATGCCGTCATGAGGGCTTCATGGCCTCCTCGTAGAGCCCGCGGAGCTCCGCGGGGCTGCAGCTCCGCGGGTTGAGCTGATGGCAGCCGTCTGCGGCGGCCTGCTCGGTCATCGGCCCGATCATGTCGGCAGTGACGCCCGCGGCCGAGAGCGATGGCGGGATGCCGATCTCGGAGGCCAGCGCCCGCACGCGCTCGATCGCGGCGCGTGCCTGCTCGTCTCGCGTGCCGCCCGGGGCCAGCCTCAACGCCTGGGCGATATCGGCCAGCCGCTGCGCTGCGACCGGGAGGTTGAACTCCAGGGCGCTGGCCAACAGGATGCCGTTGGCCAGGCCGTGGTGCAGTCCGGCAACCGTCGTCAGCGGATGCGCCAGCGAGTGCGTCACCCCTAGGCCCTTCTGGAAGGCGACCGCGCCCATCATCGCGGCCATCAGCATGTGGCCGCGCGCTTCCAGGTCCGAGCCATCCCGCACCGCTCGCGGGAGGTGCTCGTCGATCAACCGGATGCCGCCGAGCGCGATCGAATCGCACAAGGGGTGATAGCCGCGGGCCAGATAGGCCTCGATGCAGTGCGTGAAGGCGTCCATGCCGGTCGCCGCGGTCAGATGGGGAGGAAGGCCCAGGGTCAGCTCCGGGTCGGCGATGACGGTGGTGGCCAGCAGGTGCGGCGAGAAGATCACCTTCTTGACGCGGTGCGTCGGGTCGGTGATGACGGTGGAGCGGCCCACTTCGCTGCCAGTGCCGGCGGTCGTCGGGATGGCGATGAAGACCGGCATGTCGGGCCGGATCAGGCCGCCAGCGTTCTCCTCGTAGGACAGTACGTCGCCGTCGTGCGTCGCCAGCAGCCGGACGGCCTTGGCGGCGTCCAGGGCGCTGCCCCCGCCGAAGCCGACGATGGCGTCTGCGCTGGAGTCCCGGCACGCACGGCCTCCCGCGTGGACCTCGGGGACGGTTGGATTGGGGGATATGTCGCTGAAAGTGAAGGCCGAGAAGCCTGCGTCGGAGAGCGTCGAGATCAGCCGGTAGCAGATCTCGGAGGAAACCAGCCCTCGATCGGTTATGACGAGGGGGCGGCGAACCCGGGCGGCCTTCAGCAGCGCCGGCAGCTGGGCGAGGGCCCCCGGGCCGAAGAGGATTCGCGTCGGGAATGAGAACTCGTGAATGGCCATCGGCGCGCTCCCTTCCGTCAGATGATCTCCATGTACCGAGAGAGCTCCCAGCCCGTGACGGCCCGCTGGAACTGGGCGGCCTCCCAGCGGCGCGTCATGACGTAGTGGTCGACGAACTCGGCGCCGAGAATCTCGCGGGCGGCCTCGCTCCGGTCGAGAAGCCCGGCGGCCTCCTCCAAGCTCCTGGGAAGTGGCGTGGCGCTGTCGGCGGTCTGGGTGTAGGCGTTGCCGCTCACGGGCGGCGGCGGCTCCAGCGCCTTCTCGATCCCCCAGAGCCCCGCGCCGAAGGAGGCCGCCAGCGCGATGTAGGGATTGATGTCAGCCGCGGCCAGGCGATACTCCACCCGCGTCGCCTTCGCGGACGGCCCCGTGATGACGCGCAGCGCCGTCGTGCGGTTTTCCACGCCCCAGGCGACGTGCGTCGGGGCCCACGTGCCCGGCACCATCCGCTTGTAGGAGTTGATCGTCGGCGCGATGAGAGCCGTGGTTTCCCGCATCAGAGAGCACTGGCCGGCGATGTAGCTCTCCAGGGTCTTCGAGAGCCCCGAGCGTCCCCGCGGGCCGTCGGCGAACGCGGGAGCGCGGGTCTTCCTGTCCCACAGACTCTGGTGCAGATGCCCCGAGCAGCCGGGCAGGTCCTTGTTCCACTTCGCCATGAAGCAGGCCGTGAGCCCGTGGCGGGAAGCGATCTCCTTGATACCGGTCTTGAAGAGCGCTGCGCGATCGGCCGCACGCAGAAGGTCGTCGTAGTGCAGCGCCGCCTCGAAGACACCCGGGCCGGTCTCCGTGTGGATGCCTTCGACTTCGCAGTCGTAGGCCTTCATCTGACGGACGATCTCCTCGATCAGGTCGGTCTGCGCGCTGGCCCTGAGCACCGAGTAGCCGAACATTCCCGGCGTCAACGTCTCCAGGTTGTTGAATCCCTTCTGGTGCAGGCTCTGCGGAGTCTCCTTGAAGAAGAAGAATTCATACTCGCAGGAGGCTTTGGGTACGAATCCCATCGCCAGGGACCGCTCGATGATGCGCTGCAAAACCTGCCGCGGCGACACCGACAGCGGCGTCTGCGCGTCCTTCATGAAGTCCACCAGGAAGAGCGCCGTCTGCTTCTCCCACGGCACGAGTCGGAAACTGCCGAGATCGATCCGGGCCAGCGTGTCGGGGTAGCCCGTGTGCCAGCCCGTCACGCGGCTCTGGTCGTAGAGCGCGTCGGCGCAGTCCCAGCCGAAGATGACATCGCAGAAGCCGAACCCGTCGGAGGCGGCCGAGGAGAACTTGGTCGGCGAGATGTACTTCCCGCGCAGCACTCCGTCGACGTCGAATCCGGCCACCTTGATCCGCTGGATGTCGTTCTCTTCCAGCTTTCGTAGGACTTCATCGAGCACGGCAGCCCTCCCTGTTCGGCCAAAGTGTAACACAGCATACGGTTGTGACCCGGGGGGCGGCTGGCCCCCAAGTGCGGGCCCCTCGAAGGGCATCCTTCGACAAGCTCAGGATGAGCGGTTCCCGAATGGGCGCGGGACTCCCCCTCCAGATCCGCTCAGGTCGAGCCTGTCGAAGCCCGCCCCTCGAAGGGCCAGAACCCTACGGCATTGCTATACTCGACGCGAGCGAAGTGACGCAGACGACGACCGACACCGATGCGGAGCTGCTCCACCGGCTTGGCTATGCGCAAGAGCTCTGGCGCCGGATGGGAGGCTTCGCCAACTTCGCCGTCTCCTTCTCGATCATCTCCATCCTCTCGGGCGCCATCACCTCGTTCGATCTGGGGCTGGCTTCCGCGGGGCCGGCCGAGATGGGGATCGGCTGGCCGGTCGTCTGCCTCTTCTCCCTGGCGACCGCGATGGCGATGGCCGAGATCGCCAGCGCCTTCCCGACGGCGGGCGGCCTCTACCACTGGGCTGCCATCCTGGGCGGCAACGGCTGGGGCTGGTGGACGGCCTGGTTCAACCTGATCGGTCTGGTCACCGTGCTGGCCGCCATCGACTTCGGCGCGGCCGCCTTCCTGCTCGGGTGGGCAGGACCGCTCGTCGGGCTCGACCTGGCCGCCAGCTCGCCCGCGGCAGCCCAGGCTTGGAAGGTGGCCCTGACGGCGGCCTTCCTCTTCTCGCAGGGCTGGATCAACCACCGGGGGATTCGACTGACGGCACTGGTGACCGACCTGTCCGCCTGGGTCCACATGGCGGGCGCCGCCCTTTTGACCGCGTCCCTGCTCGGGCTGGCGCGGGCACAACCGGTCGGCTACCTCTTCGAGTGGATCAACCTGACCGGCTCTCTGGGCGACGCCGGATTTCCGAGGACCGAATCGATACCGTGGGCCTTCGTGCTGGGGATGCTCATGGCCGCTTACACCTTCACCGGTTACGACGCCTCGGCGCATACGGCCGAGGAGACCGTTGACGCGGCTAACAAGGTGCCCTGGGGAATGGTGATGGCCGTGGTCGTCTCGGGTGTGTTCGGGTACCTGATGCTGGTGGCGGTGACGCTCGCCATCCGGGACCCGCGCCAGGCACTGGCCTCGGGCGGGGCCGTCATCCACGTGATGCGCCAGGGGTTGCCCGAGTGGCTTTCGCTCCTGCTCCTCGGCATCATCTCGCTGGCGCAGTACTCCTGCGGTCTGGCGACGGTGACCAGCCTCTCGAGGATGATCTACGCCTTCGCTCGCGACGGAGGTCTTCCCGGGTCGCACCTCTGGAGCCGCGTGAGCCCCGCGACCCGGACACCCGCACACGCCATCTGGCTGGGTTCGGGGCTGGCCCTGGCCTTCACGCTCTACACGCCGGTTTACGCCACGATCACGTGCGTGGCCACCATCTCGCTCTATATCTCCTACGCCATCCCGCCTGCGCTGGGGTTGCGCGCGCGCGGCGTCGAGTGGAAGCAGATGGGGCCCTGGACTCTCGGCAGGTTCGGTCCACCTGTGGCCGCCACGGCCGTCGCCTGGGTTGCCTTCGTCTGCGTCATCCTGGTGCAGCCGCCCAATCGGCTGGCACTCTGGACGATGCTGGCCTGTGCGGGCTTGCTTGCTCTCTACTGGTTCGCCTACGCCCGGCGCACCTTCCAGGGACCGCCCCGCGGGCTGCTCAGCCGCGAACGGCAGGCCGAGCTGCAGGCAGTGGAAGACCGGCTCTCCGGGGAGACCGCGCAAGCGAAGTAGGACACGGGCGCCCGTCCGTCATGGCGCATCCAGCACCTGCTCGTATCCCGAGTCACGGTCTCGGCGCCTGGCAGGGCTCTTGCGGCTCGAATCCGGACGCGAACCCGCGATGAACGGCGCCCGAAAGGGGGGCCGAATGATCGTCACCCACGATTCCGGTACGGACTTTGCCCCGCCGATGCGGGCATCGGAGGAAGACCTCCAACGTCAACAGCTCGAGCTGCTCGAGACGCAGTATCTGCCGATGCTCTTCGACGCGGTCGACGAGATGATCCTCGTCCTGAACCGCGAGCGACAGATCGTTTTCGCCAACAATGCGTTCAGGCGAGTGGTCGATGCCCGGGATGTCCAGACCGTCTGCGGGCTCCGGGTGGGCGAAGCGCTCGACTGCATCCATGCCACCGAGCGCGAGGCCGGCTGCGGGACCACGAAGTTCTGCTCCGAATGCGGCGCGGCGCGCGCCATCCTCCAGAGCGCCGAGGGAAGTTCTCGGGTCGAGGAGTGTCGCATCACCCGCAAGGGAACCGGGGAAGCGCTGGACTTGCGTGTCCACGCGGCGCCGTTGAAGCTCGGGGGTTACAGCTACACCGTCTTCTCGCTTCGAGACATCAGCAGCGAGAAACGCCGCCAGGTGCTGGAGCAGATGTTCTTCCACGATCTCCTGAACACGGCCACCCTGGTGCGGGGATTGGCCGAGGTCTTCGGCCTCAGCGGGGCCGCCCGGCAGGAGGAGTTCCGCAACAAGATCGTGACGGGGGCGCAGCGGCTGGTGGAGGAGATCGCCAGCCAGAAAATGCTGCTAGCGGCCGAAGAGGGCGAGCTGGTCTGCTCGACGGCCCTGATCGACACTCTCGAGTTCGTGAAGCGGAGCGTCTCCGGCCACAGGGAGCTCGACCTGGCCCGGGACCGGGAGCTGGTCGTTGCACCGGAATCGGCGACTGCAGCGATGTCGACCGATCAGGGGCTGCTATCACGGGTGCTCGGCAACATGATGAAGAATGCGCTCGAGGCTTCGCAGCCCGGGGAGCGCATCATCGTGGGCTGCGCGCCGCAAGGCGACGGCGTTCGGTTCTGGGTCACCAACGCGGCCGTCATGCCTCGCAGCGTTCAGCTCCAGGTCTTCCAGCGCTCCTTCACCACGAAGGGCACCGGTCGTGGCGTCGGCACTTACAGCATGAAGATGCTGGCCGAGCGATATCTCAAGGGTCGCGTCGGCTTCGTGTCCGCCGAGGGCTTCGGCACGACCTTTGAAGTCTGGCTTCCGTCGATGCTTCCGAGCCCGTAGCGGGGCGCAGGCCTACCCCGAGTAGGCTTCGTCCTGTTCGATGGCGGAGAGCACCCAGCCAAAGCGGCCGGAGGTGATTTTGGAACCGCAATGCCCGCAGACGCCGGCCTGGTCGACCTTCATGGGCGCGCCGCAGCTCGGGCAGCTGGTGAAGGAGGTACCCGATTCGGCCGGGCGCGAGACCTCCGGAAAGTCCCCGGTGCCGGAACGGCGAATCCAGGTCCAGTACTCGCTGAACTCCCGGGGGTGATCCTTGGAACCGGCCACCAGGCCGCTGCCGGACTCGAGCGTGTAGTCGAGCATCGAGGCGAAGATGCGCACGGTCAGCGAGTCGTAGTAGGCGTCGGAGGAGACCTTCGCCAGCTCGATCTTCCCGACCTTCACGTCCTCGCAGCGGTTGGTGAGCGCCGAGGAGATGTAGCGCTCGATCCAGAATCGGTGAGTCTGGAAGAGGTGGTCCGTCTCGAAGGGGCGGATCGCCTCCCAGTTTCTTTCACTCCAGGCCCTTTGCAATGTCAGGAAAGCCGTCTGCACGTGCGTCTGGAACTCGGGCCAGGAGAATCCGGGGTGCCTCGCCTGGAAGTCCCGGCGACGCGCCGCCAGATCGGGTGCCAGAACGGTCGCCGCGCGCGTGCCTGCCTCGGCGCCTCCCAGGCTCTGGGGATCGATCAGCTCTCGGCGCTGGCGCCGCCAGCTCCGCACGGTGCTGACCGTCCAGCCGAGCTTGCCGTCGAGCACAGGTTGGTCGCAGAAGGTGCACGTGCCGTTGGGCCTCACCTCCACGGGAGAGCCGCAGCTCGGACATGTGAGCGAGGTTGCCTCTTCAGGTGTGCGCGAAAGCACTCCAGAGGCGCGGCGGAAGGTCCACGTCTCTTCCACGAAGAGCGACTCGACGTAGCTGGTACAACCCGGGGGGGCGTGGCGCTCGTCGAGGTTGGCCTCGAAGAGGACGTCGATCTCGGCGTGGTGGCCGAACGGGCGAATGTCCCGCAGGTGGGCGCTGCCGATGACGACGGCTTCGACGGCAGACAGGGCCTGGATCCCATGGGGGCGGGAAGCGGCTTCCCAAGCCTCGATGACGCGCCGGGAGACGTACGGCGCCAGCGGCGCCCACTCGCGAGCGCCGCGCGCCGCCTGCGCTCGGGCGAAGACCAGGTGGACGAAGTCGAGGAAGACGGGCTCCGAGAAGTTGGGGTCCATCTTGCGGAGCCGCTCGAGCTTGAAGGCGAGATCGGGTCTCGGACGCGAAAGAGCGGCCGAGTCGTTCAGCAGGGCCGCCGGCGGCGTCGGCAGCCGCGCGAGGACCCACCTCCTGACGTCCCCTACGGTGTCATCGATCTGCGTCTTGAACGCCAAGTAGATGCTGGTGCCGAAAACCAGCGGTAGCCATAAAGGCCAGCCGTAGCGGAAGATCCACCAGAGGATTCGGAAGAGCGCCAGGGGATCGAGCGGCTCGCTGGAGCCTCCGCCCGAGTAGCGGTAGCCGGAGCCGCCGTACGAACCGCCGCCGTAGGAGCGCGAGGAGCCGGACCAGCCGCCGCCCGAACGCGAGGAGCTGCTGGAGCTGTAGGAGCGGCTGGGGGAGCTGGACGGACGCGAGTAGCTCTGGCCACCCCCCAGGCGCGCTTGCAGATCGCCCGTCGAGAGGGCGAGGAAGAGGGCAAGAGCGAGCGCGACTGCGGCTATGACGCGGCGTGTCATGAGTCGTAGAACCTGGGGCGGTTGGGGAGCTCGTCGGGGTTGGCGGCCGAAGGGGGGAGGGGGCCCGACACCACGGCTCCAATGGCGTCCAGGGCAGCGAGCGCGCGTTGCGTGGCGGGGACGCCGGACGCTCTTGCCACCCTGAACTCGTGGACGATGCGGTGAAAGTGGGAAGATTCGATCGCTCTGGCGACTCCAATGTCTGGCATGAGCACGAGCTCGTCCTCGAAAGTCGAGTAGAGCACGAGCAGCCCCGTCCTGCCGCTCGTCGCGGCGACGCTCTCGTCGGCAAAGTGGAGGCGCGCTTCCCGCTCCACCTGCAGCCGCATCCGGGCCGTCGAGCAGAACGGCCGGCGCACGGCCGGCACGCGCGCCACCGCCAGCGCCGCTAGCGTGAAGGTCATCGCCAGTACCGGCAGCAGCAAATCCTGGTGCAGCTCCACCGGGCAGTAGACCAGCACCGCCAGGACCACGGCCGTCAGCGCGATCGCCAACGAAAGCTCCACGTCCCGGTAGTTACCACACTGCCGGCGCCCCACGAAAACCAGCTCCACGCACGTGAGCGCCTCGATCCGCTCGATCGCGGCCTCCACTTCTTTCGCAAACTGCGCGTCGTTTCTCATCCCGGGCTCGCTTCACCCAGACCATACCACTCCCGTGGCCTCCCCGATGCGCTGGCGTGTTTGGTGACCGGTGTTACAATTGGCTGACCCGGCTCCGGCCCCTTCTCGGCCGAGGCGCCGACTGCAAGCCTGGGCCGACCCCAAGAGGAGAGCCGATGACCGCAGATGGAATGGAGATCACGACCAGCGTCGTCGGCGCCTCTTCCGGCAGCCGCGAGCTGGCGCCCGATACCTGCTTGGTCGTGCTGTTCGGAATCACCGGCGACCTGGCCAAGCGGAAGCTCGTCCCCGCCTTCTACAACCTCGCGCGCGACCGCAAGCTCCCCGAGGGGCTCCACATCATCGGCGTCGGCCGCGAGGAGATCCCCGCCGAGGACGTCATCGCCATGCACCGGAAGACGACGGAGAGGTTCTCGCGCAGCCAGCCGATCGAGGACGAGGTCTGGAACGACCTGGCCCGCCGCATCGACTACGTCGGCGGCGACTTCAACGAGGACAGCCTCTACGCCGCCCTTTACCAGAAGGTCCTGACGCTCGAGTCGTCGGGCGTCACCCGAAACAACCAGCTCTACTACCTCTCCGTGCCGGCCCAGCTTTTTCCGAACATCCTGACGAAGCTGCGCAGAAGCCGACTGATGCCCGCCGTTGCCGCGTCACGCCTGCCGGCCTGGACCCGCGTCATGGTCGAGAAGCCTTTCGGCCACGACCTCGACAGCGCCACCGAGCTCAACCGCCTGATGGCCGGCTTCCTGGACGAGAAGCAGATCTACCGGCTCGATCACTACCTCGGCAAGGAGACCGTCCAGAACATCCTGGTGTTTCGCTTCGGCAACTCCATCTTCGAACCGATCTGGAACCGCAACTTCGTGGACCACGTCCAGATCACGGCTGCCGAGAACATCGGCATCGAGGGGCGCGGCAACTTCTACGAGCGCACCGGCGCCCTCCGGGACATCGTGCAGAACCACCTGCTGCAGGTGATGTCGCTCTGCGCCATGGAGCCGCCCATCTCGTTTCGCGCCGAGGACGTGCGCGACGAGAAGACCCAGGTGCTGCGGGCCATCCGGCCGATGTCACCTACGCAGGTTCGGCAGAACGTCGTCCGCGGCCAGTACGCGGGGTACACCTCCGAGAAGGACGTCGCACCCGATTCGACCCAGCCCACCTACGTGGCGCTCAAGCTCGAGATCGATAACTGGCGCTGGAAGGGCGTGCCGTTCTACTTGCGCGCCGGCAAGTCGCTCTCCAGGCGGCTCACGGAGATCCGCGTGCAGTTCCAGGCCGTGCCGCTCTCGCTCTTCGATTTCGACCAGAGCCACTGCCACCTGCTGCGCCCCAACGTGCTCACGATCCGCATCCAGCCCGACGAAGGGCTGGTCCAGCAGTTCATGTGCAAGGTGCCGGGTGAGGAGCTGACCGCCGCCGCCGTGACGATGGACTTCAGCTACGACCGCGCCTTCGGGAAGTCGGTGCCGGAGGCCTATGAGCGGCTGCTGCTGGACGCGATGCGCGGGGACGCGACGCTCTTTGCCCGTCGCGACGCCGTCGAGCGTTCCTGGGAGCTCTGCATGCCGATCCTCGACGCCTGGGCCTCCGACCCCGAGATCCCGCTCCACTCCTATGCGCCCAGCAGCCCAGGCCCGGCCGCGGCCGACGAGCTGCTGGCGCGCGAGGGCCGCTGCTGGGAGCCGCTCGAGCCCTGAGCGCCGCACTCACTTGAACGCCACGCTGCGGCCCAGCTTGAAGCGGTAGTGCTTGCGGTAGCGCTCCCAGAGCGTCGGCTCCAGGCTGTCGTTGTAGACGAGCTCCAGCGGTTCCCAGTCGCCGTCGCCGCGCGCGAAGAGGTTCTCCGGTGAGACCTCGAACGTGTTGGTCCCGAACCGGTTGCCAGGAGGAGTCGATTCACGGAGCAGACCGTCGCCCAGCTCCAGGTGGTCGACGGCGACCGAGCCGACGATGCGCAGCCGCCCGCCTCCGGGCCCGCGACGGATCGTGCCCGCCTGCGGGTCCAGGGCCACGAGCGAGGCGTGGATCTCGGCACCCTTCACGACGATGGCGCCTGTGACGCTCACCACGGCAAATGGCGGGACGGTCACGCGCCCGCGCGGCACCGCCGGCGGCTCCGCGGCCATCCGCACGTCGGATTCCAGCGTCACCGGGCCCTGGAAGACGACGGTCCCCGGCCCGTCCACCACCAGCGGGCGCCCCGTCGCGCCGAGGACCGCCGGCGCGGCCTCCGCGACGTAGACCAGCTCGCCGTCCAGCCGCAGCCGCACGACTGCCGGATCGCTCTCGTCGAGCATCGTGCGTTCGAAGTCCGCGATCGTGGCAAAGAGGTGGGTTGCCTTGCGGCGCAGGTCGAAGCCGGTCGGCGAACCGGCCTGGCTGCCGAGCTGAAAACCGCTCGAGAAGAGCGAGAGCGCCCTCAGGTTGCCCCTGAAGAGCGCCCTGGGCGCATCGGCCCGCCACGCGGAATCGGGGTCGGCGGCGTCCGTGAGCCGGGCGCCGCGCAGTTCGAGCGAGCCGCCCGTGTAGACGGGGCCGTTGGTGTCGTAGAAGAAGGCTTCGTCGGGCTCGGCAGCGGCGCCGGCCCGGCCCAGCGTCACCAGCGCTGCTCGCGCCGCGGCATCGGCGAAGACGCGCTTGCTGTAGAGGCTGGAGCGCGGCGGCTGCGTCACGTTGTTGGCGAGGATCGTGTCGGCCGAGTAGAGGTACGGTTCCTCGAAGAACCGGCTCATCGCGAAGTTCTTGTAGTAGATCTGGTGCGGGCCGGCCGGCAGGAACGCCTCTGCCAGGTACCAGGAGCGACGCGTGAAGAGGCCCGGCAGCGCGGGCGGCACTCCGGCTGAAGGGTCGGCCTCGTCGACCTGGTTCCAGACCGCCGTGAATTCGGGCGTGGTGGAGCGGTTCTGGCCGCCTGCGTCGATGTCGAACCAGGGAAGATAGGTCGTCTTCTGGCGCGCGGCCTGGGGCGGGTGGGTGAAGGGCTCCGGCGCGCCCGTGGCCGTGCCGCGCTCGTAGTCGCTCTCCTGATGGACCGAGCCGATCGCGAGCGACTTGCGCCGGACCGGGCCCAGCACCATCGTGGGCGAGCGACTGTCCCGGTATCGGCCGGCGTCGAGCTGCTCTGAACCGAAAAGATGCAGCAGAGCTGGATGATGCGTTCGGTAGTCCGACGTCGAGTAGCCGACGTCTGCCGCCGCCGCACGGTAGTAGTTGGAGAACGTGTGCCGGAGGTCTTCCAGTCCAGGCAGGCCGTGCTCCATGTCTCGAGAGACGGAGCAGAAGTTGAAGAACTGGAGCTTGAACCTGAGCGAGGCGATGCCGGGCATCGGACTGGCGGGGATGGCCGCGGGGAACTGGGGACCGGAATTGTCGAACGTCGCTGACTTCATCAAGGGCGAGGCGCCTGTGAAGGTCGTCGCCATCAGCTCCGCGACGTCGGCAGTGTGGAAGCGCTCACCGGCGTAGCGTCGGGCAAGCTCCGGCGGGTAGAGCGACAGGTTCACCTTTCCGCCCAGATAGTCGTAGATCTGCCCCGACGTCAGGTTGAGCACGGTGCCCTCGGGGGCCGGAGTGCCGAGAAAGACCCAGCCCTTGTCGAGGAAGCCGGCTCGCACGTCGGAAGCGTCGAACTGGCGCGCGCCGCCTGCCGGCAGCTCGCCGCCGGCACCGACAGGGGCGCCGTCGGTGTCCAGGTCGGCGCCGGTATGGATCAGCGTTAGTGGCCGCGCAGGAGCGGACTCCGCCACCAGTCCTCGGCACAGGTAGCTGGTGGCGTCGAGGTAGAGGTTGTTCAGATGACGCGGACTGCCCTTGCCCGCGGCGGCGGGGTCCTGGTCGCGGACGAAGAGAGTGAACTTCGTCACCGCGTCCGGCAGCGGGTGAACGAGCTTGAAGGCTTGCTTGACGCTCGACTCCCGACTGAAGCTCTCGTGTCGGACGCGAATCCGGAAGACCGCCCAGCCCTGGCACTCCTTTGGATCGGGAACCACTCGCGCCTGCGTGGCCCAGTCGAGCCCGCCGGCGTCGGGCACGTGGAAGGGCTGGACCTTCTCGAAGTCGACCGAGGCCTCCAGAGTGAGCTCGAGCTCCTCGGCCAGTGCCGTCGATACGGGGAGCGGGGGAGTGAGCGAAAGCGCCGAGAGCCTGGAGGCGTCGGCTGCCGGGTCGTCCAGGAACTGTGCCAGCTCGGGGATGGCGCCTGGGCCGGCGAAGCCGCTCTGGAGCCAGGCCGCGGCTTCGGCCATCGCCCCATCCAGGAGGACGTCGGCTTGCACGGTCAGGTAGAAGCGGCGGATGGCGAAGCGGTTTTCCCGCGAGAACTGCAGCAACCCCAGCCCGACGACGCACGCCACCAGGAAGACGCCGATCACCAGGGCGATGGCGAACGCGGCGCGGCCGCCTGGGCGCGGCAGGCTCAAGGCTGGCCCATCGTGGGGTTGCTGGCGCCGCCGGTGCCCGACGGTGCCGCTTGGGTCGGCGCGGGGGCGGGAGCGGAGGCCGTCGCGGTGGCCGACGGCGGGGCCGCCGCCAGGGCGCGGTCGCCGGAGAAGAAGTCGTTCCAGGCATACTCGATCGGCGTGACGCGTGTGGAGGTCGCGGCGTAGGCGGTCATCGGGCTTTCAGCCGTTCCGCTTCCCGACTTCTCGACGAGGGTGCTGTAGCTGATCCGGATTCGCCGGCTGCTCGGGACGAAGCTGGCTGTGCAGATGGAGCCGCCGGGCGACATCGTGTCGGAGGCGCCGAAGACGATGTGGTCGCGATACATCTGAGTGAATCGGTCGTGGTGCGAAGCGAGCGTGAAGTCCGCGCGGCCCGCGAAATCGGCGTAGGCGCGATGGAGCCGGTACGCGCCGTGGAGCCCGCCCATGCAATCGTCCTGCTTGGTCGTGAACGGGACGGTCCACGGAAGGAACCATGAGTTGACGTTCACCAGAAGGTCCTTGGGACCGGGGTTTCCGTAACAGAACCAGGAACCCGCCGGGCTGCCGGAATCGTCGTTGTAGTCGCCGAAGAGCGCGATGTCGCCGTAGCGGACGTAGCTGCCGGTGCCCCAGGTCGAACTGGCGGCCGTGGACGCGAAGCGGAGCTTGCCCTCCTCCAGTGAGACGCCGTCGACCGTGCGGGTGCCGGTCGATTCGAGCACGGCCACGCCGCAAGCCGGGTCGGCCGGGTCGGCCGAGATCCAGAACCCCTTGTTCGACATCTTGCCGGCGTCGTCGACCGCGAAGGCGCAGACGCCCAGGAACCTGGCGGGTGGAAACCGGCCCAGGCCGATGAACCCATGGATCTCCTCGCGCGCGCCGTAATGGCCCCGGCTGGCGTTATCGAGCCACCAGGTCTTGCCGGCGTAACGGCCGCCGACGCCGCGGCACTTCGCCGAGAGCCAGAGCTCCGGCTTGGCGCGGCTGGCGACGATATCGGCGGATTCGAACTCGAAGAGCTTCGCGTTGGTTACCTTGTCGGCGACCACGTACTTGCCCGAGCCGGCAGGCGATTCCGAGCACTCTCCGAGGAAGGAGCCGTCCGTTACGAGCACGGTGTCGGCCCCACCTGGGTGTTGCTTCGTGGCCCAGGCGAGCCGGATGCGCGGGATGCCGTCGGGACCGGGCTGGTTCGCGCGGTCCCAGCCGACCGTACGGTAGGTAGCGCCGCCCGGCGTGCCGATCCCTTCGATGACGGCGACCCCGCCGGTCGGTTCGCGGGAGACCCAGCCGATCATCGGCTGGATCGTCGGGATGACGTCGGAGCGCGCCAGGATCGGGTCGAGCTGGCTCTTGATGCCCGCCAGGTCCTTGCCTGCACCGTCGACGGCCTCGAGCGCATCCCGCTGATACAGGAGCGAGGGATAGAACGAGCCGGCGCGGATCGGCGTGATCGGCGCGTAGTTCATCTCGATGAAGAAGCCGGTGGCATTGAGGCCCGTGTGGACGCCGATCAGTCCGGCCCTGGAGTTGGCCACGAGGGCGGCTTCCCCGGGTTCGCTGCTGGCGTAGGAGATGGTCCCTTGCAGGCCGGAGAAGAGTCGCTCGGGATGCGCGTCGATCCAGTCGGCCGAGCGGCTGATGACCGTGGCACCCGCGAGCGGGCCGCCGGCCGTCCGGGAGCCCCACGAGGCGACGGCGGTGCAGCCGAAGCCGGCCAGCTCGACCTCGCACTGCATCTGCAGGAGCTCGTCGCGGCCCACCGGGCGGGGGGCCGGCTTGCCCTCCGCCGTCAGCTCCTTGGCGCGGTCGCGAATGCCCTCAGCCATGCCGCGCAGCTCGTCCTGGTACTTGCGGGGTAGCAGGCTGAAGATGGCGCCGGCCTTGAGCTGGGCGGCCTTTTTGGGGGGGAGATAGGCTCCACGGAAGTAGTCGTGGTAGTAGCGCGCGATCGACTCGGCCAGCAGGAACCCGTGGGCATAGCCCATCTGGTAGTGCGTGCCCCGGAGCTCCAGGAGGTACTGGCGCGCCGTGCCGTCCGAGCTCGTCACGAGCTCGAGGATGCCGCTGGGTCGCAAGCTCCCCGGCGGCTTGCACGTGGCCAGAACCTGCACGGTCGGACCGGCCCAAAGTGTGGCCGACAAGGTGAGGACGAGCGAAATGGCCAACAGCATCGGGGCAGAGCGCATCGAGGATCGACCTCCCGGAAATCTGGTCCCGGAGCGGGGACCGCGCGCTGCCATGGTAGCAGGCCGTGCGCTGCTACGATGGAGGTGTGCGGCGCGATAGACGAACGTGCGGTGTGACCCTCACGGAGGTGCTCCTGGCCGTGGCGATCCTGGCTGTGCTGGTGGCGCCGGTGATCGACCTGGTGCTGCTCAGCGGCAGGGCGAACGCCGCGTCAATCAACGAGATCGTGTTTACGAACCTGGCCAACGAGCTGGCCGACGGATTGGTTCACGCCGACGCGGCCTTCCTGCAGCAAGCGGTGTCGCTCTCGTCGGGCAACTGGGTCAATCTGCTGGCGCTCGAGGCTACGAAGCAGCGGCTTTACCTCCAGAGCGAGATACCCGAGCAGGCCCACGAGGTGGCCTTCTCGCTTTCGCAGCCGCCGGGACAGGCCGGCTGGGCGCTGCGCGTGCGGGTGCACTTCATCGAACGCGGGGAGCAGCGGGAGGTGCGGCTGGCGCGGTACCTGCGCCTGCCGGTCCCATGACGCGCCTGGGGCGGGCGGGTTACTCGGTGCTGGAGGTGCTCATCGGCGCCGCCATCCTGGCGGTGCTCTTCGGCGCGGCCATCTTCGTCTGGACCCAGAGCGGCCGCATGAGCACACGAGAGAACGCCTCCGTCCACGCAATGCGCGATCTGAACCTCGTGTTCGTCCGGATGCGGGACGACCTGGGCGCGATGGTGCTGGATCGCGAAGTGGCCGCCGGCGCGGGCGCCCCGATCGAGATCTCCTTGTTTCGCACCACGGTCGCGTCGTTGACCACCGAAGTCCGGTTCTTCAAGATTCACGACTCGATTCCTGAAACGAATCAACCGGTGGCCGGCCAGCTCGTCTACCGGCTCGAGGGGCCCGCCGGCGAGCAGACGCTGGTGCGCACCATTCACGACGTGACGGCCGGTGGGATCTCGCAGGCCGCCCTGGAGCGCCGCGAGTACTGCCGGGGCGGGCTGCGCGGTTTCCGGCTCGCCTGCTACAGCCGGGACAAGAGTACCGGCACGCTCGAGGAGCTGACCGACTCTGTCCTTAGGTACGACGCCGCGCGCCTTCCGGATTGCCTCTACCTGGAGCTCGCCCACAAGGACGCCTCCCGCATCACGGGGTACGTGACGGTCGCTTCCCGCCACGTCCAGACGCGCGCCGAGCGCGCCCGGCTCTACTGGCTCGACAACTGGATGGTGCCGGCCGATTCGGGCACTGCGGGCGCGCCGGTCGGTCAAGTGACGTACCACCCGGCAAACTCGCTCAATATCGGAGGCACGGGAGTCGTGCTCTCCGCCGCGACCCTCCGATGACGCGCGCGGCGTGAGGCCTCACGTTTCGATACAAGGCGTGTAACGAGTCGTGGCGGGACCGCCGCCGGCCGAGCCGGTCCCTGGCAGGTGACCTCTCTCCCCTGGCTCCTCTCGGCCCGGCCGGCACACCTGGCATCGGTCGTGCCTTCAGGTGGCCGCTCTTGGATTCCCGGGAGCAAGACGGCATCGCGAGGTGAGCGAGTGATGGCAGAAGGCAGAGAGCGCGACCTGGTCCTGGCGCCCAACGAGTACGCCTACATCCTGGACGAGACGAAGGGAAACGTCGTCGCTTACGTCGGTCCCCACAAGACCAGCATGGCCAACACCGACCGGCCCGTCGTCTACGATCCGCAGACCAGGCGCTATCGGCGCTCGAGCCTCGAGGAGGCCATCACCTCGTTTCCGTTCGCCGAGGAGGGCTGGTACATCGTGCTGGAGGACCCGGCCCGCCCCGGCGATGAAGAGCACCCGAAGGCTGGCCCCAACAGCCTCCCGCGACTCACGCCCGGCCGAAAGGTGAACCTGCCGGGCCCCACCACCTTCCCGCTCTGGCCCGGACAGGTCGCCCGCGTCGTCGAGGGCCACCAGCTCCGCTCCAACCAGTACCTGCTGGTGAAGGTGTACAACGAGGAGGCCGCGCGAGAGAACTGGAACCGCGCCGTCATCAAGCCGCAACGCGCCGTGTCCGGGGAGTCGACGGCTCCGGCGAATCCGTCGGCCGAACCCGATCTCCCGGAGCTCCCGGCGCTCACGACCGGCCAGCTCCTGATCGTGCGCGGCACGGAGGTCAGCTTCTACATTCCGCCGACCGGCATCGAGGTCGTCGCGGACCCGAGCGGCTCCCACGTGCGCTCCGCCGTCACCTTGGAGCGGCTGGAGTACTGCATCCTGCTCGACGAGAACGGCAGCAAGCGCTTCATCCAGGGCCCCGCCGTGGTCTTCCCCGAGCCGACCGAGACCTTCGTCGAGCGCGCCGCGCAGCGGAAGTTCCGCGCCATCGAGCTCAACGAGATCAGCGGTCTCTACATCAAGGTCATCGCGCCCTACACCGACGAACGCGGCGTCGAACGCGCCGCCGGCGACGAGCTCTTCATCACCGGGCGGGACCAGATGATCTACTACCCGCGGCCGGAGCACGCCATCATCAAGTACGGCGAGCAGGAGGTCCACTACGCGGTCGCCATTCCGGCCGGCGAGGGCCGCTACGTGCTGGACCGCATCTCGGGCGAGATCCGGCTGCACCGCGGGCCCGCGATGCTCCTGCCGGACCCCCGCCGCGAAGTGATCGTCCGGCGCATCCTGGACGCCGAGACCTGCGCGCTCCTCTTTCCGGACAACCCTGCCGTGCTCGAGCACAACCGCGCGCTCGCTGCCCTCGGAGGCGACCAGGAATGCGAGGCCGCCCCGGCTGCCGATCGCACCCCCAAGCGGACCGGCGTGAACCTCCTCGGCAAGCGGGCAGAGCCCAGGGACGGCGCGGCGGCCTTCGCGGGCGACGGCTTCGTGCGCCGCCCCGGATTCACGGCCCCGCGCACCCTCACGCTCGACACCCGCCTGGACGGCGCCGTGGCGATCGAGGTCTGGACCGGCTACGCGGTGCTGGTCGTCGGCCGCTCGGGCCAGCGGCAGGTCATCGTCGGCCCCAGGACTCACCTGCTCGAGTACGACGAGACCCTGGAGCCCGTCCAGCTCTCCACCGGCACTCCGAAGTCGGCGGAGCGATTGACCCGCACGGCCTACCTGCGCGCTCTCAACAACCGGGTCGGCGACCTGGTCGAGGCCGAGACCAGTGACCTCTGCCGCGTCCGGCTCAGGCTCTCCTACTGCGTCGGCTTCGAGGGAGACCCGGTCCAGTGGTTCCAGGTCGAGAACTACGTCCAGTTCCTCTGCGACCACATGCGCTCGCTGTTGCGCAACGTCGTCAAGCGCCACGGCATCGAGGCCTTCCACGCGCGCGCCATCGAGATCGTCCGGGACACGGTCCTGGGCCCCCCGACTGAAGCGGGCCGGCGCGCCGGCCGGCTGTTCGAGGAGAACGGCATGCGCGTTTTCGACGTCGAGGTACTCGACGTGGAGGTCGGCGACGAGACCATCGGGAAGTTCCTGGTGAGCGCCCAGCACACCGCCGTCCAGCAGGCCATCCGAATCGCGCAGGAGGAACGCCAGCTGGAGGTCGCCCGCCGCTCCGAGGAGATCAAACGACTCATCGCCTCGACCCAGTCTGAAACCATTCGGCTGACCCTTGGCCTCAAGGTCGAGGAGGTCAGGAAGCAGCTCGAGATGAACCTGGCCGAGATCGAGTCCCAGGCCAGGGCCGAAGAGTCGCGCCTGTCGGCGACCGCGGCCCAGCAGGACGCCCTCTCGCGCATCACCGATAGCGAGCTCTCCCGCGAGAAGTCCCGCCAGGCCGTCGAGCTCGAGTTCCAGCGCGCCCAGCTCGAGCAGCGCCTCCAGCAACTTCGCGCCGAGGTCCAGTCCGTCGTCGAACGTGCCCAGGCCGTGTCGCCCGACCTGGTCGCCGCCCTCCAGGCCTTCAGCGACCGCCACCTGGCCGCCAAGGTCGCCGAGACCATGGCCCCCCTGGCCATCCTCGGCGGCAAGAGCGTCGCCGAGGTCTTCGGCACCCTCCTGAAGGACACCCCCCTCGAGACCGCCCTGGTCCCCCGCTAGCCCAGGGAAAAAAACCGGGGACACACGACCTATTTTTTTAAAATAGGTCGTGTGTCCCCGGTTTCTTTTCCCCTTCGACTAGCGGCGCGAGGCCGAGTGGCCGACGATGGCGGCGCCGTACTTCGTGCAGGCGTCGAGCAGGCCGGAGGGGATCATGCGTTCGGCGGGGAGCTGCGAGTCCTTGTGGAAGTCGAAGCTCTTGACGCAGTCGTTGGGCGTGGCGTGGGCAGGGCAGGGGATGGGCGGGACCTGGCCGGGACCTGCCATGTAGCGGTGCTCGCGGCGACGGGCGCGCGCCTCGTTGGCGTCGTTGTCGTGGACGATCTCGGTCAGCGGGTCCTTCATGCGGCGCTTGCGCACTTTCAGATCGGTGATCGGATCGGTCTTGCGCCGGATCTCGCGCAGCTGCTCGACCAGCGTGTAGTCGTACAGGTGGCTGAACTCGTGCATCAGCTTCTGCCGGAAGTCCTGCATGTTCTTCAGCAGGCTGACGTGGCAGAAGATCTCCCCGAAGAAGTAGTAGATCGGGGTGTCCGGCTCCTCGCGCCAGATGTGGATCTTCACCGAGGGCGCGCCGTGCAGGAGATCGATCGGGCCGAGCTCGGTGTTCTCGTTCTTGGTCGAGTACTGCTCGGCGACGTCTTTCACCATCAGCCCGACCTGGTCGCGCGTGTGCGCGGACACCTTGGTGCCTGCCCAGTAGAGGACGGCAACCTCGGCTTCCGCGGCGCTCCAGGGGAGGGCCATGGCCACCAGCATCGTGCACGCGGCGAATCTCATTCGTGAACCTCGGGGACCTTCAGTCCCTGGTCGTGGGCATAACGGGTCATCCGTTCGTGAGCCCTCTTCTCGGCTGCGTCCTTGATCCGCCCCATTGCGCGCATCGGCTCGTCGAGGCGCTTCTCGGCCACTCGCCCGTCGCCGGATTCCGGTGAGAGCAGGTAGTCCATCATCATTTCGGAGAGCGCCAGGAAGTCGTACACATGGCTGAGCTCATGCACCAGCGTCAGGCGCGCCGCGTCCAGGTCGTCGAGCCGGTCCTGGTTCAGAAAGACGGCGCCCGACAGGTGCAGCCCGCGCTCGCGATTGGTTCCGAAGTCCCGGATCTGCACCAGCACCGTCCGGGCGTGGGCGCGGATGTCGAGCTTGCCCAGGTCCGCGTAGCTTTCGTCCAGGAACAGGAGTGCCGCCTCGTCGATACGCTTCTCGATGGCCGCCTTCTGGGCAGGCGTGAACCTGCGGGTGGCGCGGCTCCAGTCGACGTCGATGCCGGCCTGCGCCTGCGCCGTGCAGCAGAGCGCGAGCAGGGCTATCCATGCGAAGCGATGTGGCGACATCAGAGGGCCCCTTTCCGTGCTTTCCCCCGTCCAGAAGCGGTCCGTCGCGTCATGAGTTAAAGCGTGCCCTGCATCACGGCAACTCGCGCGGCCCGGGCAGCTTGCCAATTCCCCGCCGGGTGCTTAAATTCCCGGGGTGCCATGACACCTCGTCTCGCGGCCTGGCTGCTGCTACTGGCTTGGGTCGTTTCGGCCGGCACCGCGCCCGCGGGGACGCCCGAGACCTTCACCGACAAGTACCCGGACGGCACGGTGCGCCGGACCGTCACGGGCGGTCGGTCGCTCAACGGCGAGCCGGTCTACGATGGCCCCTGCGTCGAGTGGCACCCCGGCGGCGCGAAGGCCCGCGAGGGCGCCTACAAGGCCGGCAAGATGGAGGGACTCTGGCGAGCCTCAGACGAGCTGGGCCGACTGCTCGAGGAGGGAAACTGGAAGGCCGGCCTGCGGGACGGCCCGTGGCGCACCTGGCATCCGGACGGCTCGCTCCGCGAAATCGGCGCGTTCGACGCGGGCCGCCGCCACGGACCCTGGAAGACCTACCGGGCCGGCGGCAAGCCGATCGACGAAGGCGACTGGAAGGAGGGTTCGAGGACAGGACCTTGGATCTTCTGGGACTCCTGCGGCCTGGCGATCGCGGAGCGGGGTGAGTACCACGAGGGCCGGAGGCAGGGAAAATGGCTTGCCTGGTCGGAGGATCGCCAGCAACTCACGGAGGCCGAGTACTCCGGTGGCGAGCTCGACGGAGCCTGGACGACCTGGCTGCTGCGGGGCGATTCGCGCGTCCGGAAGCTGGAGGAAGGCCGATACCTGGCCGGGCGCCGCGAAGGCACCTGGTCGAGCTGGTATCCGAACGGCTTGAAGCGGGAGCGTGGCCTCTACTCCGCCGGGGAGCGCAACGGGCATTGGAGCTCGTGGAAACCTGACGGGTTGCCTGCCTGGGAGGGCGCATACGAGGGCGGGGTCCGCCACGGCACCTGGGTCGAGTGGTCCCACGAAACGGGCGAAAGCTGGCTCAGCACGACGCTCCTGAAGGAAGAAGGGAGTTACAAGAAGGGCCGGCGCCACGGACTCTGGACGGCCTGGTACGACGGCTCGACCAAACGCTATGAGATCGAGTACCGCGACGGCGACCGGCATGGACGCTGGCAGGAGTGGCACGAAAAGGGTCGTGGGAAGCTATCCGAGGGCAGCTACACCGGCGATCAGCGCAGCGGCCGCTGGACCTGGTGGCACGAATCCGCGGGAGACGGTCCCCAGCAAAAGAGGCGAGAGGGCGAGTTCCGCGACGGCCACGAGGAGGGTGTCTGGACCAGCTGGCATGCCGGAGGACTGAAGAAGGAGGAGGGCGCCTACGAGAACGGCTTGCGAACGGGGCCCTGGACAGTGTGGGACAGCTCGGACCGCCTCCAGGACAAGCAGGATCACGAAAGAGCGCACGGCGCTGTGGGGCCTCTTGCCGCTTGGGACGCCGGCCAACACAAGCGTGCCGCGCAGGGAAGCTATCGGGGGGGCGAGCGGGACGGAAAGTGGATCTTCTGGGGCGCCGACGGCCTGGCGCGAACCGAGGGGACCTACGTCGCCGGCCGCAAGGAGGGGACGTGGACGACCTGGTACGACGAAACCTCGAAGCGCTCCGAGGGCAAGTACGAGGCCGGCCGTGAGCTACCCCCCTGGAACCGTTGGGACCGGCGCGGCGACGCCCTGCCCTGACGCCCGGCCGCCCGCCGGCCGGAAGGAAGGAAATGCGGGGACACACGACCTATTTTGAAAAAATAGGTCGTGTGTCCCCGCATTTCCCCGCATTTCTCGCGAGCGCACCCGGGCGGGGCCGCCCTGCAGTCGGGGCCTGCTGCGGCGTGGTAGCATGACGGGCGGCAGCGGCAGAGCCAACCTCGCGACCTGGGCGGGCCGCCGCGGCAAGTGGAGCGATGGCTGTGAGTCTTTCTCGTGCGGCGCACTCCAGGGGAAGCGTCGTGCTCTACCTCGTACTGGCGCTGGCGATAGCGACAGGCTCCATCGTGCTGCTCTACCAGGCCTCGTTCCGCGTTCGCGACCGCCAGGTCCGCTACGGGCCCGACGAGATCCTGGCGCGCTTCCTGGCTCGCGGTGCCGTGGAGACTCTGGGCTACGGCGTCGAGACGGACGTCGGCGTATCGCTTCCCCCCAAGCCGGGCGGGACTTCCCTGCGAGACGTCCTGGCGCTCGACGCCAGGGCCCTGGCTGCCTTCATCGCCCAGCAGACCCGCGGTCGTGACGACCATCGCGAGCTTCTCGAGTTGCTCCTGGGCGAGCGGCCCTTCCAGTGGATCGAACGGATGCGCACGGAGCATCCGCAATCACGCCTCACCTACAAGCTCGACCTCACGGTGACCGGCAAGCCGTTCCCCGGCATCTCGGACCCCGTCGAGAAGAGGGTGGACCTGGGGCTGGAAGCACGCTGCGAGGTCGGCCACGCGGAGAGCACCTACCGCAATGTCCTCACGCTGGCCGTCTACAGCGAGCTGCCCTGGGTGCTATCGAAGTTCGCGCTAATCTCCCCCGATGCCCGGGCGGACTCCGTGAACACGCTCTCCACAACCGTACGCGGGGAGGCGATCGGCCCGAGCGCTCCCGTGGTGGTCTTCAACGCGCCCGAGGATTTCTCGGCGGACGATCCGCTCTTCGGGAGTCCCGGCCGGGCCGAGGGAGTCTTCGCTCCGGAGTTGCTGGCGGCGACGACGGCCGAGCTGGCGGCAAAGCTTGCAGCCCGCGGAGCGTCTTACCTGGGAGCGGGATCGCCCGAGCGGCCGCTGACTCTGCGATTGGCCTCGGGAGGAGCCCCCGCCGGACAGAACTTCCAGGCGCTGCCTGCAAATGCCGGCTCCCCACGCCATCCGCAGGCCTCGCCGCTGGCGGATCAGCCGCCCCCGCTGATCGACTTCAGGCCACCCACTGCCGGTGGAGGCCCGCCCCAACGGGCCTGGGTGCAGGGAGCCGTGCTTGGCTACTATCAGGGCATCGACAGTGAGCAACTCCTCGGACCCGCTGCCACGGGCGAGGACGGCGGCGACGCCTCCGCGCTGATCCGGCCGGTCGGAACCGCGGCCCACCCTTCGGCCGGACTAGTCTACGGCAACGCCTGGGCCGGATTGGCGGCGCTGTCCGACCTGGCGATCGACCGCGATGCCACCAGCGTCGACGAGGCGGCGCAGCGCTCCACCGGCCGGGGTGAACCCGCCGAGCGCGACGGCGTCGATCCCTTCTTGCGCAATGTCAAGTCGAGCGAGTTCCAGGCCGACGTTACCCGAGAAGCGAGCGGATTGCCGCCCCAGTTCCTCAATCCGTTCTCGAGCCCCGAGCTTGCGCCCGGGTTCGTGACCAACCTGAATGCCGCCCTGGAGCCCGACCCGGCCGACGCGACGGTGAGGCTGGACCTCTCGAAGTACCGGTATGGCGAGCTGTTCGGGAGCTGGCGCGAGTACTCGCGAACGATGTCGAAGCGGGTCATCGTCCCCTACAACGCTCTGCTGCGAGCCGCCTCCGGGGCGGCCGATCCGGCGGGCGGGCTGCTGGAGCGCACGGCCTTCGGTGCGACGGCGCCGTCGGTGGAAGCCGACCTCTTGCGCGAGGCCCACTGGCAGCACCGGGATCCGCTGCACGCTCAGCTGGAGCGGACGGCGGGTCACCGAGACTACCTCGATACGACCGACGGCGGGCGCGCTGGGCTGGACCGCCTGGTGCGGTTCGCCCGTCGCCGGCCGCGATACTCTCCGGCCTACGTGACGTGCAAGGGCGAGGCGCTTTTCCGGGAGAGCTTCCTGGCCGGCACCGTGCTCGATCTCGCCGGCTGCGAGGTGTCCGTCGCGGCCGCGGTCCCCCCAGCACCCGCGCCCAGGCTGGACCTGGGAGACTTGCAGGTGGCGCCCGGCGGCGGCGGCGTGCTCCGAGCCTCCGAAGTCAGGCTGCGCTCGCTGACCAACCCCAACACCGGCAAGGAATTCAGCCCCGTTGTGATGGCGGTCGGCCGGCTGGTGCTTCAGGGGGCAGGGCCGTTCGAGGGGTGCTTCATTGTCGAGGAGTCATTGGCTCTGGAAGGTGAAGCGAGTCCGGCCGTGGTTCGCGGGTTCGTGTACGACGGGCGGGGCTCGAGCCTGTCGGAGCTGAGAGGACCGCTGGCCATCGTCTTCGACCCCAGGCTCGATCCGACGGGCCCAGAGGCCCACGAGCACTACCGCACACACCTGCTGTTCGGCGCCGGTCCGCGTGTCTTCGGGATGGGCGGGATTCTGGTCGACTCGAGCGACTACCGGCGTCCGGCGGAGGAGTCTGCGCGATGAGAGCGGCCGGCGGCAAGACAGCGGCCTCGCCAGATGCACCGAGCCTTGGAGCACGCTCGGGCGTCACCCTCTTCGAGGTCCTCCTGGCCTCATGCGTCCTGGCGGCGCTGATGGTGCCGCTGCTGTCGCTCTTCTCGTCGACGACGGAGTGGGCCGGGCAGGACCAGCGCCGGGTGGAGGCCATGAACCGCGCGGTCGAAGTCATGGAGCAGGTCGCCCACATCCACAAGCGGCTCGGCAAGCTGATCGCGGTCCCGAACGCAGGGACTGGCGCCGCGGGCGACGAGCTCGATCTCGACGCCTTCACTGCGAGGTTCGCACGCGAACAGGGAATGCCGCTCTTGCTCGACACGTCGCGTTGCGCCTGGAACACGCGACTCTTCCTGGCGCCCGCCGAGCCGACTTACAGGCGGTTCCTGCGAATCCAGGCCGTAGAACAGGGCCCGGCCAGCAAGAACTTCTGGCCTGATGTCCTCTGGACCGTGCGCGTGAGAGTCAGTTTCCCTATGGCGGCGCTGGGGCCTGACGTGCGGCAGGACTTGGTCCTGACCTCCAACTTCTTCCAGAAGTGCAGGCCGAGCGAGAAGTTCCGGGGGCTGCCATGAGACCGAACAGAGCGTTCACCTTGGTGGAGCTGCTGCTGGCAATGGCCGTGGCGGCACTCGTGCTGGCCGGCTCCGTGGGGGCGCTGATCTACACGGCCCGTGGCTATCGGCGGGAGGACCTGCAGATGGTGCGGAGCAGGGTAGCCCAGCAAGTCCTGGCGCGGCTGGACGACGACATCGCCCACGTCGTCGGCTGGCTGCGCCTGACTCCCGAGGCTATCGCGGCGGTCGGCTACTCCGGGTCGGTCCGGGACTTCCTGCTGGAACCGCGGCGCGCAGCTCACATCCTGAACGCCTACACCGTGGGCACCGTACCGCCGGACTTTTCGGAGTTGTTGCCGTTCGAGGAGAGGTGGCGCTTCTTCGGAGGCCGGTTCTTCCTGGATAGCCCGCGCTGCCGTTACTTGCAACTCGACCCTCGTCCGGGCTACGACATTTTCCCGTCGTTCGCGATGTCCGCCACCTTCCTCGTTAGGAAGCCTGCGGACGATCCGTCGACAGTCTATCTGCCGATGGCGCTCGGCCGCGGTGTCGTGCCGCCCGAGACCGTGCTCTGGGCATTTGTGCGCAAGACGCAGGGTGTGTTGGCGGCCGGGACGGTGCTGCGCTGGTCGGCGTCGCAGGGGGCCGTCGACTTCACCCGAGAAGCGAGGCTGCTCGGAGATGTCCGCCTTCGGGACCAGTGGCTCCACGTCACGCAGCCCGGCGGCCAGAAGGGCTCCGAGGTCTTCGAGGTACTGCTCGAAGCCGAGCTCGAGGCCCTCCCCGAGCGCTCGCTGCCGTTCGAGAGCCCTCCCTTCCGCACGCGCCGCACCATGACCGCCGGTCTCTGACGCCCCCCCCCGTGGCGTCTGCCTGTACCGGCTTTTCCCACGGCATTTGCGCGTTCTGCTATGATCGCGCGCAAAGGCCCTCCTGCAGGCATGGCTGACGCCCAGGCCGCGTCCGGGCGGGGCGGAAAGTGAGGTCGATTCAGGTGACCCCCATGGCCCTTTGGCGAGGAACTCTGGTAGCCGCGGTGCTGGCGGCGTCGATGCCGTTCGGCGCCATGGCCCAGACTGGAAGCGGATTCGGCACGGGTGACGGCAGCTACGAGAGCGAGTACGCCGAGGCCTACCGCTTCTTCTACGGCAGGATGCCGGGGTACGCGAGCATCAATCGCGAGCGCGCCGAGGCGCTGGCGAAGCTCGTGGCGGGCGCTGGCCCCGGGGCGTCCGTCGAGGCCATCCGGGCCTACGAGTGGATCTACCAGACGATGCCCGGCTCCGACGAGGCCGCGAGACTGCGCGCGCTCGAGCTGGCGGCCGAGGCCGCTCGCGGGGGCCGGGGAGCCTACTCGACTCTGGAGGCGCTCTACGCCTTCTTCTACGAGAAGCTCCCGGGGACGGGGTCCCAGACCAGGGCGTGGGCGATGGAGCTGGCGTCGCTGGCCGCCTGGGGCGGGCCCGGCGCTTCCTTCGAGGCCCGGTCCGCCTACGAGCTCTTCTACAACAAGCTCCCGGGGAGCGACGCGGCCACCCGCATCAAGGCTGCGGAGCTCGCGGCCGAAACCGCCAGCGGCGGCCCCGGCTCGGCAATGGAAGCACGAGTCGCCTTCGACTTCTTCTTCAACAAGCTTCCCGGCATCGACGGCTTCACACGCGTGCGCGCCGCAGAGCTGGCCGCCGCGACGGCCAGTGCGGGACCCGGCGCTGCGCTCGAGGTGCAGCTCGAGTACACCCGCATCTTCAACAGTCTGCCGGGTTCCGACGGATACACCCGCACGCGCGCCGCGGCGATGGCCGTCGAGGCGTTGGGCAGGCGTCGCGGCATCCGCCGGGGCGTTTACATATCGCGCCGTCACCCGCATTGGGGAACCGGCGACGGACGCGCCACTCCCAGCTACGGCGGCACGGGCGATTCCCTGCCAGGCTGGGACGGGATCGAAGGTACCGGCGATGGCGGTCTCCCCTCGGGCAGCGGGAGCGGTCCGGGCTACACCCGCCCAGATTGGAACAGCGGCTCCGGCTCGGGCAGCTCGGGCAACTCGGGCGGCTCCGGAAGCGGTTCCGGCAGCGGCTCCAGCAGCTCGAGCGGCTGGCCGAATCCCAGTTGGAATCCCGGTTCGAGCTCAACCGGCACGGGCTCCGGCAGCGGCCAGAGCAGCTCGGGCTCTGGGAGCGGTTCCGGCGGCCAGCGCCGCAACACCAACGGCCGCTCCTCCAGCGGCAGCGGCTCGGGCAGCGGTTCCGGAAGCGGAAGCGGAACCGGCAGCGGCTACTGAGCCCTCTTCCCCATCGAGCGCCCCTGTCTCCGGCCCAGGCCGGGGCAGGGGCGCCGTGCGTCTGGGCCGGTTCTCCGCTGCGCCCTGCCGAGGGTCGCCGACTGACCGCTTTCAGCCCGCGAGAGTCTCGAGCCAGTCCAGCTGCTGCGGTGTCAGCGAGAAGCGGGCGCACTCCAGATCCTGGCGCATGTGCGTGGCGTCCGTCGTGCCGGTGAGCGGCAGCATGCCCACCTGCTGGGCAAACCTCAGGACGAGCTGCGCCGTCGTGACGGAGTGCTCTGCGGCCATGCGCAGGACCTGCGGATGGCCAACGACCTCCGGATTGGCTGTCAGGAGCGAGAAGCCCTGGTAGACGGCGCCGTGCTCTCTGCACCAGGCACGCACCGCGCGGTCCCAGCCGCGCCTTGCGAAGCATCGGTTCTGGACGATCGCCGGAAGCTCCTCGCTCGAGGTCGCCAGCGCTTCGAGATGGCCGAGCGAGACGTTGCTCACTCCGAGCAGTTTCGCCTTGCCGTCGCGCAAGAGCTCCGCCATCGTCCGCCAGACCTCCTCGTCGTCGCGCGACCATCCCATCCCCGTGGCTGGGCCGTGCAGCACGTAGCTGTCGACGTAGTCCGTGTCCAGGTGTCCGAGGGAGCTCTCCATCGATTGCCGCACCTGGGTCGCGAGCGCCGCCGCAGGGTCGTACGGCAGGCGATGGTCCTGTCCACCCAGATACGTGAACTTGGTCTGGAGAAAGAGCTCGGCGCGGGGGCAGAGCCCCTCGCTTACGGCATGGGCGACCGCGGCTCCGACCTCGGCCTCGCAGTAATGGCGGCGCTGATTGGCTGTGTCGATTGCGCGATAGCCGGTACGTATCGCCTGTTCGGTCAGCGCGGAGGTGCGCTCCTCCTTCCAGGCCGTCCCATACATGATGGCCGGGACCTGGAAGCCGCGGCAAAGGATACCCCCGTTTTCGGTCATGACGATTCTCCTCCTCGCCGGCTCTCGCCCGGCTGGGCTCAGCCTTCCTTGGCGATGAAAGCCGCCATCGCCGAGCTGTTGGGCTCCGTCAGTGTGTGCACACGAGCCGCGTCCACATCGGCCACGATGATCTGGCCGACCTCGTCGTTCACCTGGCTGAAGATCCCCTGCGTCTTCATCTTGGCGGTCTGGTAGCGGTTGTCGTCGGTGGGGCTGACGTAGTGCACCGTGTCGCTGGCGTAGCGGCGGATCAGGAACAGGTGAATCAGCGACATCAGCCGCTTGCGGCGCAGTGACTCGTCGAAGGTGTTCTGGTCGCGCACCGAGAGGATGTGGTGCCCGCGCCGGTCCTGGACGTCGGCGAAGATGACGTTGGCTAGCCCCTCGTCGCCCTCTCCGATGACGCGCAGCTCCAGCAGCTCCGAGCCCGCGCGGTGCGGTCTGAGCTGGGCGCGGAGCTTGCGCCCGAGCTTGTAGTGCGCCGCCCAGGCCGCAAGCCAGGAGTCGAGCAGCTTTGTCGAGATCTCCGTCTGTACCAGGTGCTGGAACTGCGTGGAGCCTTTCCCCATTGCCTTGGTCGTGGCCGTGCGCCCTGACGCCGCCGCCAGCGCGCCATCCAGCCGCGGCCCGCCCACCAGCGTCTGCGGCGTGCGGTACGGCGACTCCACCAGGCGCAGCTTGCGCTGCAGTCGCGCCAGCGCCAGCATCCCGTCCTGCTTGAGCGCCGTGGCGAACTCCTCGCCTGCGAGCCCGTCGATCTGGTGGCCTCCATATGTGATGAAGTTGAAAACGAAGCCGAGCTTGCCCAGCTCCTCCGGGAAGCGGCGCATCTCTTCTTCGGTCATCCCGGTCGTGTCCCAGTTGAAGGACGGGGAGAGATTGTAGGCCAGCATCTTCTCGGGAAACTCGGCGTGGATCGCCTCGGCGAACTCGCGCGCGTCGGCGAGGTCGGCGGTCTTCGTCTCCATCCAGAGGATGTCGGCGAAGGGGGCGACCGCGAGCGACTTGGCAATGGCGTAGGGGATGCCGCCGCGGATCTGGTAGTAGCCCTCCGGCGTCTTGGCCAGCTCCGGGTTCCAGATGATGTTGATGCCGAGCGCCTTGGCCCTCTGCTGGGCCACGGCCAGCGAGGCGCGCCGGGCAAAAGCACGCCAGTCCTCCACGCTCATCTCGAGGGTCTCGCCCTCGCCGCGGTGGAACTCGAGCACGTCCGCCACGGCCTCTCCGTAGCTCTTCAAGCCGGCTTCGGTCTCCCAGGCCTCGACCAGCCGCGACTCGACCGAGTCGAGCGCCGATTCGATCGTGATGTACTTACCCGCGCGCGCCTCGGCCACGCGTTCGGAGATCTGCCGCGCCAGCCCGTTGCGCTCCAGCCACGCGTCCGCCGCCGCGTACTCGTCTTCGGAGATGGCGTACAGCAGGTGGCCGTTGATCTCGTCCAGTCCCGATGCGCGCACCTTCCTGAGGTAGGCCAGGAAGCAGACCTTGTAGGAGGGCAGGTTGACGTTGGTGGCGCCGAGGATGAAGGGCTGGTCCCGCTCGTCGCCGCGGCTGTCGATCAGGTTGGCGGCTTCTGCGTCGGTGCGGGCGACGATGATGCCGGGCACGCGCATGATGTCGAGCTGAAAGCGCGCCGCGTTGAGGCGCTTGATCTGCTCGTCGCTGGCGACGAGGACCTTGCCGCCCTGATGGCCGCACTTCTTGGTGCCGGGCCGCTGGTCCTCGATGTGGTAGCCCGGGACGCCCACCTCTACGAAGCGGCGCACCAGGTTGCGCACGTGGGGTTCGCCGCCGTGGCCCGTGTCGGCGTCGGCGACGATGAACGGGCTGAAGTCGACGGCCCGGCTGGAGTTACGTTCCTTCTCGCTCATTCGCGACCGCAGGTACTGCTGGTTGCGATCCGCGGTCAAAAGCGCGCGCACCAGGTGCTCGGCCTCGTCGGGGACCTGGCTGAGCGGGTAGCTGGCAAGGTCGGGACCCGGGTCCTCGTGGGCCGAGCCGCGGGCCGAAGTCGCCCAGCCGCCCAGATAGATCCCCTCGATGCCCATGCGCTTCATGGT
>JACPRK010000022.1 GCA_016190005.1 Candidatus Wallbacteria bacterium | reverse complement strand
CTGTGTAGCCCGTGCGCGAGAGGAGGACGTCGTGGCCTGCCAGCCGGGCCTGCGAGCACCGAAACGCCTTGAGCTGCGAGGCCTCCTCGAGGTGATCTCCCAGGACGGTAGCGGCGAATGGTCCCTGCAGGGCCAGGAGCGAGGTGCCGAAGCTCTGGTCGTCGACGACGGTGGTGGGCGAGGTGTGGGCTCGCACCCAGGCGAGGTCCTTGTCGTGGTTGGAGGCATTCACGACCAGCAACCAGCGATCGGTCTCGAGGCGGTAGGCGACCAGGTCGTCGACGACGCCGCCGCGCTCGTTGCACATCGGGGAGTAGACGCACTGGCCGGGCTGGGCCCGGGCGACGTCGTTTGTGACCAGCCGCTGCAAGTCGCCCGTTGCCGTCGAGCCGGAGAGGTAGAACTCGCCCATGTGGCTGAGGTCGAAGAGGCCGCAGGCCGAACGGACGTGACGGTGCTCTTCCAGAATGCCCGCGTACTGCACCGGCATCGACCAGCCGCCGAACTCCACCATGCGAGCCTTGGCGCGCACGTGGCGGTCGTGGAGGGCGGTCTGTTGCAGAGGCGGCATGACGCGGGCGATGCGGCGCCAGTATAGCCCCCGTGGCGCCGGGAGTCGAGGGGGGGGCGAACGGGGGCGCTCGCAGAAGGTGGGAGAGGCCATCACACGGTAACCGCTCGCCCCGAGCCCTTCGGCATGCGCAGGACATGATTGTCGAAGGGCGCGTCGCGCAGAAGCCGAATCCCGTGCATCCTTCGACAAGCTCAGGATGAGCGGGGAGCTGGCTCAGGATGGGCGGGGAGCTGGCTCAGGATGAGCGGGGAGGGGGCTCAGGATGGGCGGGGAGCTGACCCATGAACCGCGCGCGCAGCCGGGCGAACGAGCTCCAGCCCCTCAGCGCCGCCGGGGCACGTTCGCGCGGGCGAGCTCGGAGCCGGAGGCGTCGCGGAGCAGCACGGAGCCGGCGGAGTCGACTTCGAAGCGGCCGGAGCGTGCGGGGACGAGCCTGTGATCGGTCCAGCTGCCGCCGCCGGAGCGGTCCTCCGCGACGATCAGGTCGACTTCCACCATCTCCCGGCCCTGTCCGTCGGAAATGCGGCTGCGGACGCGGGCCTGGCGGCGGCCGGTGTCGGCGGCCGGTTGAATCTCCACCTCGTGACGCTCGCGGGCGCCACCCGCCAGGCGAGTTTCGCCCGTGACGCGAGCGCGGCCCGGGCCGAGCGGCTCGACACGATCGGTGCCGCCCGCCGCGCCGGCGAGCGTGCCTTCGATGCGCACCTCGCCCTCCCCGAGCGTGGCGCGCAGCTGACTCTTGCGGCCGTCCCGGTGCGTAATGGCCGCGGCGACGACGCCCGACCGGGGCCGCGACCCGGCTCCCAGGCTGAGCGCGTGCGATTCGTCGACGTCGAAGACTGCGGCCCGCACGTTGTCTCGCGCGTACGGCTCGGAGGTCGACGTGAACGCGAGCTCGGCCCGGCCCCAGAGCGCCGCGGCCGTGGGCGAGCCCTCGGCATCGCCCTTCAGCGCGACGTCCCGGGCCCGTAGCCTGAGCGAGACCGACTCCAGCTCGTCGGCCACGTTGCGCGCCAGGAGCGTCAAGCCAAGCGTTCGTCCCCTCAGCTGCTGGTCGAGCTCGGTGATCCCGGTGAACTGCGAGGCCACTCCCGAGAGAGTCAGCTCGAGCTCCATCCGGTCGATCCGGCCCTTCAGGGAGACGCTGTCCGCCGTCGTGAGCTGGAACCTGGGGCCATCGTCCGGCTGGCCGTCGGCAGGCGGCTGCATGACGCCGGTGACGCCGGTCAACGTCAGGTCGATCCGCATCAGACCACCCTCGTCGGTGACGGTCCCTTCGGCCCGCACCGGACTCTGGATGTCGATGCGCAGAACCTCTCCCGAGACACCGGTCGAGAGCACGGCGCCGTGGACGACGAGCTCGGAGGGGCCGTCCTGAAAGCGGAACCCGTCTGCGGTCGGAGTGAAAGTGGCGTGCGAAGGTTCGCGAGTCATCGTCCCGACCACGTCGCCGGGCCCTTCGGGGGGTAGAGGCCGTTCGGGAGGGGCGCCCGTGGTGGGATCGACCGTGCCGTCGGCGTTCGGCATCGGCGTAGGTTCGGGCGGGCGACGCGCAGGAATGCTGCCTGGGTCCGAAGGCTCGCCGCCACCGGAGATGCCACTCGAGCCGTGAGGACCGTCGGAACCGACCGTGCTGTCGCCGGGCAGGACCGGCCCGCCGGTCACGGGGTCGGAACCCGCGCCGGTCGAGGGGTCGACGGGCAGCGGAACAGGGCGGTCAGGCGGTTCTGGGAAGGGCATCGGAATGGGCTTGGGGCCCGGCATCGTCTGGCCGGGTGCGCCTCGGGAGACGCCGGTCGCGGCCAGGTCGGGAGCGGGCAGAGAACCATCGACCTGGGAGGCGCTGCGGGCCGCAGTCTTCCTCGCTGCACGCGCTCGCCAGAAGCCACGCGGAACGTGGGGCACGCGGCGGCCCCTGGCGGCCTTCGCGGACGCCGGTGAGGCCGCGGGCTCAGCCAAATCGGAAAGCGCCACGACCATCCCTGCGTTGCCGCTCTCCAGGCTTGCAAGGACGGCGGTGGCAACCAGCTCGGCGAGCCGAGCGTCGGTCGTCGTCCCCGCAGCCGAGGCGCTGCCGCCCGTCACGAGCTCGAGGCCCTGCGCCGCGGGGGTCAGCGTCGAGCTGCCATCCGCGGCCAGATTCGGCAAGGCGCCGACCGGATCGTCATCCCCGCCGCACCCGGCAGCCAGACCGGCGACGAACAGAATCCCCGCAAACGCGCATCCCCTACCGATCATGCCCGGCCTCCCGGTTGATTCGCACAAAAGTCGCGGATTTTCGCGTGACTATGTTAGGTCGCGCGGTGAGCGCCGTCAAGGCTGGTGGCGAGAGCACAGAGGGGTTCAAGCCACTCGTCGTCGCTCCTTAGACCTCGGCCACCAGGTCTACACCCCGCCGCCGCCCGCCGCTACCTGCGCCGGAAGACGACGGTGACGCGGTAGAGGCCGGGTTCGACGAGGGCGCCGCCGGCGGCGACGGTGGCGATGGCGCCGCTCAGCTGGCGGGCGGCGGCGACTTGCGGGTTGGAGGCCGGAGGGAGAGGGCGGGGCTGCTTCTCGGTGCCGTGCAGAGAGCAGGCGGCGGAGCCGTTCTCGCGCTCGTAGGCGCCGCCGGCGGGGCAGATGGCCGAGGCGGTGGGAAGCTTGCCGGACTGGATGTGCGGGAGGTTGGCGATGCAGGCGGCCTGCATCTGCTTCTGGAGCGCCTCGGAGTCGGGGCCGGCGAGTTCGGCCACGCGCTCCAGGGCATCGGTGGAGAGGACGGCGGCGAACTGGAGGCGATCGGCCTTCATGGTGGAATAGAGGCTGGCGAAGCCGGGGCTGTCCTTCAACTTCTGGGGCGAGTCGAGGAGGCTTTCGACGACCTGCTGGCCGGTGGCCAGGATCAGGAAGCCGCCCGCGACGGTCCAGGCCGGGGTGACCTGAGGCTTGCCGGACTGGGAGGCGACGTAGAGCTTCTGCTCGCCGGCGGTCTTCTCCTCGAAGTCGAGCTTGCCCTTGAAGTTGGCGGCAACGCGCTGCATCGTTTTCTTGCAGGCCTCTGGGTCGTCGGCGGCGACCATGAGGGCCAGCTGGGGGAACTTGTCGTCCCAGAGGACGGAGGCAGCGAGCTCGGAGCCGAGCCAGGGCTGGACGTCGAGCTCGTAGTCGAGCCCCATCATCATGGCGACGCTGGCCTTCATCTGTCGCTGAGCTTCGAGTTTTTCGGCGGCGGCCGCGTCGCCTGCGGGGGCCCCGGAGTCCTTCTGCAGCGAGGCGGCCAGGAAGAGCGGGTTGTTGACGGAGGGCAGGCCTGGTGAGGCGAGCGGCTTGGCAGGGGCGCCGGCCGCCAGGGTGGGGAAGGCGCCGCCGGAAGCGTCGAAGCCGGCGTGGAAGTCGAAGGCGTACTGGCTTTCGCGGGCGACGAGCTGCCCCCAGAGAGTCGAGAGGTTGGAGAGCGTCTCGAGGACACGTTCGCGGGGCCGGGCGTTACCGGCGAGGGCGGCAGCCATTGCGGCCGGGTCAGCGCCGGTGGTGGGGGCCGAGGACGGTGGCGAGGGGGGGGCGGAGAAGGCCGGATCGTTCTTGACGTTCTCGGCGAGCCGGGCGGGGTTCAAGACCAGAAGAGCGGCCGCGTCGGGATCGAGCCGGGCGGCGGCCTGGGCGTAGCCGGGGGTCGACTCGACACCGCCCGAGCCCTTGGCGCCGCGAGCGAGCGCGGCTTCGACCGCCGCGGTCCCGTTGGCAGCGAGGAAGAGCTTGGGACTGCGCCACCAGGTGAGAGTGGCCGGCCGGCCCTTGTGGCGGATGGTGGTCAGCTTGCCGCCGGCCAGGTCACGGGACTGGAGCTCGCAGGTGGCGGCGGCGTGCTTCTCGAAGGCATCGGCGAAAGCGGTCAGCTTGTCGTTGGCGACGGCGAGAAGAGTCAATGTCGGTTCCGAGTCGGGTTGGGCGGCGTCGTGCTCGGCCCCGAAGGCGAAGCCGCGCTCGAAGAGCTCCAGGAAGCTGACCTGGACGGACTTCTTGTCGATGAGGAAATCGTTGATCTCCTGCAGCCAGTCGGCAAAGGTGGCGCCGCGGGAGCGGGCGGAGAGGCGCGCGCGGAGCTCTCGGATGGCCTTCGGGTCGGCGACGCCGCCGAAGCTGGGGTTGTAGAAGGAGAGGTCCCTGGCCGCGCCGTAGGCGAGCGCCGACGGCGGGAAGTAGGGCGCCCACTCGCGGTCGAAGCGGGCGGCGGGAGCCGAGGACTGGCCGGCGGTGGGGGCGTGCGGAGGAGCCTGGGGAGCCGGCTGTTGCGAGGCGGTAACGGGGGGCGGCGCGGCGGGAGCGGTGGCCGGATCGGGCGAGCCTCCGCAGCCCGTGGTCAGCAGGATCGCAGGGAGGGCCAGGGTGCGAGCGAGCGACTGGATGGCTCTTTTCAGTCCTGGAAGAGCGCATCGGGGTGGAACGGCCTGGCGGGTCATCGTCATCGATTCGTCTCCTGTGGGCGGCCTGGCGGGCGACGCCGCCCGTGGCTCGGGCGGCCCCGGCAGGCAGCATCGTATCACCGGTTCGCCGGGGCGGTCACGAGCGCGATGACGTCGGCCAGGCTCTCGTTTCGGACCACGAAGAGGATCTCGCCGCCGGCGTGCAGCACGGTGTCGCCGCGCGCGGGCGTCACCTGGTCGGCGGGGTCGATCACGGCGATCACCGTGCACGACTTCGGGAAGCCCCTGGAGCGGTCGAGGGCGGCCAGAGTCATCCCGCCGACCGCGGCGTTCTCCGGGATGCTGACGCGAAAGACGGACATCTCGCCGTGCTTGCCGATCGGGATGGCGTCGCGGATGCCGGGCATCTGGATCTGCATGGCGATCTGGGAGAGCACCATGTCGACCGTGTCGACGATGAGCGTGGCGCCGGCCAACCGGTAGGGCTCCTCGAACTGGTCGTCGCGCATCCGGACGGCGATGCGCGGCACGCCGTGGTGGCGCGCCAGGAGCGCGAAGGCCAGGTTGTCGGCGTCGTTTCGCATCATCCCGACGGCGACGTCGGCCTTGTGGATGCCGGCCTCGCGCAGGCTCTCGAAGCTGGTGGCGCTGCCCTCGACGGTGATCGCACCGATGCGCTGCGCGATCTGCTCGCAGATGCGTGCGTCCTGGTCGACCACAACGACGGAGTGCTGGTCCACGAGCCGGCCCGCCAGTTGCGAGCCCATCATCCCTCCGCCGCCGATGACGATGTACATCCGTTCACTCCTCCGAGCGCGCAAGCGCCTCGTCGATCTCCGTCAAGAGCGCCGCGCCCGCCTCTTCCGACAGCAGCCGGTCGCGCATCGCGTTGGACACCAGCGACCGCTCCAGCCTCAGCATCTGCGCCGCCACGGCCTGGTACTCCCGGTCCTCGAGCTCACGGTTCTTCTCGTAGAGCAGCTTGAGCTGCCGCTCGGTGCGCGAGGCCTTTACCTGGTATCGCGATCGCAGGTGAGTGTAGACCTCGCGGGAGATCAGCCCCTGACCGTGGAGCCTCTTGAGCTCGTCCTGTGCCCCGCGCGCTGCCAGCATCCGGCCATAGTAGGTGTCGAACTCGACCTTGAAGCCCGGCAGCTGCGCCAGCTTCAGCCACGAGATGAGCCATCGGAGCGAGACGCCCTGCAAGACCAGCGACAGGAGCACCACCCCGAAGGTCACCGCCACCAGCGTGCCGCGCTCAGGGACCGCCGCCGGCAAAGCCAGCGCCAGCGCCACCGACAGCGACCCGTAGAAGTTCCCCCAGACCATCACTGGCAGCCAGCTCCGCGGGAGCTTCCCATCCCGCGAGCGGTGCGTAGCGGCGTAGCAGAGCATCACGCAAAGCGTCCGGCCCGCGTGCAGCGCCAGGAAGGCCAGCAAGATCGGCGCCTCGAAGTGCCGCAGGCTCGGCAGCGGCACACGGAGACCGCACATCAGGAACAGCAGCGAGTTGACGACAAACGCGCTGTAGTCCCAGAATCCCATCAGAGTCAATTGCGTCGTTGGAGAGATCGTGTGCTTCAGCCCGTAGTTGCCCACGACCAGCCCCGCCGTGACGACAGCGATGCTGCTCGAGACCTCCAGCTGCTCGGCCGCCACGTAGGCCCCGTACGCCAGGATCGACGTCAGCAGCACCTCCACCAGGTGGTCCTTGATCTCCCGCATCACCCGGGAGACGACGTAGCCCGCCGCCCCACCCAGCAGCGCCCCGCCCAGCGCAAGCCACACGAACCGCGCCACCAGCTCCACCGGATCGGTCGTCCGCGCCGGCTGCAGGACCACTCCCAGCAAGGTCGAGTAGAGCAAGAGCGCGATTCCGTCGATGAAGAGGCTCTCGCCCTCCATCAGCGCGGCCAGCCTGGGCGGCACCCGCATCTCTCTGAGAATCGAGATCACCGCCGCGATGTCCGACGGCGCCGTCAGCGCCGCGAAGAGCAGCGCCGTCGCCCACGGAAGCCCCAGCAGGTAGTGCGCCAGCGTCCCCGACGCAAACACCGTCGTCGGAATCCCCACCACCAGCAGAAAGCCGACCGTCCACCCCATCCGCGCCAGCGGCGCCACGTCGGTCGTCACCGCCGCCTGGAACAAGAGCGTCGGCAAGAACACGTAGAAGACCACCGAGGGGTCCAGCCCGATCCCGCTCACCAGGTCCAGCTGGCCCGCTACAAGCCCGCAGACCAGGAGCGCCGTCCCGTACGGGATCTTGATCCGTCTCACACCGATGGCAACGACCGCCGCCAGCGCGAGCAGGATCAGCAAACTGTCGACGGTCTGGTGCACGCTCCCATCCTACGAGTAGCGAGTAGCGAGTAGCGAGTAGCGAGTAGTGAGTAGCGAGCGGGGGGCACTCGATCCTCTGTTGCCGCATCCCCCGGCGACCACTCTCCACGGACCGGTCGAGAGGCGGTTACTCGGGAGCCAGCTCACATCCTGGCAGTTTCTCTCGGGCACCTCAGCGGCAGGCGAAGCGTCTCCAGCCTCCCAATCATGGGCGCCCTTACTACTCGCTACTCGCTACTCACTACTCGCTACTAGACTCAACACCCGGCGGGGTCGGACGCCTCCTGGCGACCGTTCCCACCGGGTGCTGGGTTTCGTACCTGAGCTTCAGTCCTGGAAGTCGGCTTCCGAGGGAGTGATGGTCTCCTGGCGAGCCTTCTCCTTGACCTCGTCCTTGACCGGCGGCTTGGCTGCCGGCGCCGCAGCGGCGGGCTCGCGGGCCCTCTCGGCCTTTTCCTTGTCCGACAGCGTCACGGCGGCCGGCGCGCGCTCCGGTGCCTCGAGCACGGGCTTTCGCGGCTTACGTTTCTTGGCGCCCGAGCCTTCCGCGGCCCTGGCGGGCTCGCTCTCGAGCGTGGCCTCGGGGACGGCGACCGACTTCTGGCGCACCGTCGGCCTGAAGTCCTCGCGGTCGAGCTCGTAGGCCATCGCGCTGGCCTCGGTTACATCGGCGCCAGTGGCGGCCGCGAGACCGAAGCTGCTGGCCTTGGTCAGACCCATGTTCGGGTAGCCGGTGAGCACGTCGGATTCGATGACCTTCTTGACCTCGGACAGCTTCTGGCGGGCGTTGGCCTCGCTCAGGCTGCCGACGGTCGCCAACATGATCACCTTGACGGCGGTGAGGCTCTCCATCCGGGCCGTCAGCGCCTGCACGTCGTAGCCGCGCGGCTTGAGCTTCGCGGTGATCTCCTGCGAGAGCTTGTCCTCGAGCTCTCGGTTCTCCTCGACGAAGAGCGCGGCGCCCGAAGCCGGCTCAGCCGTCTCGCCGGGCTTGCTGGTCGCAGCAGCGACCGACCGCGGGCGCAGGCGCCGCCCACCGCTCGTGCCCTCGTCGTCGGTGACGGCGGTGGCGACCTGGCGCGACTTGATGATGCGCACCTTGCGCTCGGCCGGCTTCTCGACGATGACCTCCTCGCCGACCGGCTTGTCCTCGCGAATGCGCACTCCCGGCAGCTCGGCCGGGAAGATCTTGCCGATCTCGCCGAGCATGGTGGCGCTGAAGTGCATGTCCACCGCCTGGTCGTGAACGGTCTTGAGGCTGCTCTCGTCCTTCGACCTGGGGACGGGCTTCGGCGATGGCGGCGTGGTGAGACCGATCTCGGTGGCGCCGAGCGCCAGGCTCAACGAGACGAAGGCCGCCGGGACGAATGCGGAAAGACTTCTGCGAACGGACATTGCGAGGGCCTCCCTGGGGTGGACCCGCTCCGTGGCGGAGTGTCGCCCCCGCCACTATAGCGACCTATCGACAGCTCTCCGGGGCAAGGAGAGGATTCAGGGCTCGCGCAGCGCCCCCAGGAGTGCCTCAACGGCGGGGGCAGGAGCGCCGAGATCCCTTGCCAGCAAAGCGTTCTCGCGCGCAGAGGCGTGATTGCCAGCGGCCAGCTCAACCTTCGCCATGAGTACAGGACCGGCCGGGTCGCGGCGATTCATGTCGTGCCACCGCCGCGCCTGCTTTCGGGCCGCATCCAGCGCGCCGGCCGCGAAGCTCACCTCGGCGCGGTTTCGGGGCAGCTCGGCGAACCCCGGAGAGAGCGCCTCTACCATGATGTAGGAGGCCAGCGCCCGGGGAAGGTCACCCGACAGCGCCCGCACGCCGGCGAGCCGGTATCGGGCAGGCACGCAGCCGGGCCGCGCGGCCAGGGCGCCCTCGAGCTGCCGGATAGCGCCCGTCTCCCAGCCGAAGCTCCCGCTCGCCAGGCCGTCATCGGTGGCCAGTCGCGCGCTGCGCAAGCGGCAGAGTGCCGTGAAGTCGCTTCCGGCGGAAGCCGCGCCCCAGGCAGCGGCCGCCGCCAGTACCAAGAGTGCCGCGCAGGCCGCCGGGGAGCGCGCCGGCGTGGCCGGTAGCTCGCCATCCTCTGCCGCCCCCCAGACCACGGCGAGCGTGGCGACGATTGGCGTGACGAACAGCGTCACGGAGAACAGGTTCTGGACGAGCACGCCCAGGATTGCGAGTGAGTGCGGTGCGGCACTCGGGTCGCCGGGAAGCCCGGAAGAACATCCGGCGCCGGCCTCCCGGACGAGGACGAAGAGGCCCAGCGCCAGCACCGAGAGCCCCGTGAGCCCGCCCGTCGCCGCCACGTGGAGTGGCAGGTCGTGCGCGAACTCGTTCACGTCGGAAAGCCCGCTGGCCCGGTAGTCCGGGGAACGGAACTCGGGGAAAGCGGCCCCGAACGCACCCGGGCCGTGACCTGTGAGCGGCCGCGCCAGCGCCATCTTTGCCGCGGCGTCCCAGATCACCAGGCGCTGTCGGAAGGTCGAAGCGCTGCCGAGCTTGGCCGTCAGCCCGGGCAACACGGCCAGAACGATGAGCACGGCCAGCGCAGCCGCGGCGAGGAGCCGCAGTGGCAGCCGGCGTCGCGCGCCGCCGCCGAGCCGCCAGGCAGCCGCCTGGACAGCGAAGGCGATCCAGGCCGCGCGGGAGACCGTGAGCGCCAGGCAGGCCACGGCCAGGAGGCCCGCGACAGCCCAGGCGGCCCTCCACCGGCGGCTCTGCGAGTGCCCTCGAGCGATGAACGGCAGCGCGATCAAGAGCCAGGCAGCAAGAGTGTCCTGGTTGCCCAGCGTGGACGTAAGGCGCCGCAGGTGCCATCCCCCCGGCGCCACCAGCCAGGGGGCGGCGGGATCGACAAGTCGGACGAGGCCATAGAGGCAGGCAACGCCGGTCAGAGCCGCAAGCGTCCGGTCGAGCACCGGCCCCAGGCGGCCGCCGGCGAAGGCGAGGCGTGCGCTCCCGTACGCCAGGACCGCCAGGGCGGCGTCCCTGAGCGCAGGGGCGCTGAACCACGGGTAGTCGCTCGCCAAGGCGCAGACGGTGGCGGCCGCCAGAGCGGTGAGGACCCACCCGTCAGCGTGGCGGGCACTTGGAAATCCTGCGCGGCCCAGTCCGAGCCGAACCGCCTGTGCGGCGAAAGCCAGACCGAGAAGTGCAAACGCCCAGACGAGCTTGGGCGCGTTCGGATCGTAGGCTGCCTCCGAGGTCGCCAGCCCGGTCGCCGCGAGCAACGCGAGCAGGGCCCAGGCGGCCAGCGGCACGGAAGGCATCGCGCGGGCGGGGCCGACGGACGCCTCAGGCGCCGGCGTCCCCCCTGGACAGAGCCAGCGCGCGGGCGATTCCCTCGGAAGCGGTGAACGGCCGGCGGCCGGTGAGCGCTTCGAACTTGGTCGTGCGCAAACCAGATTTCAGAGGGCGCGCGGCCGGCTGCTTGAGCTCCTGGGTCGTCACGGGATGGAGCAGGGAGGCGTCGAGGTCGAACGCCTGCGCGATGGCTACGCCGAAGTCGTGGCGGTCCAGGAAATCGCCGCCACCGAAGTGCCAGACACCCGCGGCGCGCGCTTCGAGCAGCTCGCAGAGAGCCCGCGCCAGGTCGGGGGCGTAGGTGGGGTTGTTCGACTGGTCGGCGGGGACGCGCATCGGTTCGCCCTTGCCGAGCTTGGTGACGACCTGCATGAGGAAGTTGTTGCCGGCGGGAAGCCAGGAGTAGACGACGTTGGTGCGGACCAAGAGCGCAGCCGGGCAGCGGCCGGCGACGGCGCGCTCGGCGTCGAGCTTGGAGCGGCCGTAGGCGCTGATGGGGCGAACGGGGTCGTCCTCGGAGTAGGGGCCGGCTTCGCCGTCGAAGACATAGTCGGTGCCCAGCAGGACAGGGACGGCGCCGAGCTTTTCACAAGCCGTGGCGACGGCGCGAGGGCCGTCGACATTGGTGCGGCGGGTGCGTTCGGCGTCCATCTCGCAGCCGTCGACCCAGGCGAAAGCCGCGGCGATGATGACCGCGGCGGGTTCGATGTGGGCGACGAGGAGCGCTAGCTCTTCTGGGTTTTGCAGGTCGGCCTGCACCAGGCCGGGAGCCGGGTGGGCCAGGCAGGTTCCCACGGCCGCCTCCGGGCCGTAGCGGCGGCGCGCCTCGGCGAGCACGCACCCGCCGACCTGCCCGCTGCCGCCGAGTACCAGCAGGGGCCGTCCGCGCCGCCAGTCGTCAGTCCCGCTCACTCCCGGCAGTATAAGCGAAAACCCGTGGCGTCTACCCGTACCCCGTTTTTCCGCGAGCTTCTCTCGGCCAGGGGCGAGAGCGTGTGGGACCCTCGAATTTCCTGTACCCTGAGTCCCGGGGATCGAGCTGTGGGCAAGTGATGGGGCGGGCGCGCGCGATTCATTTGTCGTTCTCCGGCGATCACTCTCCCGTTCGTGGTGAGCTTGTCGAACCACGCTCGAGGCGCAGAGTGCGTTCTCGGGTGCCCGCCGCGCGAGAAGCTCGGACAGACGGTTCCGGTTCGATGCCCCTCCCACCTGCTGAGCGTGCACCCGGAGTGATGGAACGAGTTGACTAGGCCGCCCCGACATCGTATCGTCATATTACGATGCTCAACTCATTAACATGTCTACCGACGCCTGAGTCCGCCTGCGGTCCAGCTGACGATGGGCCGGACCTGCGGCCGGTGGAGGGAGCGGGCGTAGACGAAGAGCTTGCGCTGCTAACCAAGGCAGTCGGGCACCCGGCCCGGGTGAAGATCTTGCGGCTGCTCGCCCGGCGAAACACCTGCATTTGCGGGGATCTCGTCGATGAGATTCCACTCGCGCAATCGACGGTATCTCAGCACTTGAAGGTGCTCAAGCAGGCGGGACTGGTCCAGGGCACCATTTCGGGTCCGAGGGTGCGCTACTGCCTTCAGCCGAGGGGACTCCGGAGGTTGAAAGCCCTGATAGGAGGACTCTGATTCGCCGCCGCGTTTCGTCAATGTACGATTTACTCTCTACATCACCCCCGACAAAAGGGGATGAACTGAGTTGAACACCGCGAGCAAGCGGCTCGACTTCTTCGAGCGCTACCTTTCCCTCTGGGTTGCTCTCTGCATGGTCTGCGGGCTCGCACTAGGCAGGGGCGCTCCGGGCGCAGTGGACACCCTCAGGCGGCTGGAGTTCGGCAGCGGCAGCCAGGTCAACATCCCCGTCGCAGTCCTCATCTGGCTGATGATCTACCCGATGATGCTCAAGATCGACTTCGGGAGCATCCTGGATGTGCGCAGGCAGCCGGCGGGCCTGGCCATCACGCTGTTCGTGAACTGGCTAGTGAAGCCGTTCTCGATGGCTCTGCTGGCGACGGTCTTTTTCAAGCACCTGTTCGCGCCGCTTCTGGGCGCCGACGTTGCCGACCAATATGTTGCGGGCACCATCATCCTGGCCGCCGCGCCGTGCACCGCAATGGTGTTCGTCTGGTCCTACCTGACGGACGGCGACCCAGCCTACACGTTGGTGCAGGTCGCCCTCAACGACCTCATCATGCTGGTCGCCTTCGCGCCGATCGTCGCCCTGCTGGTCAGCGGCGCGAGCAACCTGGTCGTACCCCTCGGGGTCCTGGTCGCGAGCGTGATCGCCTTCATCGTGGTGCCGCTGGCCATGGGCTCGGCCAGCCGAACTTTCCTCATCAGAACCCGTGGCAAGCAGTGGTTCGAGCAGCGCTACCTCGCTTTCTTCAAGCCCGTGACCGTCGCCGCCTTGCTGGCCACGCTCATCCTGATCTTCGCATTTCAGGCGGACAACCTGCTCGGCAAGCCGCTCCACGTAGTCCTGATAGCCGTCCCGATCCTACTTCAGGTCTACTTCAACTCGGCGCTCGCCTACTACCTGATGAAGCTGTTCCGCCTGCCACACTCCATAGCAGCGCCGGGCGCCCTCATCGGGGCTAGCAACTTCTTCGAGCTGGCCGTCGCAACGGCCATTGCCCTCTTCGGTCCGGGGTCCGGCGCCGCGCTCGCCACGGTCGTCGGCGTGCTGGTCGAAGTCCCGGTCATGCTCTCCGTCTGCACCTTCTGCAACAGCACCCGGCACTGGTTCCCGGAGGCGCAGCCCACCCCCGGAACAGGCACTCTGGCCGGCTCGGATGCGCTGCGGACCGAAGAAGCCGACGCTGGCTAGCTGGGCAAGCCTCCGGCCCGCGGCGAGGCGCCGCAAGGACGTCGCCATCGGCAGGCGCCGCACCGGCCAGTATCCGGATCCACCGAGCAGACCTCCCGGCCGCAGCCACGGCAAACCGACATCGCCAGACTGAACAACTCGTTAGAGTCTCTTTGGAGCGCCTCGCTCAGAGATGGGGGCGATTCGAGCTCGAGCGCCTGCTCGGGGCACGAGCGCACGCAGAGCCCGCAACCCGTGCACGCCGCGGGCCGGAATTGAAGCGACCACACTCCCTGCCCCGCGCGGGCGCGCAGGGCGCCCGTCGGACACAGCGTCTCGCATGCCCCGCATCCGTCGCACCCCCCGCGGACCCGGACCCATCCGAACGGCCGCGCACTCCGGGGCTTGACTACCGGCGCGGGCAACCGCCCAAGCGCATCCACCAACCGCGCCCGCTCTTCCGACAGCGGCTTCCAGTCTTCGCCTGAGTCGCGCCCCACGCCGCGCCCGTCCTCCGCCCCAGCGCCCTCCACCGCTGCCGCCACCCACTGCCGCCCCCGGTGCGTGAACAGCTCGAACAGCCCGCGGCGGGAGAAGCTCACGGCCGAGAAATCCGTGGCGTCTACCTGTACCGGGTTTTTCGAAAACCCGGTACAGGTAGACGCCACGGATTTCTCGGCGAGCGCATCCAGGGGCTGCTGCTCGGCCCCGGGTCGCCCGGGCTTTCCGGCCAGCTGGCCAACGATGTGCAGCCTCTGTTCTAGCGGATCGAGCCAGTTACCCCGGCCGCAGGAGTCGCATGGCCTTGTGTCCAGCTCGAGCCATTCGGCGCCACGCGCGAAGGCAGCGGCAAGTTCGGCCAGCGTCAAAGCCCCCAGACAGCCGACGCTCGCAGCCGGGCCGCCGGCCGGCGCCGCCGGGCAGCGAAACCGAGCAATGCCCGAGTCGATCGGCGGCTCGGGGGCTCGTCGCGCGACTCCCTGGATGGCGCCCTCGTAGCAGGCCGCCACGCACAGCCCGCACCCGTCGCAGTCGTCGGACAGCTCTGGCACCGGTGTCAGGCGAATCGCGGCTCGCGGGCAGGCCGCCTGGCAGGCCTCGCAGCCGGTCGCGCTCGTCCGGCTTCGAACGCATCGGGAGGCGTCTAATCCGGGGGGCGGCGACCGTCCGCCCAGCAGGGAAGCGATGGTCTCGAGCGCGAGCACAGCGACGCCTACTCCACCGACGGCGTAGCGCGCGAACGGCCGTCCTGGGCCTGCTGCCCGGATACCTCGTTCCGGTCCGCTGGCGCGTCCGTCGCCGGCACTGCTTCGGCTTCGAACGCAAGCACGCCGGCCACGATCCTGGCCGCCGCGCGATAGAAGGCGGTGGATGCCCGCCTCTCCATCTCCTCGCAGAGCCGAGGAACCCAGGCCTGGACGTGCTCCTCCAGGAACCGCCGGCGCAGCGTCCGCCATCCGGCGGCCTCGGGGGTGCCCTGCTGGCCGGCACGCAGGTTTCGTGCCTCCATTTCGCCGCAGCGGGCGAGGAACTCCAGTTCGAGCGAGACGTGATCGGGCAGCTCGTTCGACTCCCCGGAGAGCGCCAGTCCCGCGAGCCTGTACTGGGCGGCGACCTCCCGGGCGTGCGGCCCCATCAACAGGCCGTGGCCTCGCGTTCTGGCGGCGGGCTGCCCCCTGTAGGCCGATTCGTACGGCGCCAGGTACGCTGCCTGCGGAATGCTGAGCAACTGCTCGAAGTCGCGGCGAAGCCCTTCGACATCGCCCAGCGCCTGGCGCGCGGCCGTCTCCAGGGCCGCGGCCGACTCCGCGCCTGCCAGCGCTCCGATCATCTCCCGGACTTCGTTCCCAGGCCCTTCGCCCGCCAGCATCGCCATCAGGTCCCGGGCTGGAGGCCTGCGGAACAGGCCCGCCAGGAACAGGTAGAACCCCGAGAGGCCCTCGGCTGCCGCGAGCGCATCGGCGTCGACCTGTTCCTCGCCAGGCTCACTCATGACTCGACAACTCCTTTGCATCAAAAGGCTCGCTTGAACTGGGTGCTCGGGTTCGTGAGCTTCTTGCTGGCCCAGCCCGATGGGGCCGTCCCGACGTCCGTCCAGGCGGTATCCTCCCGCACCTCGAACTCGAGCGCCTCGGCCGGGCAGGTCGAGACGCAGGCGGGCTTCATTCCGGTGAGCTGGCCGTTGCCGTCGAGCACGCGGTGCACGCAGAAGGTGCACTTCTCCGTCTTCTTCGTCGCCTCGTTGTACTGCGGAGCGCCGTAGGGGCAGGCGAAGGTGCAGCGCCGGCAGCCGATGCAGAGCGCCTGGTCGACCAGGACCGCGCCCATCTTATCGGCGTGCTTGCGCATGGCACCGACCGGACATGCCTTCACGCAGGACGCGTCCTTGCAGTGGTTGCAGGCCGTGGAGACGAAGGTGATCGACGGAGTGGGATAGGTTCCCGACTCCTGGCGGATGACGTCGCGGTAGAGCACGCCGACGGGCGTGTTGTTCTCCATCGCGCAGGCCACCGAGCAGGACTTGCATCCGACGCACTTGGCCAGGTCGACCGTGAAACCGAGTTGCTGTGCCATGGGGAGAGCCTCCTTAGATCTTCTGGACCTGGACCCAGGTATCGAAGAACGACGCGCTGCCGCCGATCTTGTCGGTAAGACAGACGTTGGGGACCGCGGGGTCGAGCCGCATGATCGGGTTGACCGTCAGGCCGGCTGCCCGCTCGGGCGCCGAGGCCCGAAGCGCGCCGGCGTCGTCGACCTTGCGGACGGTTCCATCGACCTCCACCGACTGCGAGCCCATGTGGAAGTGACCGAAGTGGTGGCTGACGGCAATCACGCCGGGCCTCAACCGCGCCGTCACCAGGGCCTTACCGATGACGCCGGTGGAGTCGCTGGCCGAGGAGAGCCTCACGAGGTCACCGGTGCCGACTCCCAGCGCTGCAGCGTCCGTCGCGCTGAGCTCCACGAAGTTCTCCCTGTCCGCTTGCAGCAGGTGGGCCTGGCTCACCGTCCTGCCCTGTCCATGCGTCACCAGCTTGTAGGTCGTGAGCTGGTAGGGAAACTGCGCCGAGTCGTCGATCGGCCGGTCCTTGAAGTCCAGCAGCGGCACGTACTTGGGCAGGCCGTCGAACTTCGCGCCTGTCATGGTGTCGGTGGTCGCGGCCACGACTTCGTTGTAGATGTTGACGAGCTTCTTGATCTGGCCCGCGGTGAAGTCGCCCGAGTAGGCCGAGCCCGGGTCCTTGAAGACCCCGCCCCGGTCGATGATGTCCTGGGCCGCCTTGCCCGATTCGGTCGCGAAGTTCTGCAGCGTGTTGCGCGCCCAGTGCCAGGCGCGGTCGCACTGGGAGTAGTAGGCGCCCGAGCCGAAGGCCCCGCTGCCGACCCCCGGAATCCCCAGTCGCTTGCCGAGCCCGATGAGCGCGTCCAACAGAGTCCTCGTGTCGAACAACGGCTGGTACTCCCAGTCCTTCGACGCGTCCCAGCGGAAGCCGGCACTGGCGACGTCTTGCCAGGTGTTGCTGCCAACTTCGCGGGCCCTGCCGACCACGGGCTGCCGCCAGCCCGAGAAGGTCGTCGAGTCGACCGCCGAGAAGTGTGGTGTGTGCCACACCTCGAGGTAGGTGGCGTCCGGAAGTATGTAGTCGGCGAAGACGGAAGCATCGCCGAAGTCGACGTCGAACGCCACGAAAAGCGGAACCTTCGCCTCGTCCTTCATCACCCGCTCGAACACGACGCGCCCGCCGGGAGTGCTCCAGTTCCAGATGTTCCAGTAGGTGAACAACGCAAAGGATGCGTTGGGGCCATACGGATAGCCGGCGTCGATGGCAGCCAGAACTTCCTGGAAGTTGCCGTTCTGCGCGAACGGGAACCAGGGCCGCGGCGGGACCGGTCCGTCCCTCTCGATGAGCTTCGGCGCCTTCGTGGCGTCGTACTTGACGCCGACGCGCGTCAGGTTGATTCCGGCCGCCGTCTTGCCGCCGGGGACGGCCTTGAGGTCCACGGTGTTGGCCGCGCCCCCCACTTCGTGAAAATGGCTCCCGCCCTTGGTCAACCCGCCCTTGCGGTCGTAGTTCCCGATCAGCGTGTTGAGGTGCAGAATGGCCCAGGCCGTGTAAACGCCGTTGGTGTGCTGGACCGGCCCCCGGTAGCAGTCGGCGGCGGCCTTGAACCCGTGGCTGGTGAACTCGGTGGCGACGGCAGTGATGTCGGATTCGGCGACGCCGCAAATCGAGGCGTACTGGGCCACGCTCGACTCTGTCGCGCGCTCCTTCAGCATTCGGAACACACTCTTCACCGCGATGCCGTTCACGAGCCCCGACACGTCCAGGTCCCCAACGACCGCGTCCGCCGCCGTGGAGGAGCTCTTGACCTCCGTGGCCGCGGCCGCGACCAGGCAGACTCGGGACGTGCTGGCCGCACCCGTTAGACCCGCCTCGGCAGGTGTGAGGAACTTCCCCTTGCTGGCGTGCCCTTGCTGGACGACCACCAGGTGCGTCGCGTCCGTCCAGGTCTTGTATCCGCCGTTGGCCGCGGCATTGGCGGCCGCCTGGTTGGCGTTCCGCAGGAACTGGGAGTTGTGCCTGTTCTGCTCGATGATGTACCGCGTCATCCCCAGAGCAAACGCAGCATCTGTCCCGGGCTTGATCGGCACCCACCGCGTCGCCTTGGCGGCCGTCGTGTTGAAGAGGGGGTCGACGACGGTCATCTGCCCACGTCGGGCCCGGAAGCGCATCAGCTTGCGGGCATGCGCGACGAAACTGAAGTTGGCGGCCAGCGGGTTCGTCCCGAAGTACAGGATGTACTCGCAGTTCTCGATGTCCGGCTTTAGGTCGTTGGAGCCGCCGGTCGCCAGGTTGTAGGCCACGTGATGGCTGGTCTCGCAGATGCTGGTGTGATCGTGGCGCTTGTTGACCGACCCCATCCCGTTGCCGAAAATGCGGTCGGTGAACTCCTTGCCACCGTGGGGCAGTCTCCCGGGGGCGAAGACGATCAAGTTTCGCTTGGAGCCCAGCTCCGGAATGGCCGGATTGATGGCGTCATCCACCAGAAACGGCTGCAGCCGGGCGGCGATGTCGTCGAGCGCCTGATCCCAGGTGACGGTTTGCCACCGGTTGCTTCCACGAGGCCCCACCCGCTTCAGTGGCTGCTTGATGCGGAACGGGTTGTAGAGGACTTCGAGCCCCGCCTGGGCCTTGGCGCAAACCGGGCCTGGCTGCTTCTTGACGTCGACGGAACTGGGGTCGGTGGCGAAGGGAAGCCGCGCGTCATCCGACCGATTGGCCGGGTGGTAGGGATTGCCGTCGATCTTCAGCACGGCCCCCTCGGCCACCTTCACACGGATGCCGCAGCGGCCGTGGCACATCTGACAGACCGAGTACTGGATGCCGACCTGCGAGGAGAGATCGCCCAGATCGGTGTCGGCGCCCGTGAACTCGGCGGCGCAGGCCTGGCGGGTCCGCGTCAGCCCGCCGCTCAGCGCGGTGGCGGCGGCAAGACCGGATGTGGCCTTCAGGAAAGATCGTCGAGCCAGCGGTCGACCGAGGAACTTCCGGGTGGTGCTGTTCATGGGGGGCACTCCTTGGGTGTCGCCCTCGCGGGGAGGGTCAGGCGCCGGGCCAGCGGGGCGTGGCGTTCGAAGACTCAGTTGGGACTTCCCGCGAAGAAGCGGGTGTGGCAGCCGTAGCAGAGGTTCATGTCCACCTGACGGCGGACGTGAGCGGCCGACTTCTCGAGCGTGTCGACGGCCTGGTGGCAGTCCACGCATGCCAGCTGCGGCCCGGTCCCCAAGAACGTATGGCGGAGGTGGACCGTCACATAGCGCGCGTCGCGCGACTTGCTCATCACGACGGCGCCGTGGCAGTACTGGCACGAACCGGCCGACTTCGAACCGGCCGACTTGTGGAACCCAATCAGATTGCGGCCCGCAGCGGCCAGGTCCGCCTGTACGGCGCTGCTCATCTCCACGGCCAGGACCGCGATGTCCGCCGTGGAGACGCCGCTCCGGGAGTCGCTGACCGCAACTCGGAAGTCATAGAGCCCGGGCTGAGGGATGAAGCCGGCGGCGGCCGTCTGCGCGTTGCTGAGAATCACCGCTGGGCCCGAGAGTTGCGTCCACGAGTAACCGAGAGCGTCGCCGTCAGCGTCCGTCGCTGAGGCGGTCAGAGTCACCGTGGCAGCCGCGGCGACCGTCCGCTGCGACTGCGCCGTGACGACCGGGGCCCGGTTCGGACCAGGCGCCGTTCCCTGGAGAGTCACATTCAGGTAGAAGTCGACGGAGCCGCCGGGCGCCAGGACCCTCAACCGCTGCCCGTCGGAGAACGTCACTCTCGGAAAGATGGCCATCCCGAGAGAGTTGGCCTGGGTGGTGGCCAGGAGCTGCTCCTGGGACGACGCCACACCGCGAGCCGCCATCGAGAAGAGCTGCAAGACGGTGGCGACGGGGACATTGCTCACTTGCAGGTCCTGCTGCACACCGGGCGTCGCCGGATCGAGGTCAGACGTAGCGGGCACGGTCTGGCTGAGAGTGGAACCGGGGAGCAACCCGAAGGCACTCACGCTCACGGCGCCAGCCGTGACCGCAGTCCCAACGCCCCCACCGCCCCCGCTACCGCAGCCAGTGAGCGGGAGGATCAGCACCAAACAGAGCAGCGGACGAAGGCGGTTTTGAACAGTGCGGAAGCAAGCCATGAGCTGACCTCTTTTCAGGAAACGTCGTCCCGGCCCCCGGCCTGGGCGGGGCTGGAATCGGCCTGTCGCCACAGCGAGGGGACCCTGAGGCCCCTCTCTCGGATGGTCGCTGCGACGGGCTCGCCGGGGCTCAAGCAATCTGCGAGCCACCTGCGGCCTTTGGGCTTCGAGATGCGAGTAAGTCTTGTCGTGGCGCGGCTCGACGGTCCTCGGGCTAGCAACGGCCCCAGCTGGCCCGACGGAGCCACGACAATGTGACCGAGCACACGTCCCAGGGCGGCAGCGGCGGACGCTTTGTCCCGAAAACGTCACGCTGCGGAGACACCCGGACCGGTCTGCACAGACCAGGAGGATCGTCTCCCCTGGGCGGTGCAGATCGAGTACGGACCGAGCGCGAGCCAGATCACGCACTCAGACGCCTGCCCAGAAGGGCCTGCCGTGAGGCCCGCAGGTGTCACCCGATGGAGACACCGCGCTCACGGCCAAGCCGGCCGCCGCCCGGAGCACTACCTGGCACGGCGGTTGCGACCGATGGACGGGTGGCCCAGGGGATGACGGCCAGGGACCACGCTTCAATAGAAGCGAGCGAGCGCACGAGGGCGAGGAGTTGAATCACACAGTTCAGGGAGCGCCGGCCGGGCAGGCAAACCGTTGCGGCTGGTGGTTGGCCGGAGTGGCCGTCTCAGCGGCGCTCATCGCGGCGGCCCGCGTTATGCTTCCCGAGCCTCCGCCGCCCGCCCAGCGGGTGACGCTGTCGCGGCGTGTGCCGCCCCCCAGGCGCCATGGCGCAGACGCAGAACGCCCTCTGTTGCGAGTCGCGTTCGCCACGATGATTTCCCCTACGGACACGCACGCCAGCTATGGCCGGCTGGCGGGCTACCTCGCCGCCCGGATGGGCGCCCGCCCGGAGGTCGTCCACCGAGGCTCCTACGGCGCCGTGAACGAGCTTCTCGCGGCGGACTTCCTGTCTCTGGCTTTCATCTGCTCGGGCGCCTATCCGGAGGCGCACGAGCGCTACGGAGCCAGGCCCCTGGCCGTGCCTGTGATCGAAGGGCGTGCGACCTACCGCAGCTACGTCCTGGCGCCGGCCTCCTCGGCCGCCTCATCTCTCGCTTCGCTGGCCGGCGCCCGCGTCGCGCTGGTCGACCCCCGCTCGCTGACGGGCCGGCTCTACCTGCTGTCCCGGCTGCGAGAGCTCGCGATGCCCCCGCCGCAGCAGGTCTCCTGGACGTTCAGCCACGACCGGTCGATTCGCCTGGTGGCGCGGGGCCTCGTCGATGCCGCGCCCATCGATAGTCTCGTATGGGAGAGGTTGGCCCGGAGCAGCCCTCAGCTGACGGGCGCGACGAAGATTCTGGAACGTTCCCCGGAGTACCCCGCGCCCCCCTTCGTCGTGCCGAAGAGCTGTCCGGACGCGCTCTCGAACCTGCTCGGCCGAACGCTCTTCTCGATGCACAGGGACCCGGCCGGAAAGGTGATCCTGGACCAGCTTGGCATCGACCGATTCGAATCCACACGGGATAGCTTTTACGACATCGTGCGCCGGCTGCAATCGCAGCTGGAGCCGGCCGGACATACTCCCGCGAGGGCCGTCGAATGAGCCGCGTCAGCCTCCGGACGCGGTTGCTTGTCGGGGTCCTGATACCGCTCCTGGCCTTCGGGCTGATCCTGCACACCGCCTTGCGGCGCGTGCTGGCTGCCCAGGTAAGCCTTGCGGCAAGGACTCGCGCCGGCGCGCTCGGGCAGGCCTACGCCGCCGCGGCTGCCGAGCCGGTGCTCCTGGGCGACCAGGCAGCGCTCGATCGGGTGACCTCCGAGATGGTCTCGTCGCGCGCCGAGATTTCGTACGCCTTCGTCGCCGACCCGGCCGGCGCCATTCTCTCGCACAGCTTCGCCGGCGGTTTCCCCGAGCAACTCCTGCCCATCGCCGCAACCTCAGGAGAGCAAGCGGTGGAGCTCTGCACGGAGCTCGGACGGGTCTGTCACGCCACTGTGCCTTTGCTGGACGGAACTCCGGGCTCAGTTCACGTGGCGCTCTCGGAGCGGGACCAACTGGCGCAATCGCGCGCGCTCGTGTTCCGGCTGGACCTGATGTTCGCGCTGCTGGGGTCGCTGGTTTGCGGGCTCGTCTTCGTGATGCAGACTCTCGCGGTGAGCCGACTTCGGGAGCTGGCCCGAGGCATATCCCGGAGCGCGCCGCTGCCGGAGAAGGACGAAGCGCCGCTCTCCCAGGAGGGTCCCCGCGAGGTCGCCAACATCGCCTCGGCATTCAACGCGATGCGGCTGCGTCTGGCACAGACCCACGACCTCGCCCTGGAGAGCGAGCGATTCGCCACCGTCGGACGGCTGGCCGCAGGCTTGGTCCACGAGCTCAACAACCCGCTGTCGGGCGTCGACTCATTTCTTCGGCGGCTGGACAGCGGGAAGTTGACGGCCGACGCTCTCCCGGTCTACTCGGCCATGGCGCGGGAGGCGATGGATCGCGTGTTCTCGGTCTTGCGGCGAGTGGTCGACGGGGCCGGTCCGGGGTGCGTCACACCTGCGGCGACGGACGTCTGCGAGCTGGCTCGCGAGGCGATCGAGAACGCAGGCCAGCGAGCCCGGGCACGGGACGTGCGGTTGATCCTGGAGCCTTCGAGCGATCTCGTGCCGGCCATCATCTGCCGGGACCTGGTCCGACAGGCGGTCGAGAACCTCTTGGTGAATGCGGTGGAGGCCAGCGAACCCGGGGGCGACGTCCGGTTGGCGCTCACCCTCGAGGGCTCGGAGCTAGTGCTCGAAGTTCGCGATCGGGGTTGCGGCATGCCGCCGGAGCTGGCGGCGCGGATCGGTGAGCCCTTCTTCACGACGAAGGGAAGCGGGTCGGGGCTCGGGCTGGGGCTGTTCCTGGTGCGAGGCGCACTGAGGCATTGCGGGGGCACGATGCAAGTTCGAAGCGAGCCGGGCGCGGGGACTTTGGTGAAGCTGCGGATTCCGGTTGCCGGGGGCGCCGACTGATGACCTCCGTGCTGCTGGTCGAGGACGAGGCGCTGCTCAGGCAGCTGACGCGCGACTACCTGCTCGAACGGGGTTACCGGGTGCGCGACCTGGAGAACGGCGAGCAGGCGATGCGGCTGCTTTCGGGCGTGCGGTTCGACGCAGTGGTGGCCGACCTGAAGCTTCCGGGGGCCAGCGGACTGGAGATCCTGCAGCACGTGCGGCGGATTCGGCCGCCATCGGTCGTCATCTTGATGACCGCGTTCGGAACGGTCCCGCTGGCCGTGGACGCAATGCGGCACGGTGCCTTCGACTTCATCACGAAGCCGTTCCGCGTGGAGGAGCTGGAGGCTCGGCTTCGGGAGGGCCTGGCGGAGCTGACGGCGTCTCAATGCGGCTCCCTGGTGCGGCGGCCCGACCTCGAGAGCATCCAGCCGCTGGCCATCTCGATGGCGCACCATGAGCGCGAGGAGCTCGAGAGAGCCCTTGCGGCGACGCACGGCAGGCGGGCCGAGGCCGCGCGGCGATTGCGGATCAGCCGCAACGCGCTCTGGAAGAAGCTGCGTCGTTAAAGGGTGCCCGGAAGTCCGGTGGCGAAAACCCGTGGCGTCTAACTGTACCGGGTTTTCTCGAAAACCCGGTACAGGTAGACGCCACGGGTTTTCCGGCAACGGGATCTTCGCTTTTCAAAGACTCGATCGGTCCAGTGGAGCGATTCGGGGCGCTTGCCGGGGCGTGATACCATGGCGGCGCCATGACGCGAGCGCTGGTGACGGGTCTGAGTGGGTTCGCCGGGAGCTATCTCGGCCGCGCGTTGCGACTCGAGGAGATCGAGACCGTCGGGCTGGTGCGCGAGCCAGACGAGACCGGAAGCGAGGGCGCCGGCTTCGTGAGAGGGGACATCACGGATCGGGCCTCGCTCGAGCGGGCTATCAGCGCGACGAAGCCCGACTGGCTGTTCCATCTGGCAGGAAAGGCGTACGTGCCCGAGTCGTGGGACAAGGCCGAGGAACACCTGAGGGTGAACCTCGGCGGCACGCTCAACGTGCTGGAGGCCGCCCGGCGCGCAGCACCCGGTGCGCGCGTGGTGCTCGCGGGCAGCGGCGAGGTCTATGGCTTCGGCATCGAAAGCGGCCGTCCGATCGATGAGACGACCCTCTGCGAGCCGGCGACTCCCTACGGTGTGAGCAAGCTGGCCGCGGACCTTCTGGGGATGGACTACCACCGGCGCTACGGGCTGGACATCGTGCGGTTGCGGCTCTTCAACCATACGGGCCCGGGCCAAAGGCCCGAATTCGCGCTCCCGAACTTCGCCCGACAGATCGCGCGGATCGAGGCCGGCCTGACTGGGCCCGTGCTCGAGGTCGGAGACCTCGAAGTGGAGCGAGTCTTCACCGACGTGCGCGACGTGGCGCGCGCCTACATCGCCGCGGCACGCAGCGGACGCGCGGGGCTGTGCTACAATGTCGGCCGCTCGCCCAGCTACCGGGTGCGCCATCTGGTCGACAGGCTGCTGGCGCTCTCGCGGGTCCCGATCGAAGTTCGCGTGGACAGGGCGCGGGTCCGCCCAGGACAGATCGCCTCGATCGCCTGCGACGGCAGCCGCTTCGCCCGGGACACCGGCTGGCGGCCCGAGGTGCCGATCGAGCAGACCCTGCAAGACTTGATGGATTACTGGCGGTCGAACGCCGCCCCCGGAGAGGAACGGACGACACCATGAAGAGAGCGCTCGTCACGGGGATCACCGGCCAGGACGGCTCCTACCTGGCCGAGTTCCTGTTGCAGAAGGGATACCAGGTCTACGGTCTCGTACGCCGCAGCAGCACCGAGAGCTTCGAACGGATCGACCATTACCGCGACCGCGTGACGCTCTTGCAGGGGGACCTGCTGGACCAGAACTCCCTCATCGCCGCGCTCTCCGAGTCGCGCCCGCACGAGGTCTACAACCTGGCGGCGCAGTCCTTCGTCCCGGCGAGCTGGAACCAGCCCGTCCTGACCGGCGAGTTCACGGCTCTGGGTGTGACGCGCATGCTCGAGGCGATCCGCGTCGTCGACAAGGGGATCCGCTTCTACCAGGCCTCGTCTAGCGAGATGTTCGGGCGCGTGCGCGAGACGCCGCAGAGCGAGCACACGCCCTTCTACCCCCGTAGCCCCTACGGCGTGGCCAAGGCCTACGGCCACTTCATCACCGTCAACTACCGGGAGAGCTACGACATCTTCGCGGTAAGCGGCATCCTCTTCAACCACGAGTCGCCGCGGCGCGGCCTGGAGTTCGTTACCCGCAAGGTCACCAACGCCGCCGCCCGCATCAAGCGAGGGCTGCAGAAGGAGCTGAAGCTGGGCAACCTCGACGCCCGCCGGGATTGGGGCTTCGCCGGCGACTACATCGAGGCGATGTGGATGATGCTCAACCAGCCGGAGCCGATCGACTACGTCATTGCGACCGGAAAGAGCCATCAAGTCCGGGATCTGGTGACCATCGCCTTCGATCGGGTAGGGCTCGACTGGGAAGGCTACGTCCGGATCGATCCGTCGCTGGTGCGCCCCGCAGAGGTCGATCTGCTGCTCGGCGACGCATCGCTGGCGAAGTCCAAGCTGGGCTGGGAGCCCCGGGTCGACTTCGAAAGCCTCATCCGGATGATGGTCGACGCCGACCTCGCCGCGCTCGACGCTCGGCGCTGACGCAGGCGCCAGGAGACCGATGGCGGCGAACCGCACCGATCTGGCCGCCTCGCTCGCCGGAAGCGGCCGGCGACTGCTGGACGTCGGCTGTGGCGACGGCCACTTCCTGTCGCTCGTGGCCCCGCGCTACTCCGAGCTCCACGGGGCCGAGCTGGACGCCGAGCGGGCAGCCCGCTGCCGGGCGCGAGGTGCCTTCGTGACGCGCGTCGACCTGGACGCCACCGGGCTGCCCTACGCCGCCGGCGCCTTCGACTCGGCCACGATGCTGGACGTCCTGGAGCACGTGCGGGAGCCGCTCCCGGCGCTGCGCGAGGTGCACCGGGTGCTGGCGCCGGGAGGGCGAGTCTTCGTCAGCACGCCCAACATCCGCTACTGGAAGCACCTGGTCAGCATCCTCTTCCAGGGCCGCTTCCCCTCGACCTCGGACGATCCCTCGGCTTACGACGGCGGCCACCTTCACTACTTCACCTTCGCCGACGTCGAGGCCCTGATGCGCCAGGCCGGCTTCACCGACTTCCAGCGCGTGCCGGTCCTGGACCCGGACAAGTTCCGCCGGTGGAGCCGCCTGGCGACGGGGCACCTGCTGCGCGAGTTCCTCTCGGGCGGTGTCCTCATCGCCGCCAGGAAACCGGGCGCGGCCGGCTGAGGCCCCGCATCATGCACATCTGCTTCATGGGCCGCTCGGTGCTGGAGCACGGCGCCGGAGCGGGCGGCATGGAGGTTCACGGCTCCGTCCTCACCCGGGCGCTTGCGGCCGGCGGCGACCGCGTCACGCTGGTGACGACGGCGCACCCGCGAGGCCTGGCGCAAGAGGAAAGTGGCGGCACGCGCATCCTCTACCTGCCGGGAACCACGACCGGCCAGTACGGCGGCGGCTACTTCGAGGCGAGCGTCGCCTGCCTTCTCGCCCTGCACGCGCGCGAGCCGGTGGATGTGGTGGTCGGCCAGAGCGCCGGCGCCCGCGGCTACGTCGCGAGCCCGGCCCGGAAGCAGCTCGGCATCCCGTGCGCCTCCATCTTCCACGGCCTGATGAGCTGGGAGTACTTCAGCAGCTGGGCGTCGGCCCGGGGGCTGCTGGCGCGGCTCAAGGTGATCGCGCGCGCGCCCAGGGTCGTCCGGGAGCTCTGCCGGGGCGATCGGAGCTTCCTGGCGATGGACGCGCTCATCGCCGTGAGCCGGGAGCTGGCCGATGCGATGCGCAGCCAGTACCGGCCCGCGGCGGACCGCGTCCACTGCGTGCTGAACGGCGTCGACACGGACCGTTTCCGGCCGGACGCCGATTCCGGCGCCGAGCTGCGCGGGCGGCTGGGGATTCCGGACGCCGAGGTCGTCTTCCTGATGGCGGGGAGGCTGCTCTGGGAGAAGGGCTTTCACGTCGGCCTGGAGGCGCTGGCAAGACTGGCTTCATCCGGAAGACCCGTTCACGCCTTGATTGCCGGGAGCGGCCCCGCCGAGCCCGAGCTCCGCGAGCTGGCGCGGCCGCTGTCGGCCCGGGGGCTGGCGCACTTCCTGGGGCACGTCGCCTCCCTCGAGATCGCGCGGTGCTACTCCGCGTGCGACGTCTTCCTGCTGCCGACGCTGCGCTGGGAGGGGCTGCCGCTGGCCGTCGCCGAGGCGCTCGCCTGCGGCAAGCCCGTGATCGCGACCCGGCGGGGGGGAGTCGGCTCGGCGCTGGTCGACGGCGTCACGGGTCGGCTGATCGAGCCCGGTGACGCTAGCGGCTTGGTCCGGGCGATGGACGAGCTGGCCGCCGACGCGGAGCTGCGCGCCCGGATGGGAGCCGCGGCCCGAGCCGATGCCGTGGCGCGGCTATCGCGGGACCGGATGGTCGCGGAGACGCGCGCGATCCTGGCGGGGCTGGCCGGTGCGCGCTAGACTGCAAGCGGCGCGCCCACCGGGCGGCCTAGTAGTCGGAGGACAGAGTATGAGCAGACGCAGCGGCCTTCACTGGGGCGGGTTCCTGATCCTGGCAATAGTGGCGAGCGCGAGCGTGACGGCTCAGCCTGCAGGCGCCGGCTTCGACGATCTTCCTGCCGCCAGCCTGGCCGCTGGCAGGGCGGCCCCGGCCCCGCCCAGCGAGCCGCAGCCGCCCGACTTCTCGGGCCGGCACACGCGGGCGAGCGCCGCCAATGACGGGCTACGGCTGGTCCTCACGTCCCGGTTCGGGAGCAGCTCCTCCTACTTCTGGTACGAGGCGCGGGTCCAGCGCACCGAGGACGGCGACGGTCTCGACATCGAATCGGTCGAGTACGTCTTCCCTCCCGTGACGCGCCAGCCTTCCGTCACGGTCCGCGACGGGGCTCACGACTTCAAGCTGGTGCGCCGCGAGTTCGGGTTCTACACGCTGACGGCCAAGGTCTCGGTCCGATCGCACTATCTCTTCGGCCGCATTTCGACTCGCCAGGTCATCTCACTCTCAGCCGCCGTACCCTATCCGAAGCCATTGCCGCGAGCGATGCCAGCCGGGCTCCAGTTCCGGCTGGAGCGCGAGGCGACCTCCACCCGCTCGACTCGTTTCACTATCCGGCTCGCAGGTGACGCCCGCCAGCTCGAGCAAGTATTGGAAGTGGAGTACGTGCTCCACCCGACCTTCGCGCGCCCGATGCGAGCGGTGTCCGATCGGGCCAGCGGCTTCGCCATCACAGACGTCTGTTGGGGCAGCTTCGACGCGTACGCCATGCTGCTCTTCGCCGACGGCTCCAGGCACCGTGCCCACGTGCGCGTGGCCGCGCTCGAGGAGCTGACCACCAGGTAGGCCAGGTCGATCGCGCCTGGGTTCATCCCCCGGAGCCATCCGGTGGCTCCTTGGAGGGCTGGGCCACCGGACCCTGAACTGGTCGGCCTGGCCGGACCACGCCGTCGAGCGCAAACCTCGCGATGAGCAGCAGCGGGGTCGCGAGCAGCGCTAGCCCAAGCCACGTGAAGGCCTCCTCGAAGAACGGGACGCCCCGGCAGAGAAGTCCGGACGCCGGCAAGACGATCCACCGGGCCTTCGAGGCTACCTCCAGAAGATGCGGACCGGTGTCCGGAAGACCCCTCACGGTCGCCAGGGCGATGCACGGCGCGCCCAGCAGCACGGCCAAACCGAACAGGGAAGAGAGATTCTCGCCGTCGGGTGCCAGCGCCGCCCAGACGACCATGAAGAGAACCGCTCCCAGCTCCGAGAACCCCGCAAGCAGGTTTGCTGCCGCCAGGTACTGCCGCCGGTCCCAGCGGCCCCGTGGCGTTTGTCCGACCGGTCCCGCCGCGGCGGCAGCCAGCAGCAGCAGCAGGTAGATGGGCACGTGGATCGCGGCGATCCCTGCCGCCAGCACCAGCGGCAGGAAGGAGACCCCGCCGGCCTGCAGGGGTGAGGCGAGGGCCAAGAACCCAAGCGGCGCCACCGCCCAGCTTGGCCTCGGCTGTTTGCCCGGCCGGGTGCCGCGGTCTGCCGTGTTCTCGGAGCTTCTCGGTTGCACAATGGTCCTCGATTCGACGCTGTAGCTGCCATTGTAGCGCTCGGCACGCCCGCCGTGCGGGCCGCGGGGCCGAGTGGAAGGGTGCGCGCGCGGTTCATGGGTCACTAGCCCGTTCGTGGTGAGCTTGTCGAACCACAATTCGGGCTCAGAGTGGATTCTCGGCAGCCCGCCCTTCGGCAAGCAAGTCCTGAGCTCGCCGAAAGGCTCAGGACATGCTTGCCGAAGGGTGCGTCGCGAAGATGCCGCATCCAGTGCATCCTTCGACAAGCTCAGGATGAGCGGGGAACCAGCTCAGGATGAGCGGGGAGCTAGCTCAGGATGAGCGGGGAGCCGGCTCAGGAACTGCGATCGCACCCCGTGCGGAGTTCCCGGTTCACGCTTTCGTGTCCTTGTGATATCCTCCCCGCGATGCCGACCTCCCGAACCTCGATGGCCTGCCGGCCGTGGGCCTTGCTGGGCGTCGCGGCGCTGCTCGTGCTGGCCATCGGGACTGCCGAGGAGCTCCTCCATATTGCCGAGCACGGGGGGCTGCCGGGCCACCAGCACGCTGTCTCGCTCGCCGCGGACGGGCCGGCAGACGAAGCATTCGGACACAGTCACTCGAAATCGTCCGGTGGCGGCGAGCTCCTGACGCAGGGCCAGACGACTGCGGTGGTCCTGGCTTCGGCACTCGTGGTGTTCGCGCCCGACAAGGCCCGAAGCCTGCTGCGTTCGACGCGGCAAGACACGCAGCCTCCGCCGAGCCGTCTATCACAATCTCGAGATCCTCCTGGCCAGGCGTGACCCCACGCGTCTGATCCGGGGCGCCACTTGGCGCCCGGATGCGTCTCACGCGAGACCGTGCGCAGGTGCAGAGCGCCGGGCCTCGCCCACAAGGAGGATTCATGTTCTTCGTTCGATCGCGTTCGATCGTGCGGCTCGGGCCGCTCGTCCTGGCACTCGTCTGGCTCCGACCGGCCGCTGCCGGCCCGCGACCGCTCGACCTCGAGGCGGCGACCGCCCGATTCCAGACCGAAAGTCCGAAGGCGCTCGCGTTGCGGGCCCGGGTGGAGCTTGCGCGCGCGGGGCAGGCCGGGGCCCGCGTCCGCCCCAATCCGACCCTCGCCGTGGAGGTGGAGGCGCTACCCGACAAGGCAGGAGTCGTCGGCTCCCGCCAGGATACGGTGAAGCTTAGCCACCCGATCCTGGCCCCAGGCAAGCTGGGAGCCCGGCTTGCCACCGCGCAGGCCGAGCTGACGAGCTCGCAGGCCTCCGTCGACAAGGAGCTCTTCGCTCTCGTCATCGGGCTCCGCCGCCAGTTCTTCCGGGCACTTGCGGCCAGCCAAGTCCTCGAAGCGCAGCAAGCGAGCGCAAAGCGACTGGAGTCCCTGCGGTCCAGGCTGGCCAAACGCGAGCAGGAAGGCTTCGCCTCGAAGTACGACGTGATGCGGCTGGCGGCCGAAGCGGGTCAGCTCGACCTCCAGCTCAAGGCAGCTGCGATCGAGCTCGCGCGGCAGACCACGCTTCTCGCCGGAGTGCTCGGCCTGAGCCAGGCCGAGCCGCTGGAGTTGCAAGGGCCACTCGAGCCGCCAGAGGTCGACCGACCGCCCGACGACTCGCTGGCGCGACACCCCGACCAGGTCGAGCTCGAGCGCGGCAAGGACGTGGCCCGGGCCCAACTGGAGCAGGCCCATCGCGAGGCGAGGCCCGATTTCGCGGTCTTCGGTGGCTCGCTCGACTACGACCAGTCCGTGACGCAACGTGGCTTCACCGTGGGGCTGGCGATCGACCTGCCGATCCACGATCGCGGCCAACGTGAGAAGGCCGAGGCCCGCGCGCGCCTCGGCGTGGCGGAGCGCGAACAGTCGGCGCTGGCGACCGGGCTGCTTGCCAGGCTCCACGCAGCCTGGAACGCCTACGAAGCAGAACGCGCGCGGCTCGGGGCTGCCCGAGTGGAGCTGCTGGAGCGCCCCGAGCAGATTCTCTCGACGCTCTCGGCATCGTACGCCGAGGGCGAACACGGCTTGCTGGAGCTGCTGGACGCCTACCGGCTCGAGCGCGAATCGAGGCTCGGCTACATCCGGCAGGCCGAGACCGCCCGCGCGGCCTTCATCGATCTGGAGGAGGCGTCCGGGCGCCTGTTGACGCCCGGGCACTGAAGGAAGGACACGACATGACGATCTCGAAAACGACTCTGTTCCTCTTTTTACTCCTCGGTTCCGCGACCTGCCCGGCCGAGGAGCCAGACCCGCTGGCCTTCACGATCTGGGGGCCGCAGGCGGAGCTCTTCGTCGAGTTCTCCCCGCTCGTGGTCGGGCAGCCGTCACGGATGGCGATTCACCTGACCGACATGCGCGACTCCGAGAAGTTCCTTCCGGTCGCGAGCGGCACGGTAGACGTCACGCTGGAAGTGGCCGGCGCTGCGCCGGTCCGGACGCAAGCGGACCCGCCCAAGATCCCCGGGATCTTCGGGGCCACCGTCGTGCCCGCGAGCGCCGGGGCAGCGCGAGTGACCATCGCGCTCACCAGCCCGGGCGCCAGCGATCGCTTCACCCTGCAGACGCAGGTGAACGCGACCGCGGCAGACGTGAGAGACGCGCCGCAGCAGGAGGTCCCCGGCGAAGAGGTGCCCTTCCTCAAGGAGCAGCAATGGCAGATCCCGTTCGCGACGGCGAAGGTGACGAAGCGCCGCATCGGGCGTTCGGTCCACGCAGTGGGTGACGTCACGGCGCGGGCCGGCAGCGAGAGACACGTGCACACACCGAAGGCGGGAAGGCTCGAAGCGCCGCGCGGCGGGATCTGGCCGCTGCTGGGACGGCAGGTGCGGGCGGGCGAGACGCTGGCGGTACTGTCGCCGGCAACTCCGCCCGACGTCGACCGGACCCAGCTGGAGCTGGAGGACCGACAGTCGGCCGTCGAGCTGGCTGCCGCCGCGCGAACGCTGGAGCGCGCCGAGCGGCTGGCGGCCCAGGGCGCCGTGGCGCGTCGGGAGCTCGACGAGGCGCGCAAGCAGCGAGCGCTCGCACAGGAGCGCGCCGCCGCGTCCATCAAGCGGCTCGGATACTTCCGTTCCCGGCAGGCAGGCTCTGCCAGCACGGGCACGCGGGGGCTGGAGGAGTACCAGGTCCTCTCTCCGATCGACGGGACAATCGTTCAGGTACATGCCTCTGCCGGCGAGCAGGTGGACGCGGCCGAGGTGCTCTTCACCATCCTGGAGCCCTCGCGGGTCTGGATCGTCGGCCGCGTGTTCGAGCCGGACATCGCCGCCGTCAGAACCTCTTCGAACGCCAGCTTCCGGCTGCTCGGTATCGAGGAACCGCTGACGCTCGGGTCCTTGTCGGGGCACCTCGTAACGGTCGGCGAGCTCGTGGACACCAAGACCCGCACGGTGCCGATCGTCTTCGAGGTCGCCAACGAAGCTCGCAGGCTGCTGATCGGGCAGTTCGTCGACATCGAGATCGACACAGGCGGCGGCCAGCAGGTCCTCGCCGTCCCGGAGACGGCCGTCTATGACGACGGTGGTCGGGATGTGGTCTTCGTACAGCCCGAAGGCGAGAGTTTCCGCAAGCGCCGAGTGCGCACGGGCGCCCGGCAGAAGGGCTTCGTGGAGCTCGTCAGCGGGGTCTCGGAGGGCGAGAGGGTGGCCACCGTCGGGGGCTACGAGATCTACCTGCAATCCGTCTCCAAGACGATCCCCGAACACGGCCACGCCCACTAGGAGCCAACGATGCTTTCGCACCTCATCCGGGCCGCCCTCGAAGGGCGGATCATCGTCCTTTTCCTCTCCGTGGCGCTCCTGATCGGAGGTTCTCTCGTCGCCGTGAGACTTCCGGTCGACGTGCTGCCGGACCTGACGGCGCCGACCGTCACTGTCCTGACCGAGGCCCACGGGCTGGCCCCCGAGGAGGTAGAGACGCTGATCAGCTTCCCGATCGAGACGGCGCTCAACGGCGCCAGCGGCGTGCGGCGCGTGCGCTCATCGTCGGGCATCGGCATCTCGGTGGTCTGGGTCGAGTTCGACTGGTCGACCGACGTCTACCTGGCCCGCCAGGTCGTCAACGAGAAGCTGCAGCTGGTCGGCGCGACTCTCCCGCCCGACGTCGGACGGCCGATGCTGGCACCCATCTCGAGTGTGATGGGGGAGATCCTCTTCCTCGGACTGACGAGCGACAACGCCGACCCTCTCGAGCTGCGCTCGACGGCGGACTGGCTGGTGCGGCGACGGCTGCTGGCCGTGCCCGGCGTTTCCCAGGTGATCCCGATCGGGGGCGGAGTCCGGCAGTACCAGGTGCAGGTCTCCCCGGTGAAGCTCGCGGCCTTCGGGGTGACCTTTCAGGCAGTCATCCGGGCGCTGGAGCAGTCGAACGCCAACACGTCCGGCGGCTTCCTGCTCGCCTCGGGGCAGGAGTATCTGATCCGAGGAGTGGGCCGGATCGCGAGCGTGGACGACATCGGCGAGACCGTCCTGGCCGAGCACGCCGGGACGCCGGTGAAGGTGAGCCACGTGGCGAGCGTGGGCGTCGGGATGGCTCCACGCCTGGGTGTCGGGTCGATCGACGCGAAGCCCGCCGTGGTGCTCGGAGTGCTCAAGCAGCCGGGGGCGAACACGCTCGAAGTGACGGCCAAGATCGACTCGGTCCTCGACGAGCTGGAGAAGCTCCTGCCCGCCGGCATGCAGCTCAGGCGCAACGCGCTTCGCCAGGCCGACTTCATCGAGACGGCTCTGACCAACGTCGAGCATGCTCTCCGCGACGGCGCGATCCTGGTCGTGGTCGTGCTTTACTTCTTCCTGGCCAGCGTGCGGGCGACCTTCATCACGATGACGGCGATCCCGCTCTCGCTGCTCGTGGCGATCCTGACGTTCCGGCTCTCGGGAACGACGATCAACACGATGACGCTCGGCGGCCTCACGATCGCCATCGGGGCGCTGGTGGACGACGCCATCATCGACGTCGAAAACGTCTTCCGTCGATTGCGCGAGAACCACCACAAGCCGCCCGAGAAGCGCCGCTCGAACCTGGACGTCGTCTGGCACGCCTCCAACGAGATCCGGCCGTCGATGGTGTTCGCCACCCTCATCATCATCCTGGTCTTCCTCCCGCTCTTCTTTCTGTCCGGCGTCGAGGGGCGGCTGCTGGCGCCGCTGGGCTTCTCCTACATCATCGCCCTCTTCGCGTCGCTCATCGTGAGCCTCACGGTGACGCCGGTGCTTTGCTTCTATCTGCTGGCGAAGCCGAAGGTGCTCGAGTGGGAAGGCGAAGGGCCGGTGCTGAGGCTCCTGAAGCGGGGCTATGGGCCGTGGTTGAGGGTCGCCCTCGCTCACCGATGGTTCGTGCTCGCGCCGTCGGCCGCGGCCCTGGCGATCGCCCTGGCTGCGCTGCCCGGATTGGGCCGCGCGTTCTTGCCCGAGTTCAACGAAGGGGCGCTCACCATCAGCGCCGTCACGCTGCCGGGGACGAACCTTCCCGAGTCCGACAAGCTCGGCAACCTGCTGGAGAAGCGGCTCCATACGGTCCCGGAGGTGCTCTCGACCGCTCGGCGCACGGGAAGGGCAGAGCTCGACGAACATGCGCAGGGGTCCAACGGAGCCGAGGTCGACGTGCGACTGAAGCTCGGCGGCCGGCCACGCCACGAGATCCTGGCGGACGTACGCAAGGCGATCCGGGGAATTCCCGGGATGGTGCTCAACGTGGGACAGCCGATCTCGCACCGGATCGATCACCTCCTGTCGGGGACTCGCTCGGCGATCGCCGTGAAGCTCTTCGGCCTCGAGATGCCGGAGATGGTCACGCTTGCCGACCGGATCGAGGACGAGATGGCGAAGGTGCCGGGCGTGGTCGATCTGTCGGTGGAGCAGGTGAGCGACATCCCCGAGCTGCGGATCGCCTTCGATCGCAAGGCCGTGGCCCGCTACGGCATGAGGGTCGGCGAGCTTGCCGAGGAGCTCGAGGCGGCCTTCGCGGGAAGGGTCGCCGGCCAGATCCTGGAGCAGGGGCGCACCTACGACCTGGTGGTCCGTTACGACGCGGCGGTCAAGGGCGACGTCGAGTCGATCTCCAACGCGTTGTTCGACGCGCCGTCGGGGCTGAAGGTGCCGCTCAAGATGCTGGCCAAGATCGAGCGGCGCGCCGGTCCGAACACGATCAACCGCGAGAACGTCCAGCGCAAGGTGGTCGTCTCCTGCAACGTGCAGGGGCGGGACTTGGGCAGCGTCATCGAGGAGATCCGGCAGCGCGTGTCGAGTGGAGTCAAACTCCCCGATGGATACTATGTCACTTATGGCGGGCAGTTCGAATCGGAACAGGAGGCGCGCAGGACCATCGGGATCCTCTCGCTCGTCGCCGTGGCCGGGATCTTCGTGTTGCTCTACATGGCTCTCGGTACGGCCCGGCTGTCGATCATCACGATGACGAACCTGCCCCTGGCGCTGATCGGCGGCATCGCCTCGGTGTACCTGACGGGCGGGGTGCTCAACGTCGCCTCGCTGGTCGGCTTCATCACGCTCTTCGGCATTGCGACCCGCAACGGCGTGCTGATGATCACGCACTACCAGCACCTGATCTCGGAGGGCAAGTCGCGGGCCGAGGCGGTGTTCCAGGGCTCGCTGGAGCGGCTGGCGCCCGTACTGATGACGGCGCTCACCGCGGGGCTGGCGCTGGTGCCGCTGATCCTGGCCGGCGGCGAACCGGGCAACGAGCTCCAGGCTCCGATGGCGGCGGTCATCCTGGGCGGCCTGGTGACCTCGACGGTGCTCAACATGTTCGTCGTGCCGGTGCTGTTCGATCGCTACGGGTGAGAGGCACGGACTTTCGCGGTGAGCCGGGTCGACGAGCGCGCAGGGAAGGGGCAGGCTCAAGTGATGGTTCTGACCGTCGTACTTCCATTTGACCTGTTTCGATCCTATGCGGCCAGGCCCGAGCGCCAGCGGAACACCGTGCGCGCCGCGCCAGGGAGCGTCCCCATCGTCATCGATGAGGTCCACAAGATGCCCGAGCTACTCGGCGTCGTTCAGTCGCTGATCGAGGAAGACAGGCGCTGGCGTTTCATCATGACTGGTTCGAGCGCTCGAAAGCTCGAGCGCTCGGGAGTGAACCTGCTGGCTGGCCGCGCGCATCTTCAAACCATGCACCCGCTCATGGCCGCCGAAAGGGACCAGTACTACCAGATTTCATGCCGGTTTTCAGGAGATCCATGGGTTCGTGAGAGCCCGGAGCCCTTCGTCTAGGAGCGCGTCGGAGAATTCGATCCGGCCCGCGCGTCTGGTCCCAGTCGAACAGGGAACAGGG